>NZ_JASJPC010000012.1:49357-50677 GCF_031426875.1 Sulfuritalea sp.
GGGCACTCGCGATCAACACCAGCAACGCCGCCACCGACGCCGGCGGCAGCATCACGCGCACGGCGACCGGCACGCTGAGCGGCACCAGCGTGGCCCTCACCACCGGCACCGGCGACATCGGCGCGGCGGGCACCGAGATCAACCTGGCGGCGAATCAAACCGGGGTCGTGGCGACCACCCACGGCGCCGGCGCGATCTACCTGCGGGACGCCGGGGCGCTGACGCTGGGGGCCATCACCACGGCCGGCGGGTTGGTGGATATCGCCACCACGGCGGCGGGCACCCTGACCGCGGGCGGCGCGATCGCCAGCAACGGCGGCGCGGTCAGCCTCAATGCGCAAGACGCCCTGGCGGTCGATGGCGGCATCACCGCCGGCGCCGGCGCGGTCAATCTGCTGGCCAACCAGGACGGCGCGGGCGCCCAGGGCTTCAGCCAGGCCGACGCCACCACGATTGCCGGCACCGGCATCACGCTGACGGTGAACACCGGCGCCGGCACCGGCACGGGCGGCGCGGTGCTGAGCACCCTGACCGACGCCGGGGCACTCGCGATCAACACCAGCAACGCCGCCACCGACGCCGGCGGCAGCATCACCAGCTCCGGCGTCCTGACTATCGCCGGTACCACCAGCTTTAACGCGGGGACAGCAAACGACATTACCCTAGGCAACGCCAACGATTTCGGCGGTGCCGTCTCGGTTGTCAGCGGCAACAATGTAACGCTCAACGACACCGGGACGATCGATCTTGGCGCGAGCACCGTGAGCGGTAACCTGGTGGTCACCGCGGCCGGGGCCATCACCGATTCAGGGAATCTCTTCATCGCGGGGACGACGACTCTGACGCCTGGCGCTGGTAACAGCATTACTCTGGATCAAGCAGGAAACAATTTTGGTGGCGCACTCTCGGTAGCGAACGGTGCGAATGTGACGGTTGTGGACTCGAGCGCGCTTGACCTGGGCGCGATAGGCATTACGGGAGATCTGACGGCTACTGCGACTACGGGCGACATCAGCAACACCGGGGCGCTGACGATAGGAGGCAATTCGAGTTTCACCGCCAATGCGGTGGGTGCATCGATTGGCGTGGCCAATGCGGGGAACAACTTCACCGGGACGGTGGCCTTTGGGGGTGCGGGCGGATTGGCCAATGTGACAGTGGTTGATGCCACTGCCTTGGACCTTCAGGCCATCACCTTGTCCGGAAACCTGAACGTCACTGCCGCCGGAATGACCAACAGCGGCGCGCTGTCCGTCACCGGCGTCACCAGCCTCACGGCAGGGGCGGCCAACAACATCGTTCTCGACAATGCCAACAACT
>NZ_JASJPC010000012.1:50777-182998 GCF_031426875.1 Sulfuritalea sp.
CCGCCACCACCGTCAGCGGCAACCTCGTTGTTACGGCGGCTGACGCCATCACCGATTCGGGCAACCTGGCCATCACCGGCACTACCAGCCTCACGGCAGGGGCGGCCAACAACATCGTTCTCGACAATGCCAACAACTTTGGCGGTGCCGTCACGGTGGTCAGCGGCAGCAACGTGACGCTCAACGATATCGGGGCGATCGACTTTGCCGCCACCACCGTCAGCGGCAACCTCGTTGTTACGGCGGCTGACGCCATCACCGACTCGGGCAACTTGGCCATCACCGGCACCACCAGCCTCTCGGCAGGGGCGGCCAACGACATCACTCTAGACAGTGGGAATGACTTTGGCGGCACTGTCACGGTTGTCAGCGGCAAGGACGTTCGGCTAAATGATACGGGGAGTATTGACCTCGCCTCATCGACGGTTTCCGGATATCTCGATGTCACGGCCGGTAGTGGGATTACCGAGAGCGGTGTACTGACGGTGGGGGGCAACCTGTGGGCCTTCACAAATACCGGAGACATTCTCCTTAAGAATCTCAATGCTCTCAGCGGCAGCGTTTCACTGATCGCGGGTGCCGGCAACCAGGTTTGGCTCAATGCGACCAGAATCGAAGTGGGAACGGTACGGCCATCGGATTTGACGACTACCAATGTCGGCATCACGGCGGCCAATGTGACTCTGGAGGCACCGAATGGCAGCGCCTTCATTACGAACGGAACGGAAGGTCTTGTCACTGCGACCGCTCCGCTGGGTCCGACGGCCGCCCTGACGATTCGCACCCTTCCCGCCAATGGCGTCATCGGAGATGCGAATGCCCCCACCATCAAGGGCTTGCGCGTTCAGACCAGCGGTCTGGTTCAGGTATTTGGCGACGGAATCGGCGACGGCACCATCTTTTTGATTGGCGACGACGCGGTGCAGCCTAAGTACGAGTTTTCTGGCGATCCCTTGCACCGGATCGTCAAGTACAACGGTGTCGACGCGACCAATGCCCAGTTAACAGGTGCCTTGGATGCCGCCTATCTCGACATCCGTAACCAGACCACGGAAATTCGCGAATCGGGCTTCGCGAAGGAGAACGCCAGCAAGGTGTTGCGTCGTGGAGTGGTCACGTCAGCGGGGCCGGGCCAGCCGGCGGTGGACGACAGTACCGGATTGGCGGGGATGGAATTGTGCGACGGCACTTACGGCAACGACGCACTGGCTTGCCAATGAACGGGATTTGTACTATGAGGGAACTATCTGTTTGTTGTTCTTGCCAGGAGTTGCTGGCGTCCGTGACATTTGTCGTTGACTTGGTGTTGCACGTGACTGTATGTTTTAACTTCAAATAGTTGGATGCAATGGATTAACGGAGGTTGGCCATGATTAAGCATGCAGTTGTTACGGCGCTGTTGGTGTCTTCCATGTGTGGTGTGGCGTTCGCCGCAGATGATGAGATGCGCCAGACGGTGTCCATCAACTCCCCTAATCCCAAGGTGGAAGAGGTTGAAGGTGCCTTGTTTCCAAAAGAAATCGTCGCGCTCAAGGATGAGTGCGCACAAATGGAAAAAATCGGGCTGCGTTGTCAGAGCGTGATTCCCAAGTCGTCACTCGACACGATCCAGATCACTTTTGCTCGCGGTTCGGCGATGCTGACCGAAGAAGGAAAGGGTTTCCTGAGGTCGGTGGGCGCTGCGCTGCAACGCAAAGCCGGTGTCTGGCAGTCATTGGCAATCGAGGGTCACACGGACGCTACGGGCAGTGAGGCGACAAATCGTCGTTTGTCGAAGAACCGAGCCGAGTCGGTCAAGAGTTTCCTGGAGGCCGAGTTCGGATTGAGCAATATCGAGACAGCAGGGCTTTCCAGCGATAAGTTGCGCGACACCGATAACCCGACCGGTGCCATGAATCGTCGGGTCGAGTTCGTTCCCAATTGGTGACCGCCATGATATTCAGAACCTTCTTTCAAATGAGTGCGCTGGCTGTCGCCGCGCTGGTGACGGGTGGAGTTCTTGCGCAGGAGGCAGCCGGCGATGTTGCCCTGGTAAACGCCTTGCAGGGTGAGGTGAGTTACCAAAGCAAGGAAGGCCCGGCGCGCAAGGCTCAGCCCTATATGAGGTTGCGTCATGGTGACAAGGTCGTGCTGGCCACGGCTGCCAGCAAGATCCGCATCAGCTACACCACGGCCAGTCGCCAGGAGTCATGGGTAGGGCCGGGCAGTTTTGTCGCGACCTCGGCGGGCGGTGAATTGCTCAAAGGCAGCAAGCCAGAGGTGGTGCAATTGCCGGCCGCGGTGCCGCAAAAGCTGGCCCGCATTTCCGAACTGATGAACACTTCACGGGTGGGCGGCCTTGTTGTGCGCTCGGCGAAGGCGGAGACCGCGGCGAGCAAGGACGAAGTTGCCGATGCGGTGGCCGCTTATGAATCCATGCGGGCGGCAGCGGCGCCTGACGATGTGACGCCGGAGTTGTTCCTGTATTCGGTGTTCCAGGAACATGGGATGGCCGACGATCTGAAGATGGTGGCTCGCAACATGCTCGCGCGCCAGCCTAACAATCCCGACATCCAGCAACTGGCCAAGGCCGCACTGGGTACTCGGTAATCTGCATTTGGGAAGGATCGGTCGCGGCTTGCAGGCTGAGTTGGCGTCCGATCTCTTGCCGCAAGAGCGGAACAAAGGCTGACTTGGTCGGCTTTTTTTTGGCTTGAGCACCCCGACGGACCGCCATAATTTGCCAGTGTCCGTCATTTCGGTCCGGGTGGAACGCCCGATCCGCTCCTCGCCATGAGTGCTATCAGCACATCCGAATCCGCTTCGACTCCGCTACCGGAAAAAATCGCCTTGCTGGTGCATGAGGCGCGCTGGCTGCTGGTGGGCCTCATCGGACTTTATCTGGGGCTGGTGCTCTGGGGTTTCGACAAGGCAGATCCAGGCTGGTCGCACGCGGCCGTGGTGGAACGCATCGTCAATCCGGGCGGACGCTTCGGCGCCTGGCTGAGCGATCTGCTGCTGTATCTGTTCGGGCTCTCCGCCTGGTGGTGGGTGGCCCTGCCGTTTTTTATGCTGGCATGGGGCTACCACCGCCTGAGCCGCCTGTTCGGTGGCGACCGGCGTCCCTTGCTGATTGCCTTGTCGGGCTTTCTCATGCTGTTGCTGGCCAGCTGTGGCCTGGAGGCCATGCGCTTCTGGAGTCTGGCGCTATCCCTGCCGCTGGGGTCGGGCGGCATGCTGGGTTTCGAGGTCGGCCGTCTCATCACGCTGTTTCTGGGCTATACCGGCGGCACCTTGATTTTGCTGGTGCTGGCGATGATCGGCTTCAGCCTATTTACCGGTGCATCGTGGATAGTCATCGCCGAAAAGTTCGGCGTTCTGCTGGAGGGCGGCTATATCGGCCTGCGCAGCTTGTGGGACCGCTGGCAGGACAGGCGCTACGGCCGCGCCGTCGCCGAGCAACGCGAGGAGGTGGTGGAAACCGAGCGGCGCAAGGTCGAGGAAAGCCCTTTGCCGCCGGTCAGGATCGAGCCTGTCGAAATCGTCGTGCCGGTCGCGCCCAAGGCCGTGGCGCGGGCCGAAAAGGAGCGTCAGGCGCCCTTGTTTTTCGATGCTCCTGGCGGCGCCCTGCCGCCGCTGCACCTGCTGGCCGAGCCCTCGCACAATCCCGCCGATCTGCCGGCCGCGGAGACCCTGGAATTCACCTCGCGCCTGATCGAGCGCAAGCTGGCCGACTTCAATGTCGAAGCCAAGGTACTGACCGCGCATCCCGGGCCGGTGGTGACGCGCTACGAGATCGAGCCGGCGGTCGGCGTCAAGGGCAGCCAGATCGTCGGCCTGGCCAAGGATCTGGCGCGGGCCCTGTCGCTGGTGTCGATCCGCGTGGTCGAAACCGTGCCCGGCAAGTCCTGCATGGCGCTGGAATTGCCGAATCCGAAGCGGCAAATCGTGCGCCTGTCGGAAATCATCGGCTCGCAGGCCTACCACGGCATGCATTCGCCGCTGTCCGTGGCCCTGGGTAAGGACATCGGCGGCCAGCCGGTGGTGGTCGATCTGGCCAAGATGCCACACCTGCTGGTGGCCGGCACCACCGGTTCGGGCAAGTCGGTCGGGGTCAATGCCATGATTCTGTCCCTGATCTACAAGTCCGAACCCAAGGACGTGCGCATGATCATGGTCGATCCGAAGATGCTGGAGTTGTCAATCTACGAAGGCATTCCGCACCTGCTGGCGCCGGTGGTGACCGACATGACCAAGGCGGCCAATGCGCTGCATTGGTGCGTCGGCGAAATGGAGCGGCGCTACAAGCTGATGTCGGCCCTCGGCGTGCGCAATCTGTCGGGCTTCAACAGCAAGATCAATGACGCGAAGAAGGCCGGCGAGCACATTCCCAATCCCTTCTCGCTGACGGCGAATACCGAGATCGGCCCCGAGCCGCTGGAGCCGCTGCCCTACATCGTCGTGGTGATCGACGAGCTGGCCGACCTGATGATGGTGGTGGGCAAGAAGATCGAGGAACTGATCGCGCGCCTGGCACAGAAGGCGCGGGCTTCGGGCATCCACCTGATCCTGGCGACGCAGCGGCCCAGCGTCGATGTGATCACCGGCCTGATCAAGGCCAACATCCCGACCCGCATCGCTTTCCAGGTATCGAGCAAGATCGATTCGCGCACCATCCTCGACCAGATGGGCGCCGAAGCCCTGCTCGGCCAGGGCGACATGCTGTTCCTGGCGCCGGGTACCGGCCTGCCGGTTCGCGTGCATGGCGCCTTCGTTGCCGACGAGGAGGTGCATCACGTCGTCGATCATCTGAAGAAGGTCGGGCCGCCGGACTACATCGACGGCCTGCTCGACGGTCCGGCAACTGACGACACGGAAGTTGGCGCTGGTGACACGGCAGGCGATGCCGAGTCCGACCCGATGTACGACCAAGCCGTCGAAGTGGTGCTTAAGACGCGGCGGCCCTCTATCTCGCTGGTGCAGCGCCATCTGCGCATCGGCTACAACCGCGCCGCGCGTCTGATCGAAGCCATGGAGAAGGCTGGCCTGGTTTCGCCCATGAACGGTGCGGGCGGACGCGAGGTGATTGGGCCCGCAAGACAGGATTGACCACCGGGAGCGCAGGGCTGCGATAATCGCGGCATGAAGATATCCCTCCACGTCCTCTGCGCCCTTTTTGGCTACGGTTTTTTGGCTCCCGTCCAGGCCGGCGGCCTCGACCAGCTCAAGAGCTTTCTTGATACCAACCGCAGCGCCCGCGGCGTGTTCGTGCAAACCGTGATCGCCAAGTCGGGTCGCAAGCCGCAGCAGTCGGCGGGCATCTTCGCCTTACAGCGTCCCGGCAAGTTTCGCTGGTCCTACGAAAAGCCCTACAAGCAGCTGCTGGTCAGCGACGGCAACAAGCTGTGGAGCTACGATCCCGATCTGAACCAGGTCGCGGTCAAAAAGCTCGGCACTGCCTTCGGTTCCAGCCCCGCCGCATTGCTCGCAGGCCAGGATCTGGACAAGCACTTCGTACTCAAGGACGGCGCCGCGGCGGACGGCATCGAGTTCGTCGAGGCCACGCCCAAGGGCGGCGATGCGAGCTTCGAGCGGGTCAAGATCGGCTTCACCGCCAACCGCCCGGTGAGCATGGAAATCCACGACAGCTTCGGCCAGGTGACGGTCCTGCGCTTCACCCAGTTCGAGGCCAACCCGGCACTGCCGGCTGCGCTGTTCCGCTTCGTCGCACCGGCCGGGGCCGACGTTGTCGGCGAGTGACCTGTTTCCGGCGTCGGTCGCGCACGCTCCGCTGGCCGAGCAGATGCGGCCGCGCACGCTGGATGAGGTGATCGGCCAGCGCCACCTGCTGGGCGAAGGCAAACCGCTGCGCCTGGCATTTTCATCGGGCACGCCGCATTCGATGATCCTCTGGGGCCCGCCCGGTGTCGGCAAGACCACGCTGGCGCGCCTCATGGCGGACAGCTTCGATGCCGAATTCATCGCGCTGTCGGCCGTATTTTCGGGCGTCAAGGATATTCGCGAGGCGATGCAGCAGGCCGAAGTCATGGCCCAGCAGGGCCGCCGCACGATACTGTTCGTCGACGAAGTGCATCGCTTCAACAAGGCGCAGCAGGATGCCTTCCTGCCCTACGTCGAACGCGGCACGGTGACCTTCATCGGCGCTACCACCGAGAATCCTTCCTTCGAAGTGAACTCCGCCTTGCTGTCGCGGGCTTCCGTGTATGTGCTGAAGAGCCTCGACGAAGCCGAGCTGGGCGAGCTGTTCGACCGCGCGCGGACCAGGGCGCTCGATCAACTCGAATTCGAGCCGGACGCGCGCGAGCGCCTGATCGGCTATGCCGACGGCGATGCGCGACGCCTGCTCAACGTGCTGGAGCAGTTGCGTACGGCCGCAGCCACGGCCAAGCACCGTGTCGTCAGCGCCAACTTTCTGGAGCAGGCGCTGGCCGCCGACCTGCGCCGCTTCGACAAGGGTGGCGACGCCTTCTACGACCAGATCTCGGCCCTGCACAAATCCGTGCGCGGCTCCAATCCGGACGCCGCGCTGTACTGGCTGGTGCGCATGCTCGACGGCGGCGCCGATCCGCTCTACATGGGGCGGCGCATCGTGCGCATGGCGATCGAGGATGTCGGCCTGGCCGATCCGCGCGCCTGGGAGATCGCGCTCAACGCCTGCGCCACCTACGAGCGCCTGGGCAGTCCGGAAGGCGAGCTGGCGCTGGCCAACGCCGTGCTCTACATGGCCGTGGCGCCCAAGTCGAACGCCGCCTACGTCGCCTATAATGCCGCCCGCGCGTTCGTCGGGAAGGACAAGAGTCGCGGCGTACCCGAGCATTTGCGCAACGCGCCGACCAAGCTGATGAAGGAGCTCGGCTACGGCGCCGACTACCGTTACGCCCACGACGAAGCCGAGGGTTATGCCGCCGGGGAAACCTACCTGCCCGAAGGCATGCCCGCCGTGCAGTGGTATCAACCGGTGGCACGAGGACTGGAACAGAAGATCGCCGAAAAACTTGCCCACCTGCGCGAACTCGACGCAAAGGCTAAAACCCGTTAGCCACAGAGGACACAGAGGGCACAGAGAAAGACATGTCGGATGAAGTGACGGAGCGGATTATTGGGGCGGCGATCGAAGTACATCGGATTCTCGGTCCGGGGCTGCTCGAGTCGATTTATGAAGAAGCGCTGTGTCACGAACTTTCACTGCGTGGTCTGCCGATCCGCCGCCAGGTTGATATTGTCGTACGGTACAAGGAAAAGAACATAAGCGGCCAGCGCCTCGACCTCATTGTTGCCGATGAGGTGGTAGTGGAGCTAAAGTCGCAGCACAAGCTGCCGGAAGTGGCAGCAGCTCAGGTCTTGTCCTACTTGAAAGCGTCCGGTATGAAACGTGGCCTTTTGGTCAATTTTGGCCAACAAAAACTGACCGACGGCATCAAACGCTTTTCTCTGTGATCTCTGTGTCCTCTGTGGCTAAATAGGTTTTAAAAATGCTAGACATTCAACTCCTTCGCACCAATCTTCCCTTCGTCGCCGAGCGCCTGGCCCTGCGCGGCGTGACGCTCGACACCGCGGCTTTCGAAGCGCTGGAAGCCGAGCGCAAGCGCCTGCAGGTGCACACCCAGGACTTGCAGGCCAAACGCAATACGCTGTCAAAACAGATCGGCATGCTCAAGGGCAAGGGCGAGGACGCCTCCGCCGTGATGGCCGAAGTCGCCGGCTTGGGCGACGAGCTCAAGGCCGGCGAGGCGGCGCTGGCGGAACTGATGCCGCGCTTCGATAGCTTTCTCGAACTGATTCCCAACCTGCCGCACGAGAGCGTGCCGGTCGGCAAGGACGAAACCGGCAACGTCGAAATTCTGCGCTGGGGCACGCCGCGCGCGATCGCCGCGCCGCGCGACCACGTCGATCTCGGCACCGCACTGGGCGGCCTGGATTTCGAGGCCGGGGTGAAGATTTCCGGCAGCCGCTTCACGGTCATGAAGGGGCTGATCGCCCGCCTGCATCGCGCGCTCGCGCAGTTCATGCTCGATCTGCACACCGACGAGCACGGCTACACCGAGGTCTATACGCCCTACCTGGTCAATCCCGAGAGCATGTTCGGCACCGGCCAGCTGCCGAAGTTCGAGGAAGACCTGTTCATGGTGCCGCGCAGCGACGGCAGCAAGCTCTATCTGATTCCGACCGCCGAAGTCCCGGTGACCAACATGGTGCGCGGCGAGATTCTTATGGCCGATGTGCTGCCGCTCAAGTTCGTCGCCCACACGCCCTGCTTCCGTTCGGAGGCCGGCAGCTACGGCAAGGACACGCGCGGCATGATCCGCCAGCACCAGTTCGACAAAGTGGAACTGGTGCAGATGGTGCGCCCCGATCAGTCGTGGGAGGCGCTCGAAGAACTCACCGGCCATGCCGAGGCGGTATTGCAGAAGCTCGAACTGCCCTACCGCAAGGTGGCGCTATGCACCGGCGACATGGGATTTTCCGCGGCGAAAACCTACGACCTCGAAGTCTGGCTGCCGGCGCAGAACACTTATCGCGAGATTTCCTCCTGCTCCAACTTCGAATCCTTCCAGGCCCGGCGCATGCAGGCCCGCTTCAGGAACGACAAGAACAAGCCGGAGCTGCTGCACACGTTGAACGGCTCCGGCCTCGCGGTGGGTCGCACACTGGTTGCGGTGCTCGAGAATTACCAGAACGCGGACGGCAGCGTCACGGTTCCTGCGGCGCTGCGGCCATGGATGGGCGGGACCGAGGCAATTCGCGCTGCCTGAACGCCGGCTGCGTCGAAAAAGGCGCGTCGTGGGCCGGTTCGAAGCGACGCAGGATGTCGTAGTAGCTGCGGATGTTCTCCACCATGATCACCGCCTCGCCGCCGCGCGCGGCGCCGCTCTTGAGCCGGGCATAGATTTCCGGCCGCGCCAGTTGCGGCAGAACCTGCTTCATTTCGTACCAGACGTCCGGATCGCGCTTCATCTTCTTGGCGATGGCGCGTGCGCCGCGGAAGTGACCCATGCCCAGGTTGTAGGCCGACAGCGCCAGCCACAGCCGATCCGGATGCTCCGCACTGGCCGGAATCTGGTCCACCAGCTGCGCCAGGTAGCGCGCTCCGGCGCGGATGCTTTCCGCGCCATCGAGGCGATTCTTGACGCGCAGCAAATCGGCCGTGTCCTCGGTCAGCATCATCATGCCGCGCACATTGGTGGGCGAGGTCGCCAGCGGATTCCAATGCGATTCCTGATAGGCCAGGGCGGCCAGCAGGCGCCAGTCGATGCCGGAGAGTTCCTGTGCCGATTGAAAGTGGTGGCGCCAGTTGGGCAGCCTGGTTCTCGTGTCGTCGAGGAATTTCGCGATGCCCTCTGCATTGATGCGCTTGATGTGGCCGAAGTAGCGGTCATGAATGCGCGCCAGCGTACCGTCGGCGCGTGCCGCGGCGATGAAGGCATCGGCCTTGGCGCGCAGCTCGTCGGCGCCGTCCGCGCCGAAGGCCCAGCCAAACTCCAGCTTGCCCGGCAGCTGCAGCAGGGGGTTCAGCTCCGGGTGGAAATTGACGCCCAGGTCGAGATTGATGTCGTGGACGGCGACCAGCGCCGCCTTGCGTTCCGCAACGCGCGCCAGCAGTTCCATTTCGTTGACGCCGGGTACTTCGACGACCAGCGGGCGTGATTGTTCGTCCAGTCCGCGCAGCGTGTCGGCCAGCGTCGAACCCGCTACCACCTCGATGGTTTGTCCGGCGAGATCGGACATTTTCCCGGGTCCGAGGACATCGGCGTAACCGACTATCCATTGGCTGACGCTGCGGATCGGGATCGAGTACTGCAAAGAACCGTTGCCCAGCGGCATCGATGCCGCCAGATGGACCCGGCCGGCCAGGGCCAGATCGTTGAGTTCATAGGGATCGGCGGCCTTGATGAAGTGCGCCTTGAGACCGATGCTCACGGCAAAGGCGGTGACAAGGTCGTGTTCGAAGCCGCTCGCGACGGTGCCTTCGCGCTGCTGGAAAAAGGCTGGCGTCTCTCGCACCGCAACCACCAGCCTGCCGTCTGCCACAGGCGGCTCGATGCGGCCGCAGGCGGTCGCCAAGGCCAGGGCAAGGCAGCAGATCAGGCGAAGCGGCTTCGACAATGCTTTCCCTCCGTGCGTGCTGTGACCGACGGCCGCTTCGCGGGTATAATCCGCGCCTCGCGGAGAGGTGGCAGAGTGGTCGAATGTACCTGACTCGAAATCAGGCGATGTCGCAAGGCATCCGTGGGTTCGAATCCCACCCTCTCCGCCACCCGATTCTACCTGCTCAAAATCCTCAGTTTATTTCGCCTTCAGCCGCCCTTGTGGCGTGACAGCGGGTGCCTCGGCACGTCCGGATGACGGCGCGCGGGCGGGCTGGGTTTGGCCGGCGCGGCAGGCGTTGCGCGCCGTGTCGCCAGCGCCAACTTTTGCGGCCGAGATTTCGCATCGGCGATCGGCGGGGTCCGGCGTGGCGCCGTGGAGCATGCGGTGCCGGCCGGTTGCCAGGCCGGGATCAGGTGGCGCTTGCCCGGCCCGATCAGGTCGCTGCGGCCCATGGCTTTCAGGGCCTCGCGCAGCAGCGGCCAGTTTTCGGCATCGTGGTAGCGCAGGAAGGCCTTGTGCAGTTTGCGCTGGCGTCCGCCGCGCACCACGGCGACTGACTCGGAGTCCGCCGTGACTTTGCGCAACGGGTTCTTCTCCGTGTGCCACATCGCGGTGGCGATGGCCAGCGGCGTCGGCAGGAAGGTCTGCACCTGATCGAGGCGGAAGCCGTTCTTCTTCAGCCACAGCGCGAGTTCCAGCATGTCTTCGTCGGTGGTGCCCGGATGGGCGGCGATGAAGTAGGGGATCAGGTACTGCTCCTTGCCGGCTTCCTTGGAGAACTTGTCGAACATCTGCTTGAAGCGCTCGTAGGCGCCGATGCCCGGCTTCATCATTTTCGACAGCGGGCCTTCCTGGGTGTGCTCGGGCGCAATCTTCAGGTAGCCACCGACATGATGGGTCACCAGTTCCTTGACGTACTCGGGCGAGCGCACCGCGAGGTCGTAGCGCAGGCCGGAACTGATCTGGATCTTCTTGATGCCGGGCAGCGCGCGCGCCTTGCGGTACACCGAGATCAGCGGCGCATGGTCGGTGTTCATGTTCGGACAGATGTCCGGATAGACGCAGGACAGCCGGCGGCAGGAGGATTCGATTTTCGGATCCTTGCAGGCCATGCGGTACATGTTGGCGGTCGGCCCGCCGAGGTCGGAAATGACGCCGGTGAAGCCGGGCGTCTTGTCGCGGATTTCCTCGATCTCGTGCAGGATCGATTCCTCGGAGCGGCTCTGGATGATGCGTCCTTCATGCTCGGTGATCGAGCAGAAGGTGCAGCCGCCGAAGCAGCCGCGCATGATGTTGATCGAGAAGCGGATCATTTCCCAGGCCGGAATCCGCGCGTCGCCATAGGCGGGATGCGGCGCACGCGCATAGGGCAGGCCGAAGACGTGGTCCATCTCTTCGGTGGACAGCGGAATCGGCGGCGGATTGAGCCAGACGTCGCGCCGCGCCGCGCCTTCGCCGTGGGCCTGGATCAGGGCGCGCGCATTGCCGGGATTCGATTCGAGATGGAAAGTGCGCGAGGCGTGGGCATAGAGCACCGGGTCGTCGCGCACCTGCTCGTATGACGGCAGGCGGATCGCGGTGTGCGCGCGGGCCGCCTTATGCTGCGCGAGGCGCTCGGCGCGGCCGACGAGGCGCACGATCGCCGGGTCGCCAGCGCCAACTTTCAGGGTCGGCGCCGTGGCCTGCATCGCATAGGGATCGGGATGCGCATGGACCGCTCCCGGCGTATCCACCGTGGTCGAGTCGGCCTCGGCCCAGTCGGGTCCCGGCAGCCAGCCATGCGGCACCATGAAGGCGGTGCCGCGCAGGTCGCGTATCTCGCCGATTCGTTCGCCTTTCGCCAGGCGATGGGCGAGTTCCACCAGTGCGCGCTCGGCATTGCCGAAGATCAGCAGGTCGGCCTTGGAGTGCGGCAGGATCGAGCGCCGCACCTTGTCCGACCAGTAGTCGTAATGCGCGATGCGGCGCAAGGACGCCTCGATGCTGCCGATCACCAGCGGCACTTCGGGGTAGGCCTCGCGGGCGCGCTGCGAATACACGATCACGGCGCGGTCGGGGCGGCGGTCGGGTGCGGCGTTCGGCGTGTAGGCGTCGTCGGAGCGGATCTTGCGATCCGAGGTGTAGCGGTTGACCATCGAATCCATGTTGCCGGCGGTGATGCCGAAGAACAGTTTCGGCTTGCCCAGGCGCTTGAAATCGTCCGCCGAGTGCCAGTCAGGCTGCGCGACGATGCCGACGCGGAAACTCTGGGCTTCGAGCAGGCGGCCGACCAGGGCCATGCCGAAGCTGGGGTGGTCGATATAGGCGTCGCCGGTGACCAGGATGATGTCGCATTCGTCCCAACCCAGCTTGTCCATTTCGGCGCGCGACATGGGCAGGAAGGGGGCGGTGCCGAAGCGCTTGGCCCAATAGGGGCGATAAGCGGTCAGCGGGCGCGGGGCCGGCGTGTTCAAGATGCGTCGAGAGCGGCGAAAAAGTTCATGGAGGTCGGGATGCGTCAAAAGTCGGCTCTGATGAAGCAACTGCGCTACAAGGCGGTCGAGCAAAAAACGCTCTCCTCGCCGTAGCGGATGGTGAGACGGCGGGAGGGCCGCGCAAGTTCCGCCATTATCCCTGTTCTCCGGGCGCGAAGATCAACTCCGGCACGACGACCTCCCAGCGCTCGCAGCGCGGCTCGCCATATTTCTCCGGATCGGACTGCACCTTGTCGCGAACGTGGATGCAGTGCACGCTGGCATTGATGCAGTGCATGCCTTCCGGCGGCTTGAAATCTCTCGCCATCTTGCCGACGACATTGCGCTGCTCGTTCAACAATCGCCAGCCCTTGCCCGTCGCTTCGAGGCGCAGCGCCGAGCCGAACGACAGGCGGGCGATGGTGGAATGGATGGCATCGGTCACCGGCTTGCGTCCTGCGTAGCCAAGGTCGATATCCCCAAGCGATGGCAGGATATGGCGACGTTGCAGTTCCAGCGGGGCTGGTGGCAGATCGACCGGCGCTCGGCGCAGCAGATGCGGCCCCTCCGCCAGGCTGTCGAGCAGCGGGTGATGCGGCGCATTGAGGCCAGCGAGGCGAGAGAGGCAGAGGGTATTCCTGGCCCGGGTCATCGCCACGTAGTAAAGGCGGGTGACGGCCGCCGGGTCTTCGTTGCGACCGCTTTTCCAGCCGCCGTCGAGCACCATGACGTGGTCGAACTCCAGCCCCTTGGCGCCATGCGCGGTGACCAGCAGCAAACCGTTTTGTCGCTGACGTGCCTTATGCCCCCATTCGGACAGCCATTCGCGAAAATGTGCGGCAGGCAGTTCTGCGTCGCCGCTTTCCAGCGCGTAGTCGGCCAGCGCCCCGGCCAGCAGCGCATGGTGAGGATTGCCGGCGATGGCGTGCTCATGCAGCCAGAGCTCGAGTTGCTGCGCGGTGACGAGCGGCGACTTGCGCGCCGCGATGGCGGCGAGCAATGCCTGGGTTTCGCGCAAGCGCCAGAACTGGCCGCTGTCTTCGCTGGCCAGTTGCACCGGAATGCCGCGCCACTCGCAATAGCTGCGCACCGGCTCCAGCCATTTCCACTCCCGCGCGATGACGGCGCAGGCCGCCCAGTTCCAGTCGCGGTCAAGGCTTGCCATGCGTTCGAACTCCGCCATCACCGCCATCGCCTGGCTGAATGCGTCCGCGCCGGCCGGCAGTATCTGTGCGCGCCCCTGGCCGACCCTGTCGCGCTGCTGCCAGTCGCCGCCGGCGGGCGCCTTGCTGCGCAGACGGTCGATGCGGATCGGATGCGCGGTTTTCATGCGGCCCGACACGGCGGCGATCAAGGCGTTGGCCGCGGCGATGATGTGCGCAGTGGAGCGGTAGTTGTCGATCAGATACGCCGGCTTCGCCTTGTAGTCGGTCTCGAAGCGACCGATGAACTCGATCGAAGCTCCGGCAAAGGCATAGATGTTCTGGTCGTCGTCGCCGACGGCAAGCAGGTTGATCTTGTCCTCGTCGGCGCGCGTGCGGCCCGCAATCGCGGCGATCAGTTCGTACTGTTCGCGGCCTATGTCCTGGTATTCATCGACCAGAATCCAGCGGAAACCGCCCAGCAACCGCTCGCGCGTGGCACCGCCATCGTTGACTCCGCCGCCATCGTCGCCTCCGTCGCCCACGTCACCATCGTCGGCCGGCAGATCGTCGGCCTTGAGCAGCGCCGTGGCTTCGAGCAGGACGCTGCGAAAGAAATCGTCATTGCCGTTGCTCTTCGCCTGGGCGGCTCGTTCGGCGTAGCTGGTGCCGGTCAGCCGCATCGCCAGCGCATGCACGGTGAGCACGATGACGCCGCGCGCGTCGCCGCCGATCAGCGCGTGGAGGCGTTGCCGAATCTGCGCGGCGGCGTGGCGGTTGTAGGCCAGCGCCAGAATGCCGCGCGGGTCTTCGCGCCGACAGCGCACCAGATAGGCGATGCGATGCACCAGCACCCGCGTCTTGCCCGAGCCGGGGCCGGCCAGCACCAGCACGTTGGCGCTCTCGCGTTCGTCGGCGACGATGTCGCGCTGCGCCTTGTTGCCCAGCGACTCGACGATGCCGCGCCACGATTCCGGCGTGGTCTGGCGTTGGAGCTCTTTGTCGCGTCCCGGCAGCCAGCGTTGCAGGAACTCGTCCTGGGTCAGGGCGAAATAGTCCTTCGCCAGCCGCAGTGCGTCCGCTATTTTGTCCAGGCCGAGCTGGACGTATTCGGCCATGACGTGAATTTGCAGCACCTGCTCCTCGTAGTGCAGTTTGAGCGGCGCGAAATCGGTGGCCCCGAACTGCTTCTTCCAGTCGCTGTCGAGGCGGATGGTCATGGCCGGACGGAACACGGTCAGCCCCTTGTTGAGGCGGATGATCTCCTGTTCGTGCAGCCAGAGCAGGGCGCGTTCGATCAGTTTTTGCGGGTCTTTCACCCTCTGCTTCAGGTCGATGTCGCCCTCGATCACCGCGCTCAGGTGTCCCATGGTGGTTTCCGCCAGCAGATCGGCGCCGCGCGCGCCGGCCGGCAGGCGCGCCAGCAGATGGTCGAGCAGGTGTTGCGCCGCCAGGCGACGCAGATCGGCCGTCATTTCCAGCGCCGGCCAGTCGCGCTGCAAAGTGACCTGCAGGCTTTCTTCGCTCAAGCGGCGCAGGCCCAGGCTGCCGCTGCCGCCTTCCTCGTCGCGGCCGTCGGCGGACAGGCTTTTCAGCAGTCGACGCACGCTGTCCGGCAGAGCGCTTGCGTGGCCGGCGTTCTTCAGATGCTGACAGACCAGGCGCAGGTGTAAGGGCACGCTTTCGCCCTTGGCCAGATCCGGCGCGGCGGCGCGCAGCTCGGCGATCAGCGCCGCTTCGAGCCGCGCGGCGGCTTCCAGGCGCGCCTTCGAGGGGTGTGGCGTACCGACATGCACATAGGCCGTGAGCGCAGCATCGTTGCTGGCCAGTCCCAGCGTTTCCAGATCGGCAAAGGCCTTGCGCAAGCGAGTGGAGGACAGTCCGGCGACGCCCAACAGTTCGTCGGTCGAGATGCCCTCGTCGGCATCGGCGGCGATCAGCGCGTCGACCAGGGCGAGCAGTTGCCGCTTGTAGTCTTCGGCAATCGTTTTGCCGAGCAGCTTCTTGCGCGCTTCGTCGATCGACATGACGCGCAGCGACGACGGGAATATCTGCACCCGGTTTTCCTCGCGGCTGAGCAGGGCGGATTCCTCCAGCCAGGAAATCGCGGTGCGCACGCGGGTGTCGTCGGTGGCCGAGTCGCGCACGAAATCGGCATCGCTGTCCTCGGCCAGAATCTCGCCGGAGGTGGCGATCACCTCGTCACCGCCTTTGCCTTCCCGGCGCTTCCTGCTGTCGAGCCGGCGCAGCGATTTGAGGATGGCGCGAATTTCCTTTTGCGACAGCCGCGAGCGGGCCGACATGCCGAACTGGCGCTCCACGTCCTCCATGGTATAGAGCAACACGCAGCGCGCATTTTCCTGGTCGCGCCCGGCGCGGCCGGCTTCCTGGAGGTAGTTTTCCAGCGAGCCGGGAATGTCGGCGTGGATCACCAGGCGCACATCGGGTTTGTCGATGCCCATGCCGAAGGCATTGGTGGCGGCAATCACCCGCAGTTCGCCGCCGATGAAACCGGCCTGCATGTTCTTTTTGACTTCGGGCGAGAGTCCGGCGTGGAAGCAGCCCGCCGTCAGTCCCTTGTCGCGCAGGAAGGCGGCAATCTCCTCGGTCCGTTTGCGCGTCGCGCAATAGACGATGGCGCCGCCGCTTGCGCCCGCCGGCAGTTCCGCCTCGATCCAGCGGTGCACGTCGTCGAACTTGGTCGCCGGGTTGGTGGGCGCCACCAGGAAGTCGAGGTTGTGGCGGTTGGCGCCGCCATCCATGCAAGTCAGTTCGATGCCGACTTTCTCGCGAAAATGCGCGAGGATCTCGGCGATGACATCGGGCTTGGCCGTGGCGGTCAGGCACAGCACCGGCGGCACCGCGCCGGCGCCGGCCCTTTCCTTGATGAAGCGGCTGACGTAGCGATAGTCGGGGCGGAAGTCGTGGCCCCATTTCGACAGGCAATGGGCTTCATCGAGCACCCAGGCGCCGATTTCGCGCTGCTCCAGCACACGGCGCAAGGTGCGGTTGCGCAACTGTTCGGGCGAGACGATCAGAATGCCGATGTCGCCCAGGCGCACGCGGTCGAGTACGTCGCTGCGTTCGGGCATGGAAAGCAAGCCGTTGAGCGCCTCGCAGGAATCGATGCCGTGACGGTTCCTGAGGCCGGCGACCTGGTCGGCCATCAGTGCCACCAGCGGCGAGATGACCACGGTCAGCGCGCCGGTCTTGTCGAAGCGCGAAAGCGCCGGAATCTGGTAGCACACCGACTTGCCGGTCCCGGTGGGCAGGATGCCCAGCACATGGCTGCCCGCCATGGCCGCTTCGACGATGGCTTGCTGCAAGGGGCGACCTTCCGCGTCCGCCGGTTTGGGGCGGAAGTCGGAGAAGCCGAACCAGTGTTGCAGCGCCTTGTTGGCATCGTGATGCTCGCGGCACCAGGCGCAGCTCGGGTCGGTGCAGGCGGTATCGCGCAGACGCCGCACGATTTCGCCGGCCTGGGGAAACTGGTGGCGCACCCACGGCGGCATCACCGAGTTGCCGCCGGCCACCGACAGCCAGGCCAGGGCGTAGGCCAAGGGCCAGCCGTCGTTCTCGGCATCGGTCAGCACCTCGTCGCGCTGCGTTTGACAGCTCTGCCCGTCGAGGCAGGCGAGGATTGCCGTTCGCGCTTCGGCACGGGAAGGGCGCGGGCTGTCGCGCAGGGTCATGAAAAAGCGGTTCATGCCGCTGACGGTGTCGTCCTGGGTCGTCAGCCAGTGCCAGGCGGCCAGCCGCCGCGGGGCTTCAGTATTGAGGGCGTGCAGCGCATCTTGCTGATCGCGAAAAAGGTTCAGGGCGAGTTCCGCATCCTTCAGCGGGTTGTTGCGATAGCCGCTGGCGAGCGGACCATCCTGATAGTGCTTGACCAGGTGATGGTAGGGATTGCGCGGAAAGGCGAGCGGGTTGAGGCGCAGCGTGTCAACGGCAGGCAGCCCGAGCAGTTGCAGTCCGGGGCGCAAGGAGGCAAGTTGCGGCAGATCGAAGCCAATGATGTTGTGGCCGAGGACGAAGGCCGCGCCGTCGGCCAGCGCATCGAGTTGGTCGAGTCCGGCACCGGATTCGCCGCCCCGCCAGTGCAGGCGCTCGTCACCGTCGGCGCGTAGCGCACCGATTTGCTGGAGGCGCCCATTCTTCTTGCCGACTTCGAGGTCGATGACCAGACAGCGTGGCTGAAATGGTTTCGAGGGAACTGCGCCGTCATTGCTATCCGTCATGACGGCGGATGATACTGCGAGGCGGAAGCTTCGGTCGTGCCCGCTCTTAAGCAGCGCGCACGCGGCTCTGCGACGGCACGTGGCGGGCGAGGAAGTCCATCTGATCGGCGAGGATGTTGCGGTTGCTGAGGATCAGGTATTCGGCCTTGTTCGGCACGTAGGGCGCGTAGACCAGTTCCATGCGCGCCTGTTCGGGAGTGCGTCCGCTCTTGGTCTGGTTGCAGTTGCGGCAGGCGGTGACGACGTTCATCCAGTTGTCGCGGCCGCCTTGAGAAACCGGCAGGATATGGTCGCGGGTCAGCCGCTGCGAGGAGAACTCGCGGGCGCAGTAGGCGCAGATGTGGCGATCGCGGTGGAACAGTTCGCGGTTCGACAGCGGCGGGGTCGGATGCAGGGACTTGCCCGAGAGGGCCTTGCCGCGTATCGCGATGATGCTGCTGGTGGCAAGCTCGGAGCGTTCGCCGGTGACGCGGTTGGTACCGCCGTAGAAAATGAAATGAGTATCGCCCGCATCCCACGCCACCAGGTCGCGCGCGACATAAATGCAGGCATGCTGCCAACTCACCCAACGGTGCGGCACACCGTGTTGGTCGAGGGTAAGGATCAGCGGATGGCTACTCATCTCTATAGAATCCTGTATTGGCAAGAATTTAGCAGAGCGCAATGACTTTTCATAGTCCGGGGTTGAAGGGATCAGCAAGGCGACGGCTGCTCTATTCCATCGCTGCTTCGTTGCTGCTGCACCTGCTGTTACTCTGGCCGGCCAGTCCAAGCCTCCTGACGAAGGATACGCCTTCTCAACTGCAGGCTTCGCTGCGCCAGTTGCCGCACCCGCTGCCCGCGCCGATGTCGCCCGGGTTTTCGCCCAAACCGCCGCAACGCGCCGTGGCGCCAGCGCCTACTCTTGCGCCGCCCGCATACAAACCGGAGCCAGTCCCATTAGAGCGGCCCGAGCCTGCTTCGGTTCCGCGATCACCCGCGCTATCGCCTGTTCCGGATTTGAAGCCGATGTCCGGCCCGGCGCCGTCGTCCGTCCCGGCCATTACAACTGCTGGGCCGGTCGCGGCAGCGGCCGGCGCTTCCCCGCTGACCGAGGCCGGCGCCTCCGCCGAGGTGGTGGACGGTCTGCGCGGCTATCGGCTCGCGGTGGCGACCCAGGCGCGGCGCTACAAGCGCTACCCGACGCAGGCGATGGCTTCCGGGTGGGCGGGGAGCGCCGACATCCGCGTCGAGGTCGGCCGCGACGGTCGGCCGCGCGCCGCCACCGTGGCTCACTCCAGCGGCCATGAGGCGCTGGATCAGGCGGCGCTGGCCATGATCGATGCCGGCGCCTTGCGCGCGCGCGTGCCGGACAGCTTGCGCGGCCAGGCCTTCGCGGTAGTGCTGCCGGTGGTCTTCAACCTCGAGGAGCAGTAGCCGGGTCTTCAGCGCGGCGGCGGTGCGGTCAGGTCTTCGGTATGGAAACCGAACTGTCCGGCGCGGCGATCGGCGAAGTAGTGTCTCAGGGTGATGGCAATGGTGCGAAAGGCGATGTCGTCCCAGGGAATTTCGTCCTCCCGGAACAGGCGCAGTTCGAGGGTTTCCACGCCGGCGGCGAAGTCAAGATCGAGCAACTGCGAACGGTAGATGACATGCACCTGGTGTATGTGCGGCACGCTGATCAGGGTGTACATCTCACCCAGTTCGATGCGCGCGCAGGCTTCTTCGAGGGTCTCACGCATGGCCGCGGCGGCGACGGTCTCGCCGTTTTCCATGAAGCCGGCCGGCAAGGTCCATTTGCCGTGGCGTGGCTCGATGGCGCGGCGGCAGAGCAGGATGCGGTCTTCCCATTCGGGCAGTGCTCCCACCACCAGGCGTGGGTTGCGGTAGTGAATCGCCCCGCAGGCATCGCAGACATGGCGCGGCAGGGAATCGCCGGCGGGTACGCGCAGCGTGACGGGTGCGCCGCAGGCGCTGCAAAAGTTCATGGCCGGGTCCATGAACTTATTCTAGCCTGCGAAACATCCCTTTCGGCGTTGCTCGCGGCGACGAAATGGTGATATAAGCCAGCCAATGACAAGCGAAAAAACCCATTCCGAGTTGGACTTTACCGGACGTACGCGGCTTGAGGAAATCAAGGCCATGGAGGCCTACCCGCTGCCCAAGGGCGCGGCCTTGGCGCTGGTTCGCCTGACCCAAAGGGAAACCACCTCGCTGGCGGTGCTGGCCCATGCCATCAAGGCCGATCCGGCATTCTCGGTGCAGGTGATCAAGGTTGCCAATGGCGTGGGCGGTGCGGACCATGGCCCGGTGATTTCGCTGCGCGATGCGGTGAATGTGCTGGGCGTGCCGGCGGTGCGGGCGCTGGCTACCGGGTTCTCGCTGCTGGCGAACTATCGAAGCGGCCCATGTCGCAACTTCGACTACCCGCGCTACTGGTCGCAGGCACTGGTGCGGGCGCTGACGCTGCAGTTGCTGGCGGCAGCGTGCGACGGCTGCCCGCCGGCGGATGCGTTCAGCGCCGGCTTGCTGGCGCGCTGCGGTGAACTGGTTCTGGCCACCTTGTTTCCGCAGCAGTACTCGGACCTGCTGCAGCGCCGGTGCGCGGCACCCGACGCGCGTCTACCGGATCTCGAACTTGAGGCATTCGCCATCACCCATGCGACGATCGCGGCGTCGGTGATGCAGGATTGCGGCCTGCCCGTGGCATATATCGCGGCAGTCGATGGCTTCGACCTGCCCGAGTCGCAGGCTTATCCGGAAGGCTCCGGATCCTACAATGCCAAGAACATCCTCGCGCTGGCCGATCTCATTGCCGATATCTGCGTTGCGCCGCCGAGCGAGTGGCGTGCGCTGATGCCCAGGCTGTTTCAACTCGGCGCGCGACTTTCGCTCAAGGACGAGACGTTGATCGCGCAGTGTGACCGGATCGCCCACGAATGGCGCGAGTGGGGCGCCCTGCTCGGCGTCAAAACCGGCCCGGCACCGCACTTCGAGGAATCGCCCGGGCTTCAGCAGCCCGCGCCGACGCCGGTTGCGCCGGCCGCCCCTGCCGTCGCCGTCGTCGGGACCACCGCCGATCGCATGTGCATACTGGTGGTGGGCGACCAGGCACGAGTCCGCAATCCGCTCTGCGGCGCCTTGACCACGGCCGGACATCAGGTGTTCGAGGCGGCAGATGGCCGGCAGGGCCTGGCCATGGCCGTCGAATTGCAGCCGCAGATCATGCTGGTCGACGCGCAGGCGGCGGAATTGGACGGCCTCGAACTGACCCGCACGCTGCGCCAGTTCAAGGCCGGACGCAGCATCTACGTCATGGTTCTCGCCGCCCGTGCCGATGACGCGGAACTGGTGCGGGCCTTCGCGGCCGGCGCCGACGATTTCCTCTGCCTGCCCGTGCCGCCAACGGTGCTGGCGGCGCGCCTGCGCGCCGGTCAGCGCGTGGCCCGGCTGCAGGAGGAACTTGCGCGCGAGCAGGAGGAAATCCGGCGTATTTCCGCCGAGCTGTCGGTGAGCAACCAGCAGTTGCAGGACGTGGGCATGACCGACCTGCTGACCGGCTGCCCCAATCGGCGCTGCGCCATGGACCGGATCCAGCAGGAATGGGCGATGGCGACACGCAGCCAGCGTCCGCTGTCATGCATGGTCATCGACATCGACAACCTGAAACAGGTCAATGACAGCCACGGCCATGTCGCCGGCGACATGGTTCTCAAGCTCGTGGCCAGCGCCTTCAAGGACGAGATGCGGGCGCAGGACGTGCTGGCGCGCAGCGGCGGCGACGAATTCCTGGTGATCTGTCCCGATACCACGCTGCAGGCGGCGATGGCTTGCGCCGACCGCATGCGCGCCGCGGTCTCGAGCTTGCCGATAGTCGGCGGTGCTCAGGCGGTGCGCGGCAGTGTCAGCATCGGCGTCTCCGTGCGCGATGCGTCGGTGGCGGACCCGGATGCCCTGATCCGGCTGGCGGACCAGGGCGCCTATCTCGCCAAGCGCAGCCGCAATACCGTGGCGACCGTGCAGTCGAACCCGCCTTTCTCGCTGCGCCCGGTTTAGTCGACGGGGCCGACTCAGGGCCGAGCGCCGTGTTATTGGCGGAGGTCGCAGCCGGGGAAATCCAGTAGCGGCGCGGGAGTGCGCTAAAAATAACTAAATAAACAAACGGATATGGCTATTTTGTAATGTTTTCTCTTACAAAGCTGTTGTATCTAATTCTTACAATAGAATGGTTTTTCCACTGATTTCTTTCTTGTCATGGCCTGTGTGATCATGCATCTGCCGTGATTCGGGCTCCAATTCGGGCCTGGCCGGCGCTCACAAGGAGTGCATGATGAAATCGACCGACACCTACAACGACATAAAGGAAGTCAATCTCTCCTACCTGATGCTGGCGCAGAACATGGTTCGCTCCGATCGCGAGGCGGCCATTTTTCGTCTGGGCATCAGTCAAGAGATTGCCGATGTACTGGGGCGCCTGACGCCGGGCCAGGTTCTGAAAATGGCCAGTTCCGACATGCTGCTGTGCAGCTTCCGCTTCGACGACACCCTGTTGCTCGACCTGCTCGCCAACCACGAGCGCGATCGCGGCGTGGGACACCTGCATGCGGCGATTCTCGCCGCCGGGCGGCCCGTCGCAACCCTTGCCTGACAAGGCCGTCGTCCAAATCAAGCGTCACGCTGCGGAGAATCACCATGCGCAACAAATCGGTCATCATAGAAGCGAAGGATATCGGCCTGGCGATCGAGTTGATCGAACTCGGCGCCCGCCTGCAACTGCTGGAGGCGGAAACCAACCTGTCGCGCGAGCGTCTGCTCAAGCTGTACAAGGAAGTCCGCCACGAGTCGCCGCCCAAGGGCATGCTGCCCTTCTCGACCGACTGGTTCATGACCTGGCAGCCGAATATCCATGCCTCGCTGTTCATGGCCTACTACCGCTTCCTCAAGTCGCATACGCAACTGACCGGGCTGGAGCTGATCATCAAGTCCTACCGGATGTATCTCGACCAGGTCAAGCGCGGCGGCCTGGATACCGTGCTGTCGCTGACCCGGGCCTGGACCATGGTGCGCTTCTTCGATGCCAGCATGCTGCAGATGGCCACTTGTCGCGAGTGCGGCGGCGACTTCGTCGCCCATGCCTATGATCCGACGCGCGGCTATGTCTGCGGCCTTTGCCACATGCCGGCGCGCGCCGGCAAGACCCGGCGTGCCGCCGAAGCCGCGGCCAGCGCCGCGCTCGCCGCCGTTCAATAAACAACCCAATCGCGAGCAAGCTCGCTCCTACCGGGGCGGCGGCTCGGCCTGGACTGGTAGGAGCCCGCTTGCTGGCGATGCGGCGCAACTCAATGGGTGGCACACGCCCTAGAATGGGCGTCCTTTCATTCCTCGCCTTCTCGCCATGTGGTTTCGCAATCTCCAGATTTTCCGCCTCACTCCCGACTGGGCCTATAGCACCGACGCGCTGGCGGAAGCCCTGCGCAAGGGACTCTTCCAGGGCTGCGGCGCCACCGACAGGGTAGCGCGCGGCTGGGTGCCGCCGCGCGGCGAAGAGGGCGCGCTGGTGTTCGCTGTCGCCCGCCAGCAGCTGATCGCCCTCGGCGTCGAACAGAAATTGCTGCCGGCCTCCGTGGTGCGCCAGTATGCCCAGGCCAAGCTGGCCGAAATCGAGGCGGCGCAGGGCTACAAGCCGGGGCGCAAGCAGGCGCGCGAAGTCGTCGAGCAGTTGGAGATCGAATTGCTGCCGCGCGCCTTCGTCAAGCGCGGACTCACCTATGTCTGGATCGATCCGGTCAACCGCTGGTTGCTGGTGGACGCTTCATCCAGCACCCGCGCCGACGAAGTCATGGAGCACCTGAAACTGTCGCTCGGCGAACTGCCGGTGACCCTGGTCAAGACGCAGCTGGCGCCGGCTACCGCGATGACGCAGTGGCTGGCGGCGGGCCACGCCCCGGGCAGCTTCAGCATCGACCGCGATTGCGAACTGTGCGCGGCGGCCGAGGAGCGCGCGGCAGTGCGCTACGTGCGCCACAACCTGGACAGCGAAGAGGTACGCAGCCACATTGCCGGCGGCAAGTCGGCGACGCGCCTGGCACTGACCTGGAACGACCGCGTTTCCTTCGTGCTGACCGAGCAGTTGCAGATCAAGAAGCTGGCCTTCCTCGACATGCTCAAGGAGGATGCCGAGCGTCAGTCGGAGAATGCCGACGACCTGTTCGCCGCCGATTTCGCGTTGATGAGCGGCGAACTGGCGCAACTGCTGGGGCATCTGCTCGAAGTGCTGGGCGGCGAAGGCGAGTAAATCGATGCTGCGCACGCTGATCGCTTTGCTGGCGCTCGCGGCGGGCCTGCCGGTGCTGGCGGACGGCGTCGAGGTCGGCAAGCCCTCGGCGATGGCCAATCTGGTGCCGGCCGCCACGGTGGAAAAGCAGGCGGCGCAGCAATACGGCGAGCTCAAGCGCCAGGCAGCCGCCAAGCGCGCGCTGGGGCTGGACGAGCATCCGCAGGTGATACGGCTGCGGGCGATCGCCGCGCGCATGATTCCCCTGGTCGATCGCTACAACCCGCGGGCGCGGCAGTGGCAATGGGAAATCAACCTGATCGGTTCGAAGCAGATCAATGCTTTCTGCATGCCCGGCGGCAAGATCGCCTTCTACAGCGGGATCCTCGATCAGTTCAAGCTGACCGACGACGAGGTGGCGATGGTCATGGGCCACGAGATCGCCCATGCCCTGCGCGAGCACGCGCGCGAGCGCATCGCTAAAAGCCAGTTGACCCAGCTCGGCGCCAGCCTGCTCGGCGAACTGGTGGGTGGCGGGCGCTATTCCGGCGCCTTCCAGCTCGGCGGCAACCTGCTGTCCTTGAAGTTTTCGCGCGATGACGAATCCGAAGCCGATGTGGTCGGGCTCGACCTGGCCGCACGGGCGGGTTTCGATCCGCGCGCCGCAATCAGCCTGTGGCAGAAGATGGCGGCCGCCAACAGCCGCGCGCCGCTGGAGTTTTTGTCGACCCACCCGGCGGGCGACAGTCGCATCAAGGACATCGAAAAGCATCTGCCGCAGGTGATGCCGCTCTACGAAAAGGCGAAGCGCAGCCGCTGAGCGGAGTTCGCGCCGGACTCAGGCGCCGCAACCGCCGGCGGCGGTCTCGCCGGCTTCGGTGCTGCGGGCCTGCGGGGGATCGTGGCGGCGCTCACCGCCGAGGAATTGGCACACTCTTTCCATCCAGGGTTCGGTATGGCGGCGCACTTCGGCATCGTCGTCGAGGATGCGCTGGATCAGGCTGTGCTTGCGCGCCAGATCGGCGGTTAGCGACTCGCTGC
This sequence comes from Sulfuritalea sp., assembly GCF_031426875.1. NCBI lineage: Bacteria > Pseudomonadati > Pseudomonadota > Betaproteobacteria > Nitrosomonadales > Sterolibacteriaceae > Sulfuritalea > Sulfuritalea sp. The sequence goes on from NZ_JASJPC010000012.1 coordinate 75,994, forward strand.
CTTCAGGCGCGGTCGTCAGGGTGTCGCGCAGGCAACTGGCGTCGCGTTCGAGTTCGGTCAGCCTGTCCCAGTCGCGCGCGCGCACCGCGGCGACCATGCCGGACGACAGCAGGCTCATTTGTTCGTAGAGTTCAACTTGGCTAGGCATCCAGCGCATGCTAGCGATCCTGCTGCCGCGGTATTGCGCAAAGCTGCGGCGGGATATTTGCCCTATTCCTTCCGGCCGGGCGGAATTTTCCCGGCGCGGGTGCTTAGCGCCGGAATTGAGGCGAAATAGCCTCTCAAATCGATATCCAGGCGCAGTCACCCGCTGCAGGTGGCTGCAGGTGGCTTCAGGTGGCGGCGGCCAGGCGCCGGGTTTCCAGGCTGCGCTCGTCGATCGGCAGGTGGCAAAGCGCCGCAACTACGCCGAGCAGGATGCAGATGCCCCAGATGGTGTCGTAGGAGCCGGTGGCGTCGAACAACCGGCCGCCGAGCCAGACGCCGAGGAAGCTGCCCACCTGGTGGCTGAAAAACACCAGTCCGGAGAGCATGCCCAGATAGCGCACGCCGAACACCTGGGCCACCAGGGCATTGGTCAGCGGCACGGTGGACAACCACAGCACGCCCATGGTCGCGGCGAACAGGTAGGCGCTGGCCGGCGTCAGCGGCATCCAGAGGAACAGCGCGATGGCGATGCTGCGCGTGCCGTAGATCGCCGACAGCAGCAGGCGCTTCGGAAAACGGTTGCCGAGCTGGCCGGCGCCGTAGCTGCCGAACACGTTGAACAGGCCGATCAGGGCCAGGCAGGTCATGCCGACCTCGGGGCCGAGGCCCTTGTCGAGCAGGTAGGTGGGGAAATGCACGCCGATGAACACCACCTGGAAGCCGCAGACGAAATAGCCCAGGTTGAGCAGCAGGTAGCCTTTTTCGCGGGCGGCTTCGTGCAGCGCTTCGCGCCCGGTCTGACCCTTGCTCGCGGCCGCGGCGACCAGTCCGCGGGTCAGCGCCCCGCCGAGCGGGATGATCAGCAGGGATCCGGCGGCGAACACCAGCAGCGTGCCGAACCAGCCCATGCCGTTGATCAGGCCCGATGCCACCGGAATCATCAGGAACTGGCCGAAGGAGCCGGCCGCCGCGACCACGCCCATCGCCCAGCCGCGCCGCGCTGCCGGCACCAGGGAGCCGAGGGCGGCGAACACCACGCTGTAGGTGCAACCGCTTTGCGCGGCGCCGATCATCAGGCCGGCGCTGGCGGCGAGGCCGCTGCCGGTCGCTGCGTAAGCCATGCCCACCAGCCCGAGCGCATACAGGAGGCTGGCGCCCCACAACACGCGCCGGGCGCCGAAGCGGTCGGCGAGAAAACCGGCAAAGGGCTGCGTCGCGCCCCACATCAGGTTCTGCAGCGCGAGGGCGAAGGAAAAGACTTCGCGGCTCCACTGGTGCTCCATGCTCATCGGCGTCAGGAACAGGCCGAAGGTATGGCGGATGCCCATGGCCACGCAGACGATCAGCGCGGCAAACATTAGCACGGTGGAAAGAGGGCGTTGCGGTGTGGAGGCGGCGGGACTTGTCATGCTTTGGATGTTAACATTTAATTTTGTTGGCGATTTCCATCACGTGAACAAGGCTTTTGTCAAAGAATCGGACGACGACGAGGAAGAAGCGCCCGAGTCGCAGATCCCCGCCGGCACCAAAAACTACATGACGGTGCGCGGCCACGCGCAGATTCGCGCCGAGTTCGAGCACCTGGTCAAGGTCGAACGGCCCGCGATCGTGCAGGTGGTGTCCTGGGCGGCGGGCAACGGCGACCGCTCGGAGAACGGCGACTACATCTACGGCAAGAAGCGCCTGCGCGAAATCGATCGGCGCATCCGTTTTTTGAGCAAGCGTTTGGAGTCGGCGGTGATCGTCGATCCGGCCGATCAGCGCAACTGCGATCAGGTGTTCTTCGCCGCCACGGTCACGGTCTGCGATGCCGACGGCACGGAAGAGACCTACCAGATCGTCGGCATCGACGAAGCCAACGCGCAGGAGGGCCGCATCAGTTGGATCTCGCCCTTGGCGCGCGCACTGCTGAAAGCCCGCGAAGGCGATACGGTGCGCTTCGACAGCCCCGGGGGCTTGCGCGAAATCGACATCATCGAGGTCCGCTACGAGTAAGCGATAAACCTATTGGCCACAGAGAACACAGAGGGCACAGAGGGCACAGAGGGCGCAGAGAAAATCGGGAGCTTGGCGAATAGCTCTCAGTTGCTGTTGCAAAAACCGTTTGACCAGATCCGCGCCTGAATAAAAAATTAGGCGTCGCGGCTCGAATTCAAGATTTTCCGGGATCGGGAAACAAAATCTGCGCCAGGAAACGGGCTTTCTTGCCCGCTTCGATTGGATGCACAAGGCGGTGGATGCGCGCTTCGACGTGCGCGGCAACGACCTCACCACGCTGGCGGTGGCCTGCCTGCAGAACAACGGCGGGCTTTCCCTGCGGCGGCGCAAGCAGTATCAGCCGCGCATACCGCCCGCCGTGTTCGACGCGCTTGAAGAGGAATGCGCGGAAATGCTCGGCTCCCGACCATGAATCGCCGTAGCGCCAGCGCCGACTTTCTGTAAATCATGGGAAATTCCGCGCAGGCCACGATTCCCTGAGGAAACCGTGTCTCCGCCGTCTACGTTGATGACCGCCAGGATTGAATGTCGCAGAAGTGCCCATAAGCGACGCTTGCGCTGCCTCAAAGCAGCCATTCAATTGAGAGGCATAAGAAGATCTGAAGTTGTTAAACGAAGGGATTGCTGGTTTTCGTACCAGTTCCGCGGAAATCATCGACGTTGCGGGTTACTACTGTCAGGTCATGGATCAACGCAATGGCTGCAATCTGTTTGTCTATTGGATGTTCATGACGAGGCGACATCAGGCGGCCCCATACTTGAGCACATTCTTCATCGAAGCTCAATATCCGATCAGCGTAGCTCGTCACGACCAAGTCAAGCCAAACTTCTAGCTTCTTGGCTTGAGGAAGATCGCCACGATGCCGGATATTCTCCAGCCCTCGTCGAATCTCACCGATGGTTTGTACGGACAAATAGAGGTCTTCAGCTTCGATTGCCTGGAAAAACCTTTGAACACCTGGGTTCGCTTTTTCCCCCTTCCGGGCCTCGCTGATGACATTGGTGTCGACCAGGTACATGTCGGCGCCTACCCATTGCGGCAATTGAAGTCGGAGTCTTCACCAACATTTGGCATATTCGAGAGAATCTCGGCAACAGACCGCCGCTTCGGGCGCTGCAAAACTGATCTTAGAATCTCGCGATGCTCGGCTTCCGCACTTCTACCATGAGCTGCTGCCAGCTGTTTCAGTGCCAAGGCAACGTCCTCGTCAACATTCCGAACCACAAGATTGGTAGCCATAATCTTACCTCCCGAGTTGCTATCAATGATAGCAGTTTAGCGGGGAAATGATTGCACCGCAATGGTATTTTGGCCCCAAACGCGACTGGCTGGAAATGGCCGGACTGCGACGATTCGAGGTCCGGCTCAGCTCGCCCCGCCGACTCGCGGTTGTTTCCCGAGGCGGACCGGTGTTCTTCCATCCTCGCCGGCATCAAATACTACCTATAGACGGGCAATCGCTGGTGTGGGTAACCACAATGTCAAGGGCGAATCTGGTAGCCGCTCGAATTCATAGCGTTCATACCAGCCCCGCGCATGGTCATCCTTGGCGTCCACAATGACGCCGATCATTCCAATCTCGACGGAAAGCCGCAGGCAACGCTGTAAGGCATCCGCCAGCAGCAACTCACCTAGTCCTTGCCTCTGATGGCGCATTTCAACAGCCAGGCGAGCAAGGCGTGCAACCGGAAGCGGGAAGTTTGGGAATCGGTTCAGGTGCTTGGCAGGCAGGTTCTCCTTTCGGATAGCCGACATAGCCAAGCTGTAGAAACCGCGAACAGTTGATCCCTCCACGGCAACGTAGGTGCGGCTTACATTGGCATCGGCATGCTGGCGAGCAAACCGCCGAAGATATTCATCCAGTGCGTCAACACCACATGAAAATGTGCGGCGGTCATGAGTCGACGCCAGCGCTTCAATGCTGATCAAGGGAATGGAAGTCAACGCTTGCCTTGCTGCCAATTGCGGTGACGTTTTATTGCAGCGGACAACTTCGGCCTGGGTTTCTCGGCATTGTCCAGCGCTTTCGCAAAGGCGTTCCAGTCACGGGAGGTGAGAGTGATCATCTCTTTCTCCGCTAGGATCTGCTTGGCTCGTTCCTGAGCAGTGCCGAGCAGAAAAGCGCTTACCGACATCCCTGCAGAAGAGGCCGCCCGGACAATCAGTTCCTTGATTTCCGGCGATGTGCGCAAATCAATGCGTTCGTGGGTTTGGGCAACAGTAGACATGATAGGCTCGCCTTCATTACGGAAGAAATACGGCTCATTGTAGTTCAGTGCGAAACGGTACGCAATTCAAACCGTACAATTGACGTATTGGTGGTGCCACTTGGCGGCGTGACGGAACGTCGGGGAATGGCCGATTGTCGCCCGATAGCGCTAGACCGGCATCGACGACAAATATCCGATCAGCGGGTCCAGTACGCTACAGCCAACAGCCCTTTATCGCCGGATCGCGTGATTGGCCCAGATCAGCAGCCCGAACAGCACCATCGCCCCGGCCTGGTGCGCGGCGCCGAGCGCCACCGGCACTTGCAGCAGCAGCGTGGCGATGCCCAGGCTCACCTGCACCGCCAGCCATAGCGTCAACACCACGGCCGGCGTGCGCGCCGCGGGCGTCTCGCGCCATATGTGCCAGGAATACCAGGGGATCAGTCCCATCAGCAGCCAGGCGATCATGCGGTGGTCGAACTGCACCGTGGCCATGTTGGTGAAGAAGTTCAGCCATAGCGGCTCGACCATGAAGATCTCGGGCGGTACGAAATGCCCGTTCATCAGCGGGAAGGTGTTGTAGGCCAGGCCGGCGCGGATGCCGGCGACCAGCGCGCCCGACAGCACCATGATGAAGACCAGCGCCACCAGCCAGTTGCCGAGCCGTCGCGTGAAAGTTATGCGAAGCGGTATCCCCTGGTGGGATGGCGCTGGCGAGACGGCGCTATTGGCATTCCTCGGCTGCAGCATGCCCAGCCCGGTCCAGGCCATCAGGCCGAACAGCACGAAGGCCAGCCCGAGGTGTGCGGCCAGCCGGTACTGCGACACGCGCGGATCGTCGACCAGGCCGCTCTTGACCATGTACCAGCCCATCGCACCCTGCAGGCCGCCGAGGATGAAGAAGCCGAACACCTTGGCCGCCAGCGCGCCGCGCAAGCGGCCGCGCAGCAGGAACCAGGCGTAGGGAACGAAGAACACCAGGCCGATCGAGCGGCCGAGCAGGCGATGCGCCCATTCCCACCAGAAGATGAACTGAAAGCCTTCGAGCGTCATGTCGTGGTTGCGCTGGATGAACTCCGGCGTCTGTTGGTACTTGGCGAAGAGTTCCAGCCAATCGGCATGGGTCAGCGGCGGCAGGGCGCCGATCAGCGGCTTCCATTCGACGATGGACAGGCCCGAGTGGGTCAGGCGCGTCACGCCGCCGACCACCATGGTCAGGAACACCATGGCGCAGCAGGCGAACAGCCACCAGGCCACGGCGCGTTGTTGATTGCTCGAGTTCATTTGTCGTCAGCCAGCCAGTGTCCGGATTTGCCGCCGGCCTTCTCCAGCAGGCGTACGTCTTCGATGACCATGCCGCGGTCGGCGGCCTTGCACATGTCGTAAATGGTCAGCAGGCCGACCGACACCGCGGTCAGGGCCTCCATCTCGACGCCGGTGCGGCCCACGGTTTCCGCCGTCACTTCAAGTGTCACCCGGTGGCGTTCGGCATCGAGCGTGAATTCGGCGGCGACGCGCGTCAGCGCCAGCGGGTGGCACAGCGGAATCAGCTCGGAGGTGCGCTTGGAGCCCTGGATCGCCGCGATGCGCGCAATGCCCAGCACGTCGCCTTTCTTGGCCGAGCCGCTTTCGATCAGGGCGAAGGTGGCCGCTGCCATGCGGATATGGCCCCGGGCGCGCGCCACGCGCGTGGTTTCGCTCTTGGCGCCGACGTCGACCATGTGCGCTTGGCCGGCGGCATCGAAGTGGGTCAGCGGGCTGGCAGAGGCGTTGCGATCGGGCTGTGGGGGCGGTGCGGACGGTATGGGCGATGGCTTCATGAAATACGCTGTCACAACTGGTTTTTGCGGAGCCGCTATCATAGCGGTATGAAATTTTATCCGCTTGCCAGCACCCTGATTCTCGGTTTCGGCATTCTTTCGGCACCGGCCCTGTCGGTGGCCGACGGCCTGCCCGACCTCGGCGAAGCCGCGCAGGCCGAGTTCTCGCCGGCCATGGAACGGCGCATCGGCGAATCGGTGATGCTGGATATCCGGCGCGATCCGGCGTGGCTCGATGACCCCGAGGTCAACAGCTATCTCAACCGGCTGGGCAACCGGCTGGCGGCGCAGAGCGCGGAAGCGCGCCAGGAATTCGAGTTCTTCGCGCTGCGCGACACGACGCTCAATGCCTTCGCCATGCCCGGCGGCTTCATCGGCGTGCATACCGGATTGATCCTCGCGGCGGCTTCCGAATCCGAGCTGGCCTCGGTGCTGGCGCACGAAATTTCCCACGTCACCCAGCGCCACCTGGCGCGCCTGGTCAACAAGTCGGGGCAGGGGCAGGTGACCAGTCTGCTGGCGCTCGCGGTGGCGATCCTCGCGGCGCGCAGCAGCCCGGATCTGGCCATGGGCGCGGCCATGGCCGGGCAGGGCGCGGCGATCCAGAACCAGCTCAACTACTCGCGCGATTTCGAGCGCGAGGCCGACCGTTTCGGCCTCGGCGTGCTGGAGCGTTCCGGCTTCGATATTCGCGGCATGAGCAGTTTTTTCGAGCGGCTGCAAAAGTTCGGGCGCCTGTACGAGAACAATGCGCCGGGCTATCTGCGGACCCACCCGCTGACCACCGAGCGTCTGGCCGACATGGGCAACCGGATCCAGTCGCGGCCCTACCGGCAGGTGGCGGATTCTCTCGAATTCCAACTGGTGCGCGCCAAGCTGCGCGCGCAGGATGGCACGCCGCGCGACGCGGTGACCGAGTTCGAAACCCGGCTCAAGGATCGCAGCTTCGCCGGCAGCGAGGCCGCCGTGCGCTACGGCCTGGCCCAGGCGCAGTTGCGGGATCGCAATCTCGCGGCGGCGGAAAAGCAGATGGGCGAGCTGCGTCGCCTCAAGGCGGTGTCGCCGATGATCGAGACGCTCGCCGCGCAACTGCGCCTGAAGCAGGGCGATGCGGCCGGCGCGGTGAAGATACTGCGCGACGCGCAGCCGCGCTTTCCGCAGGAGCGTGCGATCGCCTACGGCCTGGTCGAATCCCTGCTGGAGGCGCGCCAGCCGCAGCAGGCGATCAAGGTCACCGAAGACGAACTGCTGAACTACCCCTCGGACGCCAAGATGCATGCCCTGCAGGCGCAGACCTGGTCGCTGCTCGACAAGCGCCTGCAGCAGCATCGCGCCCAGGCCGAAAGCTATGTGCTGCTGGGCCAGTTGCCGCAGGCCGTGGAACAACTCGAACTGGCGCAAAAGGCCGGCGACGGCAATTTCTACGAACAGTCGCAAGTGGATTCGCGGCTGCGCGAACTGAAAAAACGCCTGGCCGACGAAGCCAAGCAGCCGAAGTTGCCTAAATAGTTGCCTAAATAGTTGCCGAAGTAGTTGCCCAAATAGTTGCCGACGAAATAGTTGTGAAACAGGTACCGCGATGAACCCTGCCCGAAACTCGGCGCCGCGCGCGCTGGCCACACCGCTGGTGCATCTCGCCAGCGAACCCTACTACCATGCCACCGGCGACGAACTCGAGGTCTTCGCCTCGGCGGCGAAAAGCGGCCTGCCGGTGATGCTGAAGGGCCCCACCGGCTGCGGCAAGACGCGCTTCGTCGAGCACATGGCCTGGCGCCTGCAGCGGCCGCTGGTGACCGTGGCCTGCCACGACGACCTGACCACGGCGGATCTCGTCGGCCGCTACCTGATCGTCGGCGACGAAACCGTCTGGATGGACGGCCCGCTGACGGCCGCGGTGCGCGCCGGCGCCATCTGCTATCTCGACGAGATCGTCGAGGCGCGCAAGGACACCACGGTGGTAATCCATCCGCTGACCGATTCGCGGCGCGCGCTGCCGGTGGAAAAGCGCGGCGAGTACATCGAGGCGCCGCCGGACTTCATGCTGGTGATTTCCTACAACCCCGGCTACCAGAGCGTGCTGAAGGAAATGAAGCCGAGCACACGGCAGCGCTTCGTCGCGCTGGATTTCGACTACCCGGAGGCCGCGATCGAGGCGCGCATCGTGGCCCACGAAGGCGGCGTCGATGACGACACCGCGCGGAAGCTGGTCAAGCTCGGCGGTCTCACGCGCAAGCTGAAAGGCGCCGGGCTCGACGAAGGCGCCGGCACGCGCCTCCTGGTGCATGCCGCGCAGCTGATTGCCAGCGGCATGAGTCCGGCGATCGCTTGCACCGCGGCCATCGCCCGCCCGCTGGCCGACGAAACCGATACGCGCGACGCGCTCGACGACCTGATCCGCGCAGTTTTTTAGACCCTCATGAGCGAACGCAAGCTCTTCGCTCACGAACTCGAAGTGCGGCTCGACGAACTGCTGCTGCTGTCCCTGCGCCAGCGCTCGGCGGCGGAGCCGGCGGCGCTGCTCGAAACCCTGCCGCGCGAACTGCAGGAGCGCGTGCTGCACTGGGCGGGGGTCGCCGCGCAGACCTCGGACGACCTGGGCTGGCTGATCGCCTCGCGCGCCGCGGAGCAGGCCGCCAGCCTCGGCGCGCAACTCGACGACTGGGCGCGCGCCGGGCTCGATGCCTACGATCACAGCGGCCTCGCCGCCACGCGCCGTGCCCTGAACGACTTCGCCGCGGCGCACCGGGCCGGCGCCTTCGAGTCGCAGGAGGGCGTTGCCTTCGGCGCGATCGAGGGCCGCCTGTCGCGCTTCCTGCATGCGCTCGAAGGCCGGCCGCTGAAGCTGGCCAGCGGGGCCCGGGCCTGGACCGACAGCGAAACCCTGTGGCTGCCGGAACGCCTCGACGCGGCGCCGGATGCCGCCGGCAACCGCCGCCTGTACAAGGCCATCGCGGCGCTGCTGTGGGCGCAGACGCGCTTCGGCAGCTTCAACATCGACCCCGAGCCCGAACTGGCGCAGTGGCCCGCGCCCGAGCCCGCGCTGCGCTGGTTCGCGCTGTTCGAGGCGATGCGTCTCGAAGCTTGTATCGCGCGCGAATTGCCCGGCCTTGCCGCCGACATCGCCGGTTTGCGCGGGCCGTGGCCGGCACAGCTTGCGGCCACCGCGGCGGCCCTGGCGCGGCCGCAGGCGAGCGCGGCCGACAGCCTGGCCTGTCTGGCCGAGTTGCGCAGAGTTGGCGCTGGCGAGACGCCGAATTTCCCGCATGTCGGCGCGCTCGATCCGCTCGCCGCGCGCCGCGTGCGCGCTGTCCGCATCGCGCGCGATACGGCGACGCTGCGCCAGGCGCTGAACCTGCTGCGCGCCGTCGATCCGAGCGCGGGTGGACAGGACCATCCGGACTACCCGCCGTTGGCGGCGGAAGGCCAGACCCAGCATGTCGACCCGCAGGCGGAGTTCGTTGCGCTGCCGCCGCCGGCGCGCGCCGCCGCGCGCTCGCTGCAGCAGGATCTCGGCGAGATTCCGCCCGAAGTCCTGCAGGCGGCGGGGCCGGGTGCCTGGGCGCCGGTCGATGGCGTCGACAGTTACGCTGCGGTCACCGTCACCACCCAGCCCGACGCCTTCTATGACGAGTGGGACTACCGGCGCGCGGCCTGGCGCCATGGCTGGTGCCATCTCTATGAAATGAAGGCGCCGGTCGGCGACCACGCGTGGGTCGATGAAGTGCGTACCCGCCATGCCCACCTGATCCGCAGCATCCGCCGCCGCTTCGAGGCCCTGCGCGGCGAGGACAAGCCGCAGCGGCGCCAGTTCGACGGCGAGGAAATCGACCTCGACGCCCAGGTCGAGGCGCGCGCCGACCGCAAGAGCGGCACGGAACCCTCGCCGCGCCTGTTCATCCACCGCCGTCGCATCGAACGCTCGCTGGCCGTGATGTTCATGGTCGACATGAGCGGTTCGACCAAGGGCTGGGTCAATGATGCCGAGCGCGAATCGCTGGTGCTGCTGTGCGAGGCGATCGAGGCGCTGGGCGACAGCTACGCGATCTACGGTTTTTCGGGCTGGACGCGCACGCATTGCGACATCTATCCGGTCAAGCGTTTCAGCGACCGCTACGACGCCGCCACGCGCAGCCGCATCGCCGGCATCGAAGCCAAGGACTACACCCGCATGGGCGTTGCGGTGCGCCACCTGACCGGCCTGCTGGCCCGCCAGAACACCCGCCACAAGCTGCTGGTGACGCTGTCCGACGGCCGCCCCGACGACTACGGCGACGAATACCGCGGCCGCTACGGCATCGAGGACACCCGCCGCGCCTTGCTCGAAGCGCGCGAGAAGGGCATCCGCAGCTACTGCGTCACCATCGACCGCCACGGCGCCGACTACCTGCCGCAGCTCTATGGCCCGGCGCATTATGCGGTGATCGACGACGCCAAAAAGCTGCCGCAGAAAATCGCCGAGATCTACCGCAAGCTGACCGGCTGAGTCTGGGCTATCCTGCCGTCCCATAAGGCCACGCAGGGCGGCTGCAGCCGGCGCTGTAGGGCCGACTTCAGTCGGCCAAGGTGGATGGCGGACTGAAGTCCGCCCTACTTCCGCCCTGCGGTCCGTCCCACAACAAAACAGGAGGATTTGATGAGCGAGTTTTCCAACAGAGTGGCGCTGGTCACGGGGTCCAGCAGCGGCATCGGCGAGGCCATCGCGCGGCGGCTCTCCGCGCTGGGCGCCTCGGTGGTGATCAACTCGGCGCACTCGGTCGAAGCCGGCAGCCGCATCGCCGCCGAACTCGGCAAGGACGCCTGCTACGTGCAGGCCGACATCAGCGACAAGGCCGCCGGCGAACGCCTGCTGGCCGCCACCATCGAACGCTTCGGCAAACTCGACATCCTGGTGAACAACGCCGGCTGGACCACGGCCGTGCCGCATCACGACCTCGCCGCGCTGACCGACGAGATATTCGCCAGAACCTTCGACATCAACGTCACCGGCACCTGGCTGCTGACCAAGGCGGCGATGCCTTACCTCAAGCAAAGCGCCGACGGCAATGTCATCAACATCACCTCGATCGCAGGCGTGCGCCCGGTCGGCAGCTCGATCGCCTATTCGATGGCCAAGGCTGCGCTGAACCAGATGACGCGGTTGCTGGCCAAGTCCTGCGGCCCGGTGCGGGTCAATGCCGTCGCTCCCGGCCTGGTCGAAACGCCGTGGACCAAGGACTGGCAGGCGCAGCACGAGGCGGTCAGGAGCCGCGCGCCGCTGCAGCGCTCCGCCGTTCCGGACGACTGCGTCGAGGCCACGCTGGGGCTGCTGCGCAGCCGCTATGCCACCGGCCACATTTTCGTGGTCGATGGCGGCCTGACTCTGACCATGTGAGCATGTGAGCGGGAGAGTGAAGCCATGACCATCCGCCTCGCCGTAGCGGACTCTGTCTGCCGGGGATTCCGCTTCGCGGGCCGGCAAGCGCCAACTCTTGCGCCATCGGCCGCCGCCACGCGCCGCCGGCGCCGCTTGCTGCTGGCGTCGCCGCTGCTCGTCTTGCTGCCGCACGCCGCCCGTGCCGCGTCCGGCCCGATGGCGACGCCGCGTCAGGCGCTGGGCCCCTTCTATCCGCTGCGCCCCGACACGGGCGCCGGCAACGATCTCGCCACCCAGGACGGCAAGGCCCGCGCCCAGGGCAAGCCGCTGACCATCGTCGGCCGTGTGCTCGATACCTCCGGCCGCCCGCAGCCGGGCGTGCTGCTCGAAATCTGGCAGACCAACGCGCACGGCCGCTACCACCACCCGCACGACAACAGCCCGCAGCCGCTCGATCCGCAGTTCGGCGGCTATGGCCGCGCCACGAGCGGCGCCGACGGCAGCTATCGCTTCCTCACGATCGAACCGGTCGAGTATCCGGGGCGCACGCCGCATGTGCATTTTCGCGCCAGCCGCGGCACGCGCGAACTGCTGGTGACCCAGATGTATCTGCCCGGCGCGGCTGGCGCCGCCAACGAGCGCGACGGCCTGTTCATGGCGATCCGCGACCCCGCCGCGCGCCGGGCGCTGCTCGGGCTGCCCGAGACCGGGGCGCCGAATACCCTGCGCTTCGACATCGTGCTGGAGGCCGCGCGCTGAAATCGCAATCTGGGCAGGCCGGGCATTGCCCGCGGCCACATGGGAAAGCTTTGATCATGACGATCATATGGGTCATAATGGTAAGTATGGTCATATCACGGAGGCGCCATGATTACCGAAACCAGTGCGGTCAACTTTCGGCAGAACCTGGGTGAGATGCTCAACCAGGTGCAGTATCGCCACGACACCGTGGTGATCAACAAGGACGGCAAGCCAGTGGCGGCGCTGGTGGATGCTCGCCTGTTCGAGCGTATCCGACGTATGCAGGTCCGCTTCGATGCGCTATGTCAACGCATCGAGGCTGGCTTTGCCGCGATCCCGGAGGCGGAAGGACTGGCTGAAATCGACGTCGCCATAGCGTTGGAACGAAAGCAGTCGCGTCGCTCGGCCGATAAGCGTTGAGTCGCCATGGCGACTCTGCGGGTGGTGCTCGATACCAATGTCCTGCTCTCGGGCATCGCCTATCCGGCCAGTGTGCCGGGCAGGATATTGGCTGCCTGGCGCCACGGTTCTGTGGAGGTATTGCTTTCCGCATTCATTCTGGACGAATTGCGACGCGTCTTGCCTCGACTGGCACAGCGCCATGGTTTGACGGCGGCTGAAATTGACGATCTGGTCGATGCGCTTTCCATCCAGGCCGAGCTCGTCGAACCGGTGCCCGGCATAGACCCGGAATTGCGCGATGCCGATGATCAACCTGTACTGGCCACGCTGCTGGCGGCGATAGCGACATCCGGCGCGGACTATCTGATCACTGGAGACAAAGACTTGCTGGCTCTGGCATCGCGCTACCCGATCGTCACTCCCGCGAAGTTCTGGGCAACGCATGCGGGTCTTTGAGCCCGCGCCACCAGCGCTGACTCTCGGGTTTGGGGAATGCGTCGAAACCTGAACCGACGCTGACCCGTCAGAACCGTTATCGTTGCTTTTGCGTAGATTTCAGTTTCTGCTCGACGTGTCCGATCAATTCGGCCGCCGAAATGCCGAGAGCGTCGGCGAGACTGAAAATAGTTGCGAGCGCCGGACCTTTCTCGGCCCGCTCAAGGGCGCTGATGTGGCTGCGTTCGGTACCTGCGCGTTCGGCGAGTTGATCTTGCGTGAGAGCCTGTCGCAAGCGCAACTCCTGCAACACCTCGCCAAACATCGCCGTCGGTAATTTCTTGTCCCGCATAAGCGGGCAAGGTTTGCCTATACACCTCGCCTTGTCTGCATACCGTTGTATGCGTTATCCTGTATGGATGCTGAATGCGCGTAAGGCACTCACCCAAGGGGAAAACGTATGACCAGAACCCAATTTGTCGTAGCTCTGCTCGTTGTTCCGCTGTTCGCCGCTTGCGCGACACCCTACAGCGAGGTTCCCCTGGCCACCAACTTCCCGACCAGCAAGCAGCCGAAACTTCAGGCGGCCGCGCATTGGAACGTGATCGCGGGAGACGTTGCAAAACAGATTTCATCGGGCCTCAAGGACAAGCGCCCGCTATACGTGAATCAGTCTTCGGTCAGGACCGCCTTCGACCGGGCCTTCACCAACGACTTGATTTCCGCCTTGGTGGGCAAGGGCTACACAGTGATGAAGAGCCCTGCCGGAGCCCTGAGCGTCGACGTGGATACGCAGGCCGTTCGCTTTGCGCCGAATCGCCCTCAATACAACTACACCGGTCTGGCCACTGCCGTGACGGCCGGCGTATGGGCGTTGCGTAACGTAAATCTCGATACGGCGGGCAAGGTGCTTGGTGCCGGTGTCGCAATTGCCGCAGGTGCCGACGCCTATTCCTGGTTCCGCTCTGAGTTCGCCACGGGCGAAACGCCGCAGACAGAAATCATTGTCACCACCAGCGTAGGCGACGCCAGCCAGTATCTGGCCCGTAGTACGAGCATCTACTACGTCGCGGATGCGGACAGCCGAATGTACGTGTATGAGCCGCCATTCCAGGCACAGACCAAGAATATTGGAGTGACTGGACAATGAAGAAGATCGTCGCCCTGCTTTGCGTCGCTTTCCTGGCCGCTTGCGCCACAGGTCCAACATATCAGGCGGCAGAAACGAGCGAGTTCACCCAGGCAAACTACTCGGCTGTCGATAAGCTGGTAGCCGTAACAGCGGTGCCAATCGACAAGAATCTCCCGGTGCTGATCGCCACGATGGTGAATATCGACTCCCTGAACCAGTCCTCGCGACTGGGGCGCTTGATCTCCGAACAGGTGGCGACGCGGCTTACGCAGCGGGGATACAACATCGTCGAGATGAAGCTTCGCAACAATGTCTATATCCGTGAAGGAACCGGCGAACTGCTGCTTTCCCGCGACGTGCGCGAACTCACGAAGAACTACAACGCGCAGGTGGTCGTCGTGGGAAATTACGCGGTTGCGGCAGGCTACGTGTACTTGACCCTGAAGGCAGTAGCCGCAACGGATAACCGTGTGATCGCGGCCGTCAATTACCTGTTGCCGCTGACGGAAAATAACAAGGCGCTGCTGGAACAGGCCAGTCGATAAGGGCTGCGCCGCTACCGAAGGACTCGGAATTGTTCGAGTAGCACGAGATAGAGTTCTCGTCGGATTTTCGACAAAACTCGCCGCCGTATCGCCAGCACCAACTCTCGCATTTGGGATATGCGTCGAAACTTGAACCGACGCTGGCCCGTTTTTTCCCCATCCTCCTCCCGGCCTCCCCCTTGAAGGGGGAGGAGGTGCCGCTTTCGGCGTTCATGCGATTGCCCTGGGCCGCACGGCCTGCCGTATCGCCAGCGCCAACTCTTGGTGGTGCGCAATCCGCCGAAGCTAATCCGCGGCGCTCCGATCGGCATCGTCGGCGGCTGGGGCCGGTTCGGTTGCTATGCCCCAGTCGCCGTGCTCCAGCCAGTCCTCGCCGAGCAGTTCCACCGGGTGCTGGGTGCGGTCCGATCCGTTGCCGCACTCGAGGGCATCGACCGGGCAGTATTTGTCGCAGCCCCAGCAAATCCGCTCGGGATGCCTGGGATGCAAGGGAAATTTCTTTGTCATGGCCGGACGGGCTGCGTTGGCACGGATCGGCGTCCGTCAGGCCGGGCCGGTCGCGAGGTGGCCTTGGGCCACTTCGAACAGTTCGCGCTCCTCGAAGCGCACGTGCGCGGCGAGCAGGTCGGCGAAGCGCAGGAGCGTGGCGGCATCGGGTGCCGCCAGATCTGCGACGAGGCGGCGCAGTTGCGTGTGCTCGTCCAGGGTGCGCTGCACCAGCGCATGTTCGCCGGCCTGCGCCAGGGTCGCCAGGAGGCCTTGCTCCTCGACGCGGAAATGCGGATCGAGTTCGGCGGCGAACAGGCGCACGACGCGCTCGGCGATCGTCGCGAGCTTGCCCGCCGCGCCTGTCTCGGCGGCCTGGCGCGCGTCGCGCGCGAGCTTCAGCGCGCCGTGATGTTCGCGCGAGAGGTCCTGTAGTTGAGGATGGCGCTTCATCGCGGCGGCATCGCGCTTACCAGTATTTCTCGAAGGCCATCTGTCCCGGTACGCCGCGGCGGTTGGTGGCGTAGCCGCGCGCGCCGAGGAACTCGCGCAGTTCGCGCGCCAGCTCGGGATTGCCGCAGACCATCAGGCGCGAATCGGCGATGCTCAAGGGGCTGCCCGCCGCGGCTTCGAGGCGGCCGTCGGCGAGCAGCAGCGGGATGCGTGCGGCCAGCGCCGTGGCGCCGGGTTCGCGGGTGACGATGGGGATGTAGCTGAGCCGGGCCGGCGCCCCGCCATGCTTTTCGGGCAGCGCGGCGATTTCGTCGCGCCAGGCGAGTTCGGCCGACTGGCGCACGCTGTGCACCAGGATCAGGCGCGCGTAGTCCTGCCACACCGCCGCGTCGCGCAGGATGGAGACGAAGGGACCGAGCCCGGTGCCGCTGGCGAGCAGCCAGAGATCCCTGCCCGGCGCCAGTTGGTTGACGGTGAGGAAGCCGTAGCTGGCCTTGTCCACGCGCAGGCTGTCGCCGACGCGGAGCTTCTTCAACTGCTCCGAGAACGCGCCGCCGGGTACCAGCACGGCGATGAATTCGAGATAGTCGGCCTGCGGCGCCGAGGCCATCGAATAGGGGCGCCACACCACCGCGTCGTCGGCGCCGAGGCCCAGGCGCGTGTAGTGCCCCGCGGTGAAGCGGAAGTCGGCCGGACGTGTGGTGCGGAAGGTCAGCAGGGTGGGGGTCCAGGCATGGATAGAGAGCACCTGCTCGACGGTCCATTTTTCTGCGCCGGGGTTCGCATTCACTGGACGACCCTCCCCCCAGCCCCCTCGCCGAGCGAGGGGGTGACTACGGTGCGCCGCTCTGCGGCTTCGTGGGATGACTGGCGCTCCTTCGGGCGGCCGTGCGGGGCGCTCATGATGCGGCCAATGCGCCAAGCATCCGGTTCATGCCGGACATCACCACCAGGTTGGACTGCTCCATCGCCTTGAGTTCGGCCAGGCCCGCCTCCAGGCCGCTGGCATAGTAGAGCTCCACGGCGCGGCGGGCGTGCTGATGCACGGCGCGGTGCGGGGCTTCCAGGTCGGCATAGCCGCGCAGGCCGGCAAAGCGCTCACGGCCTTCGCCGGCGTAGTACCACTGGCCGAGACGGCATTGCGTCTCGTCCGGCAGATCCTTGGGCTGCAGGCGCGAGATGCCGAGAAACACCTTGTACACCTCCAGCTTCAGCATCAGCTCTTCGAGATTGGCCAGTTCGACGTTCGACAGCAGGGCGGACGAGGCGATGGCGCCTTCCATGTGCCGCGACAATTCATGCAGGCGCTGCATGCTGTGCATCGCCTGCTCGCTTTCGGCCGAATAGCGGCTGGCTTCCCCGGCGCCCACTTCCATCGCCGCTTTGGCGGTGCCGGTCTCCTGCTGGATGGCGCCGACCAGGCCGGAAATCTCGGTGGTGGCCTTGGCCGTGCGCTCCGCCAGCTTGCGCACTTCGTCGGCGACCACGGCGAAGCCGCGTCCGGCCTCGCCGGCCCGTGCTGCCTCGATCGCGGCGTTGAGCGCCAGCAGGTTGGTCTGGTCGGCGATTTCCTTGATCAGGCCGACGATGCCGCCGATCTCGGCGGCGCGCTGATTCAGGCTGTCGACGTTGCGCGAGGCGTCGGTCATTTTCCTGAACATCGCATTCAGGTTGTCGGCGGTCTTTTCGAAGCTCAGGCGGTTGGTGTCGGACTGGGTCGCGGCTTCCAGGGCCGAAGCTTTTTCGCGGTTCAGCGTGGTGGCCAGGCCGAGGAAGGACTGGCTGACGCCGCTGAGGGATTCACCGAAACTGCCGAGGCTGGAGAAGACGCCATCGAGATGGGCGCGGTCGCGGCGCAGGCCGCCGGTTTCGCCGCTCAGCGCCGCGTGGGCGGACTCGATCTGGCCGATGCGCTGCAGTAGCGCGGCGTTCTCGGCCTGCAGCCGGGCCTGGTCGGCTTCTGCTGCGGCGAGGCGGGTTTTGAGTTTGCTGAAGAACATGGCAGCTCCGGGTTGAGGTGGGGTGCGGCTTCAGGGCGGCGTGTGGCCGTGGGCCTGCGCCAGCGGCGCTGTGCGCCGGCCGCGCAGGACGCTGGTCAGCAGGGTGGCGACGAACAGCAGCAGGGCGATGGCGTTGATCAGGCCGCCTTCGCTGCGCAGCGCGAATTCGCCGCTGAGGCCGCCGAAAACCCGCAGCGCCAGCGAAACGTGCAGCACCAGCAGCGGCAGGTAGAAGGCCGGGTGGTAGGGAATCCTGACCCGCATCACGGCGGGAAAAATGATCGGCGCGTGGCCGAAGATCATCGAGAACACGAAGCCGAGGCCGACCGCGTGCAATGCCGCATCGCGCCAGGGATGGCCGGGCAGGAAGCCCCCACTGATCCCGAGCAGGCCGGCCAGGACCAGCCAGGCGTAGCCGGAGAGCAGGCACAGCGCGATGAAGCGGGTCAGACCCTGTTGCCGGGCATTGCGCCGCGCCAGGTCGTAGCGCAGCAGCCAGACGGCCAGCGCCAGCAGGCCGCCGGCAAACAGGCCGAGGCCGGCATCGAGGTGCCAGAAGCTGGTCGCGGCGCCGGCCAGGATGGCGCCGACGATGGCGAAGAACAGCCGTTGCGCCCGCGCCGGGGTGGGCAGGAAGCGGGTCAGTTCCAGCCGCTCGCCGGCGATCGTCAGCACCAGGAAGGCCAGCCACCAGGGTACCGCTGCGGTCAGTGCGCCGTCGCCCAGCCAGGCCAGGTTGCCGATCAGCCAGCACAGCGCGCCGATCGCCAGGATCACGGTGAAGGGCGCCACCAGGCGGCGCAGCACCTGGGCGCTGGCGGCGACCAGGGTCGCTGCCGCGGCGACTGCCAACAGCTGCGTCAGCAACAGTGGCGCGCCGGCCAGCAGGGCGACGCCGCCGATGCCGGCCGCGGCCGGCGCCAGGTAGGCCCAGCCGCGGCCCAGCGCCACGGCCCGTTCGAGGCTGATCACGGTGCCGAGAAAGGCGGAAATCATCAGCGCCCCGTGCCAGCCGGCGGCACCTGCCGCCACCGACGGCATGTGCCAGTCCAGCCGCGCCAGGCCGGCCAGCACGCCGCCGACCAGGGACAACATGCCCAGCACCAGCAGCGGCAGGCGGGCGGCGGGGCGCAGGTCGGCCATCGCCGTTGTCGGTCAGTGCGCGCAGCCGCAGCCGCCGACCGCCACCGGCGCTGCGCCGGCTGCGGGCTTGCCGATCTTCACCTGCCAGACTTCGGGGCCGGACTCCAGGTAGTCCCAGGTGAACTCGCCCTTCGATTCGGCCTGGAACTGGTAGAACAGCGGCTTCGGATCGTGGTCGTTGACCAGCAGCAGCGCCTCGCCGGCGGCGAGCGCATCGAAAGTGCCGAAAATCAGCGGGTGGCGCTCGCGCGGGGCGATGCTGCGGACATCGACGGTGGATTTGAAGTTCGGTGTGCTGCTCATGGGCTTGCTCCTGTTGAATGTTGAATGCTGCGGGTTGAGAGTGCAACGGGTGTAACGGAGGGTTGGAGGATTGCGGAATCTAGGGCTCCCAGCCGAAATGCTGCTTGGCCGCCGCATCCATCATCGCGGGCGTCCAGGGCGGTTCCCAGACCAGGCGGACATCCGTCGCGCAGTTTTGCGGCAGCGCATGGGCGAGCACGTCCTTGACCTCGTCGAGGATCATTTCGCCCATCGGGCAGGCCGGCGAGGTCATGGTCATTTCGATCAGGACGCCTTGCGGCCCGGCATCGACGCGGTACAGCAGGCCGAGGTCGACGATGTTCATGCCGATCTCGGGATCGATCACCCGGCGCAGCAGCGCCCTGATCGCGGCTTCATCGGGCACGGGCTTGGCTGTATCTATGTCGGTGTCGGTGGCCATGGTCTTTTACAAAGCAGTAAATTAAATACAGCTTAATCCTAACACCGCGCTTTTTTAAAAGCAATATAATGGATGCAGCTTATAAGCGCGGACCCGACATCATGAGACTGACCACTTTTTCAGATTACACCCTGCGCGTGCTGATGTTCCTCGCGCTCAGTCGCGAGCGGCTGGCCACCATTCCGGAGATTGCCGCGGCCTACGAGATTTCCGAGAACCATCTGATGAAGGTGGTGCATCAGCTGGCGCGCGCCGGGGTCATCGACTCGGTGCGCGGCAAGGGCGGCGGCATCCGCCTGGCGCGCCCGCCCGAGGAAATCCGCCTGGGGCAGATCGTGCGCGCCAGCGAGGGTAACGCGCCGATCGTCGAATGCCTGTCGGATGAGCCCGCAAGCTGCCGTATCGCGCCGGCCTGCCGGCTGGCGGCGGTGCTGTCGCGCGCCTTCGAGACTCTGTATGCGACGCTGGACGAATACACGCTGGCCGACCTGGTGCGCACGCCGAACCGGCTGAAGGCGATCCTCACGCGCAGCTAGCGCGATGGTTGTTCCCTTGTCGGGCGCTCTGGGGGGCGGATTGTAGGGCGGGCTTCAGCCCGCCAGCCACCTTTGGCCGACTGAAGTCGGCCCTACACGGCCCTACAGCGCGATCCATCTCTACCCGGCTGAAGCCGGCCCCACAAAAGGGCGCAGCAGACCGGCGGCGGCGATTCCACCCTGATGTGCTTGTGGTTGATATTGGCGCTCATCGGGTGCATTGTGGTTTTCATGGCAGGGTGATGGAGTGGGCCTTGAAAACGGACCTTGGCGGCGAGAAAAGCGCTATCGGTGTGGCATCGACGGCGAGCAGCAGGCCCGCCGCTGCGTTTCGCGCTGAGGCAAATCCGGGCGGTGCCGCGACGGCCGATCCGCACCTTGCCGAAATCCTCGATATCGCCGATGACGCCATCATCACGGTGAATGCCGCGCAGGCGATCACCATGTTCAACCGCGGTGCCGAGCGCATTTTCGGCTACAAGGTCGACGAGGCGCTCGGCCGGCCGCTCGAAATCCTGTTGCCGGATCGGTTCAGGAACAGCCACCACGGCTTGGTCGAGGGCTTTGCCGTGGCGCCGGATGCGGCCCGCGTCATGGCCGAGCGCCGCGAAATCTACGGTCGCCGCAAGGACGGCAGCGAGTTCCCGGCCGAAGCCTCGATCGCCAAGCTGGTGCTGGACACGGGCCTGGTGTTCACCGTCATCCTGCGCGACGTCACCGCGCGCAAGGCCGCGGAAGAGGCCTTGCAGCGCGCTCACGACGAACTGGAAATCCGCGTCAGGGAGCGCACTGCCGAATTGCGCGACTCCAACCGCCGCCTGGCGCAGCAAGCCAGGGAACTGGCCCGCTCCAATGCCGACCTGGAACAGTTTGCCTACGTCGCCTCGCACGACCTGCAGGAGCCGTTGCGCATGGTCGCCAGCTACACGCAGTTGCTGGTCAAGCGCTATCGCGGCCGCATCGACGCGGATGCCGATGACTTCCTGAACTACATCGTGGACGGCGCCCTGCGCATGCAAAGGCTGATCAACGACCTGCTGGCGTTTTCCCGCGTCGGCACGCGCGGCAGGGAACTGGAGCCGACACCTCTGGCGGCGGTGATGCAGCGTGTCCTGGCGAACCTGAAAGCCGCCATCGACGAAAGCGGTGCGGCGATTCGTGTCGATGACCTGCCCACCGTCTGGGCCGACGCGACCCAGATGGAACTCCTGCTGCAAAACCTCGTCAGTAACGGCATAAAGTTCCGCCGCGAAGCGCCGCCGATGATCCGCATCGCTGCGCTGCGCGGGGAAGGCGAATGGCAGCTTAGCGTCGCGGACCAGGGTATCGGCATCGATCCGCAATACGCCGAAAGGATATTCGTGATTTTCCAGCGGCTGCACACGGCGGCAGACTATCCGGGAACCGGCATCGGGCTGGCGATCTGCAAGCGGATAGTCGAGCGTCACGGCGGACGCATCTGGGTCAGTGCCGAAGCCGGAAGCGGTTCCAGCTTCTGCTTCACCCTTCCCGACGGAGACCCGTCATGAATCCTCGCACCCATCCGATCAGAATCCTGCTGGTCGAAGACAATCCGGGCGATGTGCGCCTGACCGTGGAAGCCTTCAAGGACGGCAAGGTGGACAACCCGATGGATGTCGTCAGGGACGGCGTCGAGGCGCTGGCCTACCTGCGCCAGGAGGGCGCCTACCGCGACCGGCCGCTGCCCGACCTGATCCTGCTCGACCTGAACCTGCCGCGCATGGACGGGCGCGAAGTCCTCGCCGCGGTGAAGGCCGACGTCCGCCTGAAACACATACCCGTGGTGGTGTTGACCACCTCGGCGGCCGAGCAGGACGTGCAGAAGTCGTATCTGCTGCAGGCCAGTTGCTTCATCACCAAACCCGTCGACTTCGGCAAGTTTGCCGAGGTGGTCAGGGGCATCGATTCCTTCTACCTGTCGATCGTAACCCTGCCGCCGCAGGTGGGGTCATGAGCGCCCCGCGGCGAACCATTGTCACCCCCTCGCCTGGCGAGGGGGCCGGGGGGAGGGTAGTCCAGTGAACCACGCGGCGAATGTCCTTCTGGTCGAGGACAATCCCGGCGATGCGCGCCTGATCCAGGAGATGCTGGCGGAAAGCAGCCAGGATCAGTTCCGCCTGTGGCGCCAGGCGGATCGCCTGTCCTCCGGACTGGACTTCCTGGACCAGGGCGATATCGGCATGGTGCTGCTGGACCTGTCCCTGCCCGACAGCCTGGGTCTCGACACGTTCAGCAGCGTGTTCGCGCGGGCGCCCCAGGTTCCGATCATCGTGCTGACCGGAACCGACGACGAAATCCTGGCCCTCAGCGCGGTCAAGACCGGCGCCCAGGACTATCTGGTCAAGGGGCATGTCGACAGCAACCTGCTGCAGCGCGCGATGCGCTACGCCATGGAACGCAAGCAGGCCGAAAAAGCCTTGCGCGCCAGCGAGGAGCGCTATGCCCTGGCAGCCGCGGGTTCCAACGACGGACTGTGGGACTGGCATCTGCTCCAGCGCCACGTGTATTTTTCGCCGCGCTGGAAAGCCATGCTCGGCTTTGCCGAGGATCAGATCGGCAGCACCGAGAACGATTGGCTGCAGCGCATCCATGCCGAAGACCTGCCTGAGTTCCGCGAGCGGCTGGGGCGTTGCGTGGCCGGGCAGAGCGACCACCTGGTGGCCGAGTATCGCATCCTGCACAAGGACGGCAGCCATCGCTGGATGCTGTGCCGCGGCATCGCCGTGCGCGATGCTCACGGCATGACCTGGCGGCTGGCCGGCTCGCAGACCGATATCCATGACCGCAAGCTCGCCGCGCAGCAACTGCTGCACGACGCACTGCACGATTCGCTGACCGGACTGCCCAATCGCGCCCTGCTGATGGAGTCCCTGCGGCGCGCTCTCGACCGGGCGCAGCGGCGTCCGCAACACATGTTCGCCGTGCTGTTCATCGATCTCGATCGCTTCAAGAACGTCAACGACAGCCTCGGGCACATGGTCGGCGACCGCTTTCTCGTCGAGTGCGGGCGGCGCCTGGCGCTGTGCTGCCGGCCCGAGGACACGCTGGCGCGGCTCGGTGGCGACGAGTTCATCCTGCTGCTGGACGATATTTCCGGCGAGTCCGATGCGATCCGCGTCGCCGAGCGGGTGCAGGCCGACCTGGAAAAGTCGCTGACCATCGACGGGCACGTCCTGTCCATGTCCGGCAGCATAGGCGTGGCCATCAGCTCGCCGCATTACACCCAGCCCGAAGAACTGCTGCGCGACGCCGATACCGCCATGTACCGCGCCAAGGCGCAGGGCAAGGCCTGTTATTCGCTATTCGATGCGGCCATGCACGCCAGGGCGGTGGCCGAATTGAAAATGGAGGCCGACTTGCGGCGGGCGGTCGAGCAGCAGGCCTTCCACCTCGAATATCAACCCGTGATCGCACTCGGCTCGGGGCAACTGGTCGGCTTCGAGGCGCTGATACGCTGGCAGCACGCCGAGCTTGGGCCGGTTTCGCCTGCCGAGTTCATTCCTTTGGCCGAGGAAACCGGCCTGATCGTGGCCATCGGGCAATGGGTGCTGTTCGAGGCCTGCCGGCAACTGGCAAGCTGGCGCAGCCTGGGGCCGGACCTGGGTCACGTCACCATCAGCGTGAATCTCTCAAGCCGGCAGCTGTTCGGCAACAACGACCTGGTAGCGCAAGTCGCGGATACGCTGCGCAGGAGCGGGCTGCCGGCGGCAAACCTGAAGCTCGAAATCACGGAAAGTATACTCATGGCCGATGTGACGGCAGCGTCCGAGAAGCTGCGGCAGCTGAAGGGCATCGGGGTGCGCATCAGCATGGATGATTTCGGCACCGGCTATTCCTCGCTCAGCTACCTGCATCGCTTTCCGGTCGATATCCTGAAGATCGACCAGTCCTTTATCCGCAACTTGGGCAAGTCGGCCGAGGCCGTGGCCATCGTGCGCGCCATCCTGAGCCTGGCGCAGTCCCTGAAAATGGACGTCATCGCGGAAGGGCCCGAAACGGCCGAAGAGGTGCAGTTGCTCAAGGACATGGGCTGCCCCCATGTCCAGGGGCACTATTTTTCCAGGCCCTTGTCCATGCCGGCGGCGACGGAAGCCTTGCGCCAGGCCGATCCGGTCTGGCGCGGGAAGCTGCCCGCCGCGGCCGGCATGGAGGACTAGCGCCGGCGCCCCCCCGCTGCCGTCAGGCAAACACATTGCCCCTGCGCATCACCCGGACGCAGGCCGCGACCACCTGCGGATCGAACTGTCCGCCGGCGCAGCTTTCGATCTCCGTGATGGCCGCGTCGAGGCCCAGCGCGGCGCGGTAGGGGCGGTGGTTCATCATGGCTTCGACGACGTCGGCCACGGCGATGATTCTCGCCTCCAGCAGGATCTCCTCGCCCTTCAGTCCGTTCGGATAGCCGCTGCCATCCATCCGCTCGTGGTGCTGGAGAATGATATTGGCGATGGGCCAGGGAAAATCGATGTCCTTGATGATGTCGTAGCCGACCTGGGAATGGGTCCTGATCAGCGAGAACTCGATGTCGCTGAGTTTCCCGGGACGGTTCAGGATCTCCGCCGGAACATAGACCTTGCCGATGTCGTGAATCACCGCGCCGCGCTGGACCCCGGCCACGACGGCGTCGGCGACCCCCATTTCGCGGGCGATCGCGGTCGCCAGCAGGCTGACCCGTTGCTGGTGCCCCGCCGTGTAGGGGTCGCGCGCCTCTATCGTCGTGGCGATGGCCTGGATCGTGTCCTCCAGGGCGTGTTCGAGCTTGAGCGCGCTGTCGCGCTGCGCGGCGCGGCCACGCACCGTGACAATGCCGAAGGCAAGGTCGGCGGCGAGTTCGGCGAGCAGGCCGAGTTCCTCCTCGCCGAACACCCCGGCCTCGGCCGCGTAGATGTTGAGCGTGCCTATCACTTGCTGATCCGCCTTGAGCGGCAGGGCGACGCTCGAACGGTAACCGAACTCCAGCGCCGGCGAACGCCATGGGGCGAAGTTGGCGTCGGTGGCGATATCGGTGGCGACCTGGACCTGGCCGCTACGCACGGCCCTGCCGGTCGGCCCCTGCCCGCGTTCGCAGTCGGCCCAGGTCAGGTGCAGGGCATTCACATAGTCGGCGGCGCGCTCGCCGAACTGCGCCACCGGCCTGACGGACCTGGCGGCGTCGTGTTCGACATAGGCCACCCAGGCCATCGGGAAACCGCCCGCCTCGACCACGACTCGGCACATGTCTTCCAGCAGGGTCATTTCCTCGGTGGCATGGACCAGGGTTTCATTGCAGCGGCTGAGGGTGCGCAGGAAGCGGTTGCTGCGCTGGATCGCGCGCTCGGCGGCCTTGCGTGCCGTGATGTCGCGCGCGATCGTCGACACGCCGCTGATCGTTCCCGATGAGTCGCGGATCGGCGACAGCGACAGCGATACCTCGATCAGGCGGCCATCGCTGCGGATGCGCACGGTTTCGTAATGCGCGACGCTCTTGCCGCTCCTGACCGCGTCGAGCAGATCGACCACCTCCTGCTGACGATCGTCCGGCGCCAGTTGATTCACCTGCTTGCCGACGATATCTGCGGCGGCGTAGCCGTACATTTTCTCGGCGCCGCTGTTCCAGGTCGTGATGCGCCCGTCCGCCGCCTTGCCGATGATGGCGTCTTCCGAGGATTCGACGATGGCGGCCAGTTCGCGGCGCAATGCCTCGGCTCGGTGGCGTTCGGAAATGTCGCGCACGATGCCCGTGGCGTGCCAGTGCCCGTCGATCGCCACCGAGGAAATCGACAATTCGACCGGAAACTCTTCGCCGTTCTTGCGCTGGCCTGACATTTCCAGGGTGTGACCGACCACCGGCCCCTGGCCGGTTTCGCAGAAGCGGTCCCAGCCCTGCTGTATGGCCTGCCGGTAGCGCGCCGGCGCCAGCAGTCGATGCAGGTTGCGGCCGACGGCTTCCGCCGCGCTGTAACCGAACATGCGTTCCGCCGCAGGGTTCCAGTAGGTGATCGACTCGCCCTGGTCGACCGTGATCAGGCCGTCCTGCGCCGATTCGGCGATTTTGCGAAAACGCTCCTCGCTCGCCGCCAGCTCGGCCTCGGCGCGGCGGCGCAGGCGGCGCTCCGCCGCTTCCTGCAAGGCCCGGCTGACCGCCGGCGCGAGCTTGCCGAGGCGGTCCTTGATGACATAGTCCGCCGCGCCCTGATGCAGGGTCTCGATGGCGAATTCCTCGCCCATGGCGCCGGAGACGAAAATGAACGGCACGTCCGGCGCCTGATCCACCGCGATGGCCAGCGCTTCCAGGCCGTCGAAGGCCGGCAGCCGATAGTCGGCGAGGACGATGTCGGGGCGGAAATCCTTCAGCGCCGCGACGAACGCATCCCGGGTTTCCACCCGCAAGGGCGAGAACTCGATGCCGGCCTTGTGCAGTGCGCGCGTCGCCAACTCGGCGTCGATCGGTTCGTCTTCCAGCAGCAGAATTTTCAGTCCTTCTGTCATTGCGGCTCACTCGTTGGGAATCTTGTTCAGCAGCAGCCAGTAAAGGCCCAGTTCGCCCACCACCTTGACGAACTCGTCGAAGGCCACGGGCTTGGTGATGTAGCTGTTGACGCCGAGCCGGTAGCACTCCTCGATGTCGACGTCCTCCTTCGAGGAAGTCAGCACCACCACCGGAATCGTCCGCGTGCGCTCGTCGTTCTTCAGCCGCCGCAGCACCTCGACGCCGCTGATGCGCGGCAGGCGCAGATCGAGCAGGACCACCCTGGGCTGTTGGGCCGTGTCGCGTTCGGCGTAGGCACCGGTGGCGAACAGGAAATCGAGTGCCTCGGCACCGTCCTTGACCCAGACCAGGTTATTCACCAGACAGCTCTTCTTCAGGGCGCGGATGGTCAGTTCGGCGTCGGCTGCCGTGTCCTCGACCAGCAGGATTTCCACTTCGTCATTGCGTTGAGTCATTTGCGACCTCTCTTGCCGGCAAGGTAAAACTGATGGTGGCACCGACGTCGCCCCGGCCTTCGGCCCAGACGCGGCCGCCATGGCGGCCGACGATGCGCCTGACCATCGCCAGGCCGGTGCCGCTGCCTTCGAACTGTCCCACCGGATGCACGCGCTCGAAGACCTGGAACAGCTTATCTACGTATTGCATGTCGAAGCCCACGCCATTGTCCTTGACATAGTAGAGGACCTGATCGCCCTCGATCTTGCCGCCGACTTCGATCACCGCCTGTGGCCGCGGCTGGGTGAACTTGACCGCATTCGAGAGCAGGTTCGTCAGCAGGCGGCGGATCATGGTGCGGTCGCCCCACAGCGGCGGCGGATTCTTCAGCACCAGCTGCAGCTCGCGGTCGGGCACCGAGGCCCGCAGTTCCCTGAAAATTTCCAGGACCAGTTGCGCGACGTCCACCGGCCCGAAATTCATCGGCCGTCGACCGAGGCGCAGAAACTCGAGCAATTCATCGATCAAACGGCCCATGCGCACGGTATTGACCTGGACCACGTCGAGCAGACGCAGACCTTCGCTGTCGAGAGTGGCGGCATGTTCATCGACCAGGATGCGGGCGAATCCGGCAATCGCACGCAAGGGTGTGCGCAAATCGTGGGAAATCGAGTACGAAAAGTCCTCGAGCTCCTTGTTGGCGGCCTCCAGCTCGGCAGTGCGCCTCGCCACGCGCTGTTCGAGCTCGGCGTTCAACTGACGCACCGTGGCCTCGGCCTGGACGCGTTCGGTGATGTCCCGGTTGTTGGCGCGGCGCCCCATGAACTTGCCGTCGCACCCGAACACGGCCCGGCAGCCGTGGCCGATCCAGCGGACCTCACCGTCGCGGCGCACGATGCGGAAATCCACCCCGGCTTCGTCCTGGGCGGCGATGTCGCTCCGATGGCCGGCCATCAGGTGAGCATCATCGGGATGGATGATTCGGTAGAGCAGATCCGGCTGCGCCAGGAACTCGGCCGGGGAATATCCCGTCACCCGCTCGCACGAGGGCGACATGAACAGTATTTCCCCGCCCGGGCCTTCCCAGTATTCCCAGTCGTAGGTGTAGTCGGCGACGGTATGGAATTTTTCCTCCTCGCGCGCCAGTTCCAGCGTGGCGGCCTGGTGGTGTTTCCAGTTGCGGTAGATCAGCCAGGACGAAATCAGCGTCGTCAGGAAAAACAGCGCGACCATCGCCGCGGTGTTGGTCGCCTGATTCCGCCACTGCGCCATGTATTCGTCGGTGGACCTGCCGACGACGACATAGAGGGGGAAACCGGCGACGCGGCGCACGGCAAATTTCCGTTCGACGCCATCGACCGTGTGCGCCGAAATATAGCTGCCGGCATCCCTGCCGGCCTGGATCAGTGCCTCCAATTCCGGCATGGCGAGCTTTCTACCTGCGACCTGGTCGATGTTCGCGGGAACCGGCGAGAGCGCGAAAATCCTCAGATCCTTGTCGCGCAGGGTGGTTGATCCGCGCCGGCCGACATCGATGGCGGCAAGCGTGTTGGCCAGGTGATCCAGCGAAAGATTGGCATAGACCACGCCGCCGAAGGATCCGTCCGGCAGATCGAAGGCGCGCGACAGGGGCACTGCCCAGCGTTGGTCGAGGCGCGTCAATGCCGGGCTGGCAATCACCAGTCCGGTTCCCGGATTGTCGCGCTGGCGGACGAAGTGCTCGCGGTCCGCATTGCCGTGCCGGGCCGTCGGGTTTACTCCGGTTCCATGCGTGATAATGCCGTCGGCATCGGTCGTGCGCAGGCTGAAAATCTCGGGCAGGCGCCCCTGCTGTCGCGCCAGGAAGGCATTCAGCGCCGGGCCGTCGATGCCGCCTGCGGCTAGCTGGCGTTGCACTTCGTCAACCGCAGAAAGCAGTGCCAGGTCGATTCTGTCGATGTCGCCGGCGATGCCCTGCGCCAGCAGGTCCGACAGGTTCTGCGCGGTGAGCTCGGCCCGCTGCTGCGACTCCGCATGACTTTCATAGAGCGAAGCGGCCACGACGCCGAACACCAGCAGGTTGATCAGTGCAAATCCCGCCTGCATCCACTTGACGAAGGCGGCGGACGATATTGCGCGGTCGGCAAGGCGCGGTCTGCCCTTGGCCGATATTGTCGGCGTCACCATGGTCGCGCCGGCTGCTCCGGTGCCTTGCCGCGCGGCAAGGTGAAATGGATCGCCGCACCTTCATTGACCCGGCCTTCGGCCCAGACCCGTCCGCCGTGGCGGGCGACGACGCGCTTGACGATGGCCAGGCCGATGCCGGTCCCCTCGAACTGTTCCGTGCTGTGCAGGCGCTGGAAGGCGCCGAACAGCTTGTCGACGTATTGCATGTCGAAGCCGACGCCGTTGTCGCGCACCCAGTAGTGGTTTTCATCGCTGCCGCTCGCGTTGTCGCCGGCGATTTCGATCAGGGCCTCCGGGCGCGGCGCGGTGAATTTGATCGCGTTCGCAATCAGGTTCGTCAGCACCTGCCGGATCATCGCCCGATCGCCGCGCGCCCTGGGCAGTTCGCCGAGCTTCAGCAGCAGTCGGCGTTCGGGAACCGCGGCCTGCTGCTCGTCGAAAACCGATTGCGCCAGCAGCGCCAGGTCGAAGTCGCTGAAGCCCATGTCGCGGCGGCTCATGCGCGAGAAGCTCAGTATGTCGTCGATCAGCTGGCCCATGCGCTGGCTGTTCTCGCGCACCACGCCGAGCAGGCGCCGGGCTTCGTCATCGAGCGTGTGTTCGTAATCCTCGACCAGGATGCGCGAGAAGCCGTCGATGGCGCGCAAGGGCGCCCGCAGGTCGTGCGAGACGGAAAAGGCGAAGGCCTCAAGTTCCTTGTTGGCGGCTTCCAGTTGAGTGGTGCGCGCCGCGACCCGCTGCTCCAGTTCCTGGTTGAGGGCGCGGACCTGCTCTTCGGCGCGCTGGCGCTCGGTGATGTCATGCACCGTGCCCAGCGAGCGTATCGGCCTGCCGTCCGTCGCATAGTGGGTCTCGCATTTTTCATTGACGTACTTGACGCGGCCGTCCTGCATCAGCAGGCGATGCACGATGTCATAGGGTTGCCGGTTGGCCACGGACTCGGTGAAGGACTGATTGACCATCGCCCGGTCGTCGGGATGGACTGCTGCGAGAAAGGCTTCATAGGAGGCGCCGAATTTCGCCGGGTCGATTTCGAATATCCGAAATATCTCCGGCGACCTGGTCAGCACGTTGCCGACCAGGTCGAGTTCCCAATTGCCCAGATGGGCGATGCGCTGGGCTTCCGCCAGGCTGGATTCGCTGTGGCGCAGGACGTCTTCCGCCGCCTCGCGTTCGAGTTCGCGCCGATGGCTGCGTATCGCCACCAGGCCGATCGCCAGCAGGCCGATCAGCCAGCCGGCGGAATGGCTGACCAGCAGATGCCGTTTGGTCTGGCTGGCGGCCTCGTAGAAGGGTTCCAGGGACAGCGAGACGACGATTCCGCCGCGCACTTCACCGACTTTGTAGCCCTGGTGGCCGTGACATTTCAGGCAGCCCTGCACGGTGTAGATGGGCTTCATCACGCGCAGGTGCGGCACGCCGCCGAGCTTATCGACCGCCGACACCTCCTGCGCGCCCGCTTCGAAGCGCAGCAGTGCCGCGTGTTCCCATTGATCCGGCGTGTTGATGGGATTGAGCGGGCGCAAGCTGACGATGCGCCCTTTTTCGCCGAACGGCCCGGCGAAATGCGTCTGCACTTGGCGCAGCATGTAGGCCGGATTCATCAGCGTCAGCTTTATGCCGGTGGTCGTCACCACGTCGCGATCCGGCGTGCCCGCAAGGTAGGGATTGGGCGGCGTCTTCTCGGTCGGCGGCACATACACCCCGCCATGGGACGTGGCCCAGGCGCGGAAGGCCAGATCCTTGCCGATATACGCGGAGGCCTCGTGGTGGGCGATTTCGAGCACCTGGCGGTCGCTGTCCTGCAGGTACCAGGCTATCGACCCGGCCGAAATCGCCATCCAGGCGACCGCGGCGAACAGCGCATAGTGAATTACGGCGGACGAGCGAAAAATATCCCACCGATGTTTATTCATTGCCTTGTTTCCGTGGCCGATTGGAATCAAAACCATACACTTATTGTGGTCTTGAGAGGGCTGTCAATCGCGGAGTTTTGATCTAGCGCAAAGCCGCCGGGCAGCCGCGGCAAGCGGCATCCGGCGCAGGGGGCGGCAAACGCGGTTTCGCGTGCTATGCTTTTTCGGATATCAATCCTGCAGGACGAATCATGGCCGGCTCATGGGGTTGCCCACACGAAACCGACGACCTGTGCTCGAAGGTCAATCACCTGCGTTGCGACCCGGGCATGAAGGGCTGTGTGCTGCATGGCCGCTTCGTTTTCGCCAACGACGACAAGAACCAAAGGCTCAGGCAGAAGCAGGGCCGGGAAGCGGCGCCGGGTGGTGCCGGTGCCGACGACTCATCGACGGCAGACTGAGGCACAGCCGTGGCCGGTGCCGCCGGGACCGGCGTAGCACGGCCCGCCCGGTCCGGCATAGCAGGCGCCGCCGGGCCCTGCGTAGGCAGGCCCCGTAGGTCCAGCGTGGGCCGGCCCGCCGGGCGCGGAATCCGCCGGTCCGCCCGGTCCGGCATAGGCCGCTCCACCGGGACCGGCATAGCGCGGGCCGCCCTGTCCGGCGTAAAGAGGGCCGCCCGGTCCGGCATAGCGCGGGCCGCCCTGTCCGGCATAGCAGGGGCCTTCATGGCCGGCGGAAGCTGGTCCGCCGGGTCCGGAGTAGGCCGCTCCGCCCAATCCGGAATCGCAGGCGCCGCCCTGGCCGGTGTAGCCCCTGCAATCGCAGGGGTCCATCGCCAGGGCCGGCGGCAACCAGGCCAGGGCGAACAGCAGTAGTGCGGCGGAGATCGGTTTCATGGGTTTTCGGTCCGGGTTGTCTGGTTGAACTGCGGGTCTCTGGTCGAAAGTTGGCGCTGGCGATACGGCGTTGCAGGCGCCCATCGACGACCGGGCCATGGCGACCGCCGGTCGGATCGATCAGCGCGGAAGGGTCACGACGGCGGCGATGACGGCGGCGATCAGGAGCAGGACGGGAGGGCTCAGTATCGGCTTTTTGGGCACGACGACGCCGCGCAGTTTCTCGACATTTCCGCCTATCCCCATGATGCGCACGTAGAGCTCGGCAACAGTGCCGACAATGAGCAGGAGTGCCACGTAGAAGATGATCGTGCGGGTGTCCATTTCGGGGCCTAGACAGCGCTGAGCGCCTGCTCCAGGGATACTAAGTAATTCACCCGGAGCGGATTGACCTTGATCAGTGCTCTCCCGTCGTGGGCGACGAGTGTGACGAGTTTGAGGCTCATTGGCATTTCCTTCGGCGACTGGCCGGCAACCCGAAAGGGAAGCAGTCCAATCCGCAGGCTACCCGCAATGGCGTGCTCGATATGTCTGCTGTCGAACATATCGACTCGCCGGATGACCGGGTAATTCGCCCGGTAATCGGCCAGGCAAGATTCATCGGATGGCGCGCCGCCTTCAGGCACCGATCCGGCGCCGGCTTTGCGTCCGGACCGGGGTGCGGCAACGTACAGTGCCCGCGCCCCGCGACGCGTAGTGTCGAATCCGTGAACGGCGGTGCCCTCGGCATCCGATGCGCTCACGCGACCTATGGAGACAATCTCATGAACAGCATCATTTACATCGTTGGCCTGGTCGTCGTCGTCCTGGCGGTCCTGTCCTTTTTCGGACTGCGCTGAGGCCTCGTTGCCCCGGCCTGCCACCGCGGTGCCCGCGCCGCTGACGACGCTGCTGGCAACCCGGTGCGGCCAGCGGGTGGCGCTGCCGCCCAGGCTGGAACGCCTTTACGGCAGCCTGCGCGTCCCGTCGCAGCGTGGGCGCCCCTGCGTCTTCAGCAATTTTGTAACGACGCTCGATGGCGTCGTCTCGCTCAATGAAACGGGCCACGCCAGCGGCGGCGACATCAGCGGCTTCAACGCCCAGGACCGCATGGTGATGGGTCTGTTGCGCGCCCTGGCCGATGTGGTGATCATCGGCGCCGGCACGCTGGGTGCCGACAGTCGGCACCTGTGGACCGCCGCGGCGATCTTTCCCAGCCTTGCAGAAGACTACCGGCAACTCAGCGCGGCGCTGGGCAGCAGCGAGACACCACTGCATGTCATCGTCAGCGGCAGCGGAACGCTGGACTTGGGCCTGCCCGTATTCGCTGCGGGCAAGGTGCAGGCCCTGATCCTGACCACGACCGCGGGTGCGAAGCACTTGCTGCGGCAGGCTGTGCCCGCTTCGGTGGAGATCCGCGCGATCCGCACGATCCGCACGCCGGGTCGCAGCGGGCGCGCGATCCCGGCGCCGGCGATTCTCGACGCGGTATGCCGGGTGCGCCCCGCCCGACGGATTCTGGTCGAGGGCGGGCCGCGCCTGCTCGGCGACTTCTACGCCGCGCGCCTGATCGACGAACAGTTCCTCACGCTCGCGCCGCAGATTGCCGGGCGCGCTGCCGATGACCGGCGGCTCAGCCTGGTCATGGGCCGCACCTTCGCGCCGGACGACGCGCTGTGGGGCCGCCTCACCGACCTGCGCCGCGGCGGCAGCCACCTGTATCTGCGCTACTCGTTCCCGGGTGTACCCGCCTGACGCGGGCGGAAGTCAGCCCTGCGGGCTCGACGTCATCTGCCGGCAGTACTTTTCCAGCTCATCGGGCAGCTCGCCGGGGCAGACGCCGCAGAGCCGGTTGCCGGGCACGGCATAGTCGATGAAATCGGGATAGGGCAGTTTCAGGTCGGCCATCAGCTTTCTGAACCCTTCCAGGCTGCGCTCGCCGCCGAGCCGCGCATTGCCCTGCCTTTCCTGCGCGATGGAGGAAACGTGGCGGCCCTTGTAGTCGTGTGCCGGATACACCAGGATCTCGTCGGCCAGCACGAAGAGTTTCTCGTGCACGCTGCGGTACAGGGCATCGGCATCGCCGTCCTGGAAGTCGGTACGGCCGCAGCCGTCGATCAGCAGCGCATCGCCGGTGAACACGCGGTCGGCGGCCAGGTAGCAAAAGTGGCCGGCGGTGTGTCCCGGCGTGTGCAAGGGCTGCAGTTCGATGCCGCCGAATTGCAACGGTTTGCCCGCTTCGATGCCGAGGTCGGCGCAGGGCAGACGGTCGCAGGCCGGCGCGGCGATCCGGCTGCCACTGCGCTTTTTCAGTTCCAGCGCGGCCGTGATGTGGTCGGCGTGGATGTGGGTTTCCACGGTGAAGGCCAGGCGCAGCCCGAGGCGGCCGAGTTCGGCCAGGTCGCGCTCGACGGCGACGATGACCGGATCGATCAATACCGCCTGGCCGGTTTCGCTGCAGCCGAGCAGGTAGGTATAGGTGCTGGACAGCGGCTCGAACAACTGGCGGAAAATCATGGTTTGCGTCCATCCGGCTCGGCAGCGCTGACGCGCCAGACCACGTTGCCGACGTCGTCGGCGACCAGCAGGGCGCCGTGGCGGTCGATGGCGACGCCGACCGGGCGGCCGTAGGCCTTGCCGTCCTCGCTGAGAAATCCGGTCAGCACATCGAGCGGCGCAGCGGCCGGCTTGCCCTTGGCGAAGGGGACGAAGATCACCTTGTAGCCGCTGTGCGGGCGGCGGTTCCAGGAGCCGTGCTGGCCGACGAACATGCCCTTGGCAAGAGCCGGCCCCAGCGCGGCGCCGGCCGCGGAGGCCAGGCCGAGCGAGGCGGTGTGCGGGCCGAGGGCGTAGTCGGGAACTATGGCGCGGGCCACCAGCTCCGGCCGTGGCGGGTTCACGCGGACGTCGACATGCTGGCCGTAGTAGCTGTAGGGCCAGCCGTAGAAGCCGCCGTCCTGCAGCGAGGTCATGTAGTCGGGCACCAGGTCACTGCCGAGCTCGTCGCGCTCATTTACCGAGGTCCACAAGGCGCCGCTGTCGGGCTCCCAGGCCATGCCGACGGGATTGCGCAGGCCAGAGGCGAAAATGCGGTGTGCGCCGCTCCTGAGGTCCACCTCCCAGACGGCGGCGCGTCCGGTTTCGACATCCATGCCGCGCTCGGCCGCATTGCTATTCGAGCCAACGCTCACGTAGAGCCGGGTGCCGTCGCGGCTCGCGATCAAGTTCTTGGTCCAGTGGTGGTTGATCGGCCCGCCCGGCAGTGCGACCAGCCGCGTGCCGGGCGCGGTGATGCGCGTTTGACCCGCCGCATACGGAAAGTGCAGCACCGCGTCGGCGTTGGCCACGTAGAGGCTGTCGCCGACCAGCGCCATGCCGAAGGGCGAATTGAGGCCGGCCAGCAGCACCGCGCGCAGATCGGCAATGCCGTCGCCATCGGTGTCGCGCAACAGCGTGATGCGGTTGGCGCTGGGCACGGCGGCGCCGGCGCGCTTCATCACCAGGCCGGCCACCCAGGCCTTGATGCCCTGGTCGGCTTCGGGCGCGGCGGGGGCATTGGTTTCGGCCACCAGCACGTCGCCGTTGGGCAGCACATACAGCCAGCGCGGATGGTCGAGGTCGCGGGCGAAGGCGGCGACGCGGGTGCCGGCTGCCGCCTGCGGCGTGACGCCGGCCGGCCAGCCGATCGCCGGCGCGATATTCACGGTTGGAATCAGCGTTTGCTGTGGCGCCGGCAGCGTCGGTTGCGGTCCGGTGCCGGCGGCGATCGGCAGCGTGGCCATTTCACCGCAGGCGCCGAGCGACAAGGTCGCCAGGGCATGCACCAGCAGAAATTTCCTGTTCATGAACCTTGTCCTCCACGGCCGGCAGCCAGACACTTACTTGCGCCGCGGCCGCGAAACAACAGGCTGTACCGCCTGCAGCCGGCCGGCACGCAATTCGACCACGGCTTGGGCCACCGCGCGCGCCACATTGCGAGCTTCTTCCTGCACCGCCGGGTCGTGGTCCAGCGCCTCGTGGCTGCTGGCATAGGGTTCGTAGTAGCCGATGTAGCGGTCCAGCCGCGCCGGCGCGCCGGCGTCGATGAAGCCCATCCAGTCGAGCCAGTCGGACAGGGCGCGGCGCGAGTCTTCGACCCCGGCCACGTCGCCGTGCACGATCAGGCCGTAGGCGCGTCCCGCCAGATGCTGCGGGTAGTCCCAGCCGGCCAGTTCGAGTTGCTTGGCCATGGCGGCCTTCTTGCCGCCGGTCGAGGTCGGGTCCGGGTTGCCGCCATCGGCGCAGACCAGGCGGTCGATCATCAGTTTCAGCGGGCTGGGGCTCTGGTACCAGTACACGGGCGAGACGATGATCACCGCGTGCGCTGCCGTCCAGCGTTCGTAGATCTCCGCCATCCAGTCGTTGGTCTGGTTCAGCGCGTGGTTGGGGTAGCAACTGCAGGGCCAGTGGCACAGCGGCATCGCGGTCGACACGCAGCCCTTGCAGGGGTGGATCTTGCGTCCGTAGTCGGAGGTGAGCAGGCTCAGGTCGAGCACATCCGTTTCGATCGCGGCCTGCTCCAGTGTTTCGCGGGCGAGGCCCAGCAGGCGGAAGGTTTTCGAGATCTCGCCCGGACAGGTGCCGTCGTTGCGCGCCGAGCCGCAGATCAGCAGCACCCGCGAGGGCGACAGCGGATCGGCCCAGCGCAATTGCGCAGCGTCGATGTGCTGTTTGGTCGCAAGCCACTCGGTCGACAATTCGTAGTCGGGATCGGCATGGCCCGGCCCGGCCTTCTGCGTGAAAGGCGCCTTACGGCCTTCGCGGTAGGCCTGCCAGGCAATTTCTTCGAGCCGCGCAAGGGATGGGTCTTCGGCACGGAAGGCCGGATCGACGAAGGAGGCGCGAAAGCGCAGGCCGAACTCGGCGCGTAGCAGCGGTGCCGGCGCCTGGCCGCGGCGAATCTCAATCACGGCGATTCCAGCGTGCGCCGGGCATCGCCTGCCGGGTGGGTTGGTTCATGCTCACGCCATGCTGACGTCTTTGGCCGCGCCGACCGCTGCCTCGATGACTTCGCGCGCGCTGGAGGTTTCCTGTTCGGTCAGGGTTTCCGCGACCAGTACCACCTGGCCGCTGGCGATCGCATCGCGGACCAGGTCCGAAAACCAGCCGTCCTTGTGCTTGACGCCGGTCTGGGCTCCCGCTGCGGCGCCGATCAGGCCGCCGAGGCTGGCACCCCAGCCGAGCATGACCAACGGGGCCACCAGCGGGCTGGCAATGAACAGGCTCAGGCTGCCGGCGACGATCGCCACCTGGGCCAGGGCGCCGATGCCGGTGCCAACGGCGGCGCCGACGGCGCCGTCGACCAGGACATTGGTCAGCACTTCGTTGTCGGTCGATCCCGGTGCCGGGGCAGGCGGTACGGACTCGGCATCCAGCAGATTCAGCCGGGTGCGCGGCAAGCCGAGTTCGACCAGCCGGGCAAGCGCAGTGTCGGCTTCTTCGCGGTGGGCGAAAAAGCCCGATACATGGTGGCGGTAGGGGTTCATGGCGTTTCTCCTGGGGTTGGCTCGTGGGGGACGATGCTCAACGCTACGCGCCGCAGCGCATAGCCTCTGTGCGCCATCGCACGGACGCCTCGGGTACAGGCATTCACTATCCGGATTCTCCTCTGGAGTGGCGCCGCTTCTCCTCGGGGAACTATTTGACGGGAATCGGCAATGCCTAAGTCACGAACGGCTCCCAATTTGGTCCATGATGCAACCCAGACCGGCGGAATGACCGAATTGCGGCACCAGGAATCCCTGCTCAAAACCGGGGCCCTGCAGAATGCGATTCTCAACAGCGCCAACTTCTCCAGCATCGCCACCGACGAGAAGGGCGTGATCCAGATTTTCAACGTCGGCGCCGAGCGCATGCTGGGCTATGCCGCCACCGACGTGATGAACAAGATCACCCCGGCCGACATTTCGGACCCGCTGGAGGTCATCGCCCGCGCCAAGGCCTTGAGCAAGGAACTCAAGACGCCGATCGCGCCGGGCTTCGAGGCCTTGGTGTTCAAGGCCTCGCGCGGCATCGAGGATATTTACGAGCTGACCTACATCCGCAAGGACGGCAGTCGCTTTCCGGCCGTGGTCTCGGTCACCGCGCTGCGCGATGCGCAAAATTCGATCATCGGCTACCTGCTGATCGGCACCGACAAAACCGCGCGCAAGGAGGCCGAAGAAGCCCTACTCAAGGCGGGTGCGCTGCAAAGCGCGATTTTCAACAGCGCCAATTTTTCCAGCATCGCCACCGACGCCAGGGGCGTTATCCAGATTTTCAACGTCGGTGCCGAGCGCATGCTGGGTTATGCCGCCGCCGACGTGATGAACAAGATCACCCCGGCCGACATTTCCGATCCGCAGGAAGTAATCGCGCGCGCCGAAGCGCTCAGCACCGAACTCGGAACCCCGATTGCGCCGGGCTTCGAGGCATTGGTGTTCAAGGCCTCACGCGGCATCGAGGACATCTACGAGCTGACCTACATCCGCAAGGATGGCAGCCGCTTCCCGGCGGTGGTCTCGGTCACCGCGCTGCGCGACGCGGACAACGCCATCATCGGCTACCTGCTGATCGGCACCGACAACACCGCGCGCAAGCAGGCCGAGGAGGCATTGCTCAAGGCCGGCGCGCTGCAAAGCGCGATTTTCAACAGCGCCAATTTTTCCAGCATCGCCACCGACGCCAGGGGCGTGATCCAGATTTTCAACGTCGGCGCCGAGCGCATGCTGGGTTATGCCGCCGCCGAGGTGATGAACAAGATCACGCCGGCCGACATCTCCGATCCGCAGGAAGTCATCGCGCGTGCCGAAGCCTTGAGCCTGGAACTCGAAACCACCATCACGCCCGGCTTCGAGGCCCTGGTGTTCAAAGCCTCGCGCGGCATCGAGGACATCTACGAGCTAACCTACATCCGCAAGGACGGCAGCCGCTTTCCCGCCATCGTTTCGGTCACCGCGCTGCACGACGCGCAGAACGCCATCATCGGCTATCTGCTGATCGGTACCGACAACACGGCGCGCAAGCAGGTCGAGGACGAGCAGAAGAAGCTGGACCAGCGCCTGCGCGACCAGCAGTTCTACACGCGCTCGCTGATCGAATCCAACATCGACGCGATCATGACCACCGATCCCGCCGGCATCATCACCGACGTCAACAAGCAGATGGAAGCGCTCACCGGCTGGACCCGAGACGAGCTGATCGGCGCGCCGTTCAAGAACCACTTCACCAACATGGAGCGGGCCGAGGCCAGCATCAAGCTAGCGCTGGTCAAGAAGCGGGTCACCAATTACGAACTCACCGTGCGCGCCAGTCACGGCAAGGAAACCGTGGTGTCCTTCAATGCCACCACCTACTACGATCGGAGCCGGCGCTTGCAGGGCGTGTTTGTCGCGGCGCGCGATATCACCGAGCGCAAGGAGGCCGAGGCGCAAATTCTCAATCTGGCCTTGCATGATTCATTGACCGGGCTGCCCAATCGGCGCCTGTTGAACGAGCGCCTGAGCCACACCATGGCCGCCGGCAAGCGCAGCGGCCGCTACAGCGCGCTGATGTTCCTCGATCTGGACAACTTCAAGACCCTCAATGACACGCAAGGGCACTACGTCGGCGACCTGCTGCTGATCGAAGCGGCGCGCCGCATCGGCAGTTGTGTGCGCGAAGTGGATGTCGTCGCGCGCTTCGGCGGCGACGAGTTTGTGGTGATCCTCAATGAGCTGGAGGTGGACAAGGCCAAGTCGGTCGCCGAGGCGCGCGTCGTCGCCGAGAAGCTTCGCGCGGCGCTGGACAAGCCCTATTTGCTCACGTTCAGGCAGGAGGGCAAGGCGGAAGCAAGGGTCGAGCACCATTGCACGATCAGTATCGGTGTCGTCGTATTCCTCGACCATGAGGGAAGTCAGGACGACATCCTGAAATGGGCCGATGCGGCGATGTACCAGGCCAAGGAAGCCGGGCGGAACCTGATTCGGTTCTTCGATGCGACGCTCCGACCGGCAAGAGTTGGCGCTGACGGCACGGCAAGCCCGGACGCGACCCTGGGTGCGACCCCGGACGCGATGCCGAATCAGCCCAGCACGCGGGCAAATTCGTGATTGACGTCGCGGTGATGCGCCTCGTCGGCGCGCACCGCGATGATGACTTCGCGCAGGCGCGCATCGGGCGCCAGCTTCCAGTAGTCGATGGCGATGTCGGGCGCGGCAACGTTGCGATAGCTGCCGTCGTCCACCCCGGCCAGGTACTCGGTGTAGCTGTACACCGCCTCCTCTTCGAGATAGCCGACGAAGCGGTGCGCGGTCCTTGCCGACACCAGGTAGAGCAGGAAGAACAGGTTGTAGAAAATTCCCTGCGCCACCAGGATCAGCAGACGCTCGAACTGCGTCGGCCGCGCGACCTGGATGAAGGTCATCAGGTGCATGCGCTCGTTCTCGGCTTCGTCGAGCAGGCTGCGGATCCAGCCCTGATCGCTTTCCATGCGGCGCAGCGCGCGCAGGTGCTGCAGCGAGCCGGCGACCATGCCCGGCACCGCGGCAACAGTCTCCAGCACCACGGCGCGATGGCCATAGCGTCGGGCGAAGAAGGCATCGGCAAAAAAGCGCAACAGCTTGACCAGGCCCAGGGCCAGGCGGTCGCCGAGCTGCTGCGGCGCGTAATGCGGTTCGAGCCCGGGTGATGCGCCCGTCGTCATAGTCGGCCCATCAACAACAGCACGATGATGATGACCAGCACCAGACCCAGTCCGCCGCTGGGCGCATAGCCCCAGCTTCTGCTGTGCGGCCAGGTCGGTATGGCGCCCAGCAGCATCAGGATCAGGACAATCAAAAGAATCATTCCAAGGCTCATGGTGTTCTCCTCAAGGTGTTGCGTTCAATTGGCCGGACGCACCGGCGTATCGGCGATTTCCATGTGCAGCAACTGTCCGCGAATCTCGCCGTTCGGGTGTCGCGCGCTATGCACATTGACGTACAGCTCACCCGCCTTGAAGCTCGCGTACTGGGCATCGGTCAGCCTGGCATCGGCCGGGACGGCAAAGCTGTCGCCGGCAGTCCGGGTCAGGGTGATGATCGGCGGTCCGTTCTGGCCCGAGGCGGCCGCATGAATGTGCGCTGCGGTCGGCACCAGCCCGGCGGTCCTGATGCTGCCGCTTACGGTCTGGTCAGGCAGCACCGTGATTTGCCCGGTGCCGGTCGCCGCGGTCTTCACCGCAGGGATCTCGGCAACACCCTTGAGCATGATCGCCATCGGCTGCTGCGCGTAGAGATTGATCGAGGCCAGCAACAGCAGGGCCAGCGGGACACCGCGGCCGACGATGCGGCCGGATAACTTCAATGCATTAGTCATGGCAACTCCTGAACTGGCCAAACGGCAGGGGCAGTCGCCGCAGCGGCAAGACCTTGCACCCGAGCCTCCACGATGCGCCGCGCGCCGGCTCGATTCCGTTCGCTATCGCACACAGAGACCGCCTACCATCCGCATCTGAATCCTCATCTCGATCGTCGCCCGGCGCGGCGACGATCGCGCCGAGGGGACGGCGGAGGCGGCGGAGGCGGGCCATGCTGCTCTCAGCCCTTGAGGAATTCCAGCAAGTCGGCGTTGAGCTGGTCCTTGTGCGTGTCGGCCAGGCCGTGCGGTGCGCCGGGGTAAATGGTCAGCGTCGAGTTGGCGACCAGTTTTGCTGCGCGCAGCGCCGACGCGGCGATGGGCGCGATCTGGTCGTCGTCGCCGTGAATGATCAGCGTCGGGATGTCGAACTTCTTCAGGTCCTCGGTGAAATCCGTCTCCGAGAAGGCCTTGATGCAGTCCAGGGTTCCCTTGTGGCCGGCCATGATGCCCTGGTGCCAGAATGTGTCGATCATGCCCTGCGAGACTTTGACTCCCGGCCGGTTGCCGTTGAAAAACGGACCGCTGGCGAGGTCCCGGTAGAACTGCGAACGATCGGCCAGCGACGCGGCACGGATCTCGTCGAACTTCTCCAGCGGCAGGCCGTCCGGATTGGCCGCGGTTTTCAGCATCAGCGGCACCACGGCGGCGATCAGGGCGACCCTGGCCACCCGCGCAGTGCCGTGGCGGCCGATGTAGCGCGCCACCTCGCCGCCGCCGGCGGAAAAGCCGACCAGCACGACATCCTTGAGGTCGAGGCTCTCGATCAGTTGCGCCAGGTCGTCGGCGTAGGTATCCATGTCGTTGCCCTGCCAGGTCTGGGTCGAGCGGCCGTGGCCGCGCCGGTCATGGGCAATGCAGCGATAGCCATGGCCGGCGAGGAACAGCATCTGGGATTCCCAGCTGTCGGCGCTCAGCGGCCAGCCGTGGCTGAACACTATGGCGGGTCCCGTGCCCCAGTCCTTGTAGAAAATATGGGCGCCATCCTGCGTCGTGATCGTGCTCATTGCCGGCCTCGTTTCTGTGGGGGATAGCGATTGTCGTCGTCAGCTTGCGCCGGTCGCCGCATCGCATCGGTG
Source organism: Sulfuritalea sp. (assembly GCF_031426875.1). Lineage (NCBI taxonomy): Bacteria > Pseudomonadati > Pseudomonadota > Betaproteobacteria > Nitrosomonadales > Sterolibacteriaceae > Sulfuritalea > Sulfuritalea sp. The sequence continues at coordinate 118,411 of NZ_JASJPC010000012.1, forward strand.
CGCCAACCCACACAGGATGACCTTGCTTGTGTGCGTTGGCGCACAGCGGCAGGCGCCGGTGGTGGGCATGCTTCGAGCGATTGAAGCGAGCAGCGAACAAAGGAGAATCACCATGAATGCAGACATCCCATCCCGCCGCCTGGTGTTGCGCGGCGCATTGGCTGTTGGTTGCGGGCTGTGCCTGCCGCTGCTGCTGTCCGGCTGCGATTCGAAGCCGGGCGCCAGCTCGCCGCCGTCCGGTGCCGCACCGCCCAATGCTGCCGCACCGCCCGCCCAGATGAAAGCGAAACAGACAGGGGTGCAGTACCAGTTGACGCCCAAGGGCGAGCAGAAGTGCGGCAATTGCCGGCACTTTGTCGCCGCGTCGAACACCTGCGCGCTGGTCGAAGGCCAGATCAGCCCCGAGGCGTGGTGCATCATCTGGGCCAAGCTGGCTTGAACCGTGGCCTGAGTCGGCGGCGGTAAGGGCGTCATGGCCGAATATCACTTGCTGACCGTCTGGCGCATCGAGGCGCCGCTGGACGAGGTGTACGCGGCGATCGAGGATTCGCTGCGCTGGCCCGACTGGTGGCCCAGCGTGCGCAAGGTCGAACAGCTTGCCGCCGGCAAATGCCAATGGCATCGATAGCGTGCGCCGCTATGTCTGGCAGGGCAGATTGCCCTACCGGGTGCGATTCGACGTGCGCGCCACGCGCATCGAACACAACGTCGCCATCGAAGGCGTCGCCACGGGCGACCTGGACGGCAGCGGGCATTGGCGTTTTTCCTCCCGGGGCAAGCTCACCGTCGTGCACTACGAATGGCATGTGCACAGCAAGCGCTGGTGGATGAATCTGGTGGCACCGGTGGCGCGCGCGATATTCATCCGCAACCATGCGCAGATCATGGTGCAGGGCGGCAAGGCGCTGGCCAAACGGCTCAAGGCGCCGCTGGTGGGTCAGGAAAACACCGACCTGATGGCGCCCGCCGTCAAGGCGCGGGCAGGGCGGGTCGCTACGCCGGCCCCTGCGCCGGCGAGGTCCGGGGCGGAGCGTCCGTGAGCTCGTGGCGTCGCCATGCCGAGCGCCATCGAACTGATCGCATCGGTTGGCTGCGCGCCGCCGTGCTGGGCGCCAACGACGGCATCGTCTCCACCGCCAGCCTGATCGTCGGCGTCGCCGCCGCCGGTGCCGGCCACGCCGGCATTCTGCTCAGCGGCGTCGCCGCGCTGGTGGCCGGGGCCATGTCGATGGCCGCCGGCGAATACGTATCGGTGCATTCCCAGGCGGATACGGAGCAGGCCGATCTGGCGCGCGAGCGCGCCGAACTGGACAAGGACCCCGTCGCGGAACGGCGCGAACTGGCAGCCATTTATGTCGGCCGCGGCCTGGAGTCCGGCCTGGCGCAACAGGTGGCGGAGCAACTGATGGCGCACGATGCCCTGGGTGCCCATGCGCGCGACGAGCTGGGCATCTCCGAACTCCTCAGCGCACGGCCGATCCAGGCCGCCCTGTCCTCAGCCGCCAGCTTCGCGGTAGGCGCGCTGCTGCCGCTGGCGGTGACGGCGCTGGCGCCCGAGGCGCTGCTGATTCCACTGGTGGCGGGAAGCTCGCTTGCCTTCCTGGCATTGCTCGGTGCCGTCGCCGCCCGGGTGGGCGGCGCCAGTGCGCTGCCCGGCGCATGGCGGGTGACGTTCTGGGGTGCCCTGGCGATGGCGATCACTGCCGCTGTCGGCATGCTGTTCGGCACGACCGGCTGACACCGGGCTGCCGCACGGTTCAAGCCGCTGCAGTACCCCGGTCGCGTTGTTGCTGCAAGGCGGCGGCCGCTATGGCCGGGTCCTGCAGGATTGCCTTGAGGTCGACCATCCGCATCGCATCGACGGCGCATTCCCAGGCGCCCTCCTGGCACAGGCCGGCGATCTGCGCCCGTTCATAGCCTTCGAGTGCCGCCTGGATGCAGGCGGCGCGCACCGCGGCGGCAAGTTGTCGCGGGTCCTGCGTGACCATGCTCATTCCTCCTGCAGATCGTGCAACTCGGGCAGCAGGAAACTGCCTTCGGGATTCAGGTGTTCGGCACGGTGCAGGGACGCCATCTTGCCCACCATGCGCTCGCCGCCGGCCGTGAGATGGATTTCGACCTCGCGCCGGTCGGTCTGGCCCTGCCTGCGCTCGACCCAGCCGAGTTTCTCGCAGCGCGAGATCAGCGCGACGACGCCGTGATGCTGGGCCTGCAAACGATTCGCCAGTTCGCCCACGGTCGCCCAGTTGCGCCCGGGGAAACCCTTGACGTGCAGCAGCAGCAGGTACTGCAGCGGCGTGATGCCGTTCTTGCGCGTCACCTGTTCGGAAAAGCGCAGGAAGCGCCGCAGGCGATAGCGAAACTCCGAGAGGGTTTCGAATTCTTTTTTGCTAAGGCTCTTTCCGGACATGGGCTGGTTCATCCCCAATGCGCAACACTGCAAACATATCATATTGTGCTTCTATCACGACGTGATGTATTATTCGAATCACTGTCTGTTCTGATGACCATGGAGGAGCGCGATGGAGGCCACAATGGAATTGCCGGCGACCGACGATGAAGGCTATCTGGTCGATCCGGGCACATGGAGCGAAGAGCTCGCGGTGGAACTGGCGCAGCGCGAGAACATCGAGCTGAGCGATGCCCACTGGGACGCGATCCGCTTCATGCGCGAGTTTTATCAGGAGCACCAAGTGATCCCCGACGTGCGCTTCGTCGCCCGGCATCTGGCGACACGCTTCGGCGCGGCTTCGCGCAACATGATTTTCGAGCTGTTCCCCTACGGCTACGTCAAGCAGGCCTGCAAGATATCCGGCATGAAGCGTCCGCGCGGCTGGAGCACCGGTTAAGCGGACGGGCGGACAAGGGCGGACAAGGGCGGACAAGGGCGGACTTGTAGGGCGGACTTCAGTCCGCCATTCCCCCCGGCCGACTGAAGTCGGCCCCACAGCGCCATCCGCCGCTGGCCGACTGAAGTCGGCCCTACACCGCCCTACAACGCCATCCACCGCTGGCCGGTTGAAACCGGCCCTGCAACGTCATCCATCCCGGCCGGTTGAACCTGCCACGATGCGCAGCGGCACGCCTTTTGCGTGCATGATTACTCCCATGCTGCGCATCCTCATCATCGACGAATCCCGTGCCCGCGCCGGCGAGCTTTGCGCCGGCCTGGCCATGGCCGGCCATCAGGTGGCGGCCGTGCTGCCTTCGGCGCTCGACCTGACGGCCCAGATCGAGACCATCCGGCCCGACGTGATCCTGATCGAGACCGACTCGCCTTCGCGCGACACGCTGGAGAATCTCGCGGTGATGAACCGCGAGATGCCGCGCCCGGTGATCATCCTGACCCAGGAGGGCAATGCCGAGGTGATGCGCGCCGCGTTCAAGGCCGGCGTCTCCGCCTATGTCGTCGATAACCTCGACCTGGCGCGGCTCAAGCCCATCGTCGATGTGGCCATTGCGCGTTTCGAGGAGCACCAGAAACTCAAGCAGGAACTCGCGACGGTGACGCACAAGCTCTCCGAGCGCAAGCTGGTCGAGCGCGCCAAGGGCATCCTGATGAAGACCCGCGGCCTCGACGAGGACCAGGCCTACGCCGCCTTGCGCAAGCTGGCCATGGAAAGGGCGCAGCCGATCGGCAAGATCGCCGGCGACCTGATCGAGATGGCCAAGCTGCTGCTGTAGGGCGGGCCGTAGGGCGGACTTGTAGGGCGGACTTCAGTCCGCCATCGTAAACCGGCCGGCTGAAGCCGGCCCTACAGCGCCATCCACCCTTGGCCGGCTGAAGCCGGCCCTACAGGACCTCCAGAACTCTATCCGACAGCGAGTTCGCGCCCCGTTCCGGTGCGTCGTGCGCCATTGGCGCGCTATTGCGGTGCAGCAACATTCGCCTCTCGATGTGCATTGCCGTATCGCCAGCGCCAACTCTTCGGGCTGAGGTGCTGTCGCGACAAGGGTTTCCGGGAGCTTCGCGAAAGCTGGCACAGCGGTTGCTAAATAGAGCCTGAGTGCCGAATCAAAGGCGGTTCGGTGCAAATGACAACGGTGTCTGTTGCGTCACTGGGGATCTGTTCCCGGAGATGCGCAACGGGCGCCGTTTTTTTATGTCTCCGGCGAAAGCTGGAGACGGTATCCCCGGGTGGGATATCAATACAGCGGAGATCGAGATGAGCCATGACGACTTGCACACAACCGACCTTGCGACCAGCGTCGCCACCCAGACTGTCGAGCTTGCGGCACCCACCGCTACGGGACCTTCGCGGCGCGACTTCCTCCAGCTCGCCGGCGGAGCCGCGCTCATGAGCCTGGTGCCGCCCGGAGTCCGGTCCGGCGCCTGGGCCGCCGGTTCCGATGCGCCGGAGAAGAAGGAAGTGCGCATCGGCTTCATCCCGCTGACCGACTGCTCCTCGGTGGTCATGGCCGCCGTGAACAAGTTCGACGAGAAGTACGGCATCAAGATCATCCCGACCAAGGAAGCCTCCTGGGCATCCGTGCGCGACAAGCTGGTGAATGGCGAACTCGATGCCGCGCATGTGCTCTACGGCCTGGTGTATGGCGTGCAACTGGGCATCGGCGGGCCGAAGAAGGACATGAACGTGCTGATGACCCTGAACCAGAACGGCCAGGCCATCACGCTGTCGAACCAGCTCAAGGCCAAGGGCGCCACCGACGGCGCTTCGCTGGCCAAGCTGGTGGCGAAGAAGGAACGCGACTACACCTTCGCCCACACCTTCCCCACCGGCACCCACGCCATGTGGCTCTACTACTGGCTGGCGGCGCATGGCATCAACCCGTTCAAGGACGTCAAGACCATCACCGTGCCGCCGCCGCAGATGGTGGCCAACATGCGCGTCGGCAACATGGACGGCTACTGCGTCGGCGAGCCCTGGGGCAACCGCGCCATCGTCGACAACATCGGCTTCACCGCGGTGACGACGCAGGACATCTGGGTCGACCATCCGGAAAAAGTGCTCGGCACCACGGCCGAGTGGACCGCCAAGAACCCCAACACGGCGCGCGCCATGACGGCGGCCATCATCGATGCCGGCCGCTGGATCGATGCCTCGCTTGCCAACAAGCAGAAGACCGCCGACACCGTGGCCTCCAAGGCCTACGTCAATACCGATGCCGACGTGATCGTGGCGCGCATGCTCGGCCGCTACAACAATGGCCTTGGCAAAACCTGGGACGACAAGAACGCGATGAAGTTCTTCAGCGACGGCAACGCGACCTTCCCCTACCTGTCCGATGCCATGTGGTTCCTCACCCAGCACCGGCGTTGGGGCCTGCTCAAGGACGATCCCGACTACCTCGCCGTGGCGAAGAAGGTCAATCGCATCGACATCTACAAACAGGCCGCCACCGCCGCCGGCGTAAGCCTGCCGAAGAGCGACATGCGCAGCCACAAGCTGATCGACGGCGTGGTGTGGGACGGCAAGGACCCGAAGAAATACGCCGGCTCGTTCAAGGTGCATGCCTGATCGATCGTCGGGAATGGAAAAGGAGAACGACATGAGTGCCATAGCATTGAAACTGGTGGAAGCGCCGGTCAAAGTGGAGCCGGTGCCCGTCAAGGCCGCCGCAGTGCCGGCGCCGGCTCCCGAGCCGGCTTTGGTCGAGCCGGCGACGCGGCCCGGCGAACGCCTGCGCGAGGTACTGCGCGTCGTGATCCCACCCTTGTTCGGTGTCGCGCTGCTGATCGGCATCTGGGCGCTGGTGGCAATCAAGTCGGGCAACATTCCCGGCCCGGACAAGACCTGGGTCGCCGCCGTGAAACTGTTCGCCGATCCCTTCTACCAGAACGGACCGAACGACCAGGGCATAGGCTGGAACGTGCTCTCCTCGCTGCAGCGGGTCGGCATCGGCTTCGGCTTCGCCGCCCTGGTCGGCATTCCGATGGGCTTTCTGCTCGGTCGCTTCGCCTTCATGAACCGCATGTTCGAGCCCATCATCAGCCTGCTGCGTCCGGTCTCGCCGCTGGCCTGGCTGCCGATCGGCCTGCTGGTGTTCCAGAAGGCCGACCCGGCGGCGACCTGGACCATTTTCATCTGCTCGATCTGGCCCATGATCCTCAACACCGCGCAGGGCGTGCAGCGCGTGCCGCAGGACTACCTCAACGTCGCGCGCGTGCTCGGCCTGTCGGAAGCCAAGGTGATCACCAAGATCCTGTTTCCCGCGGTGCTGCCCTACATGCTGACCGGCATCCGGCTGTCGATCGGCACCGCCTGGCTGGTCATCGTCGCCGCGGAAATGCTCACCGGCGGCGTCGGCATCGGCTTCTGGGTCTGGGACGAATGGAACAACCTCAAGGTCGAGCACATCGTCATCGCCATCTTCGTCATCGGCATCGTCGGCCTGGTGCTGGAAACCCTGCTGTTGATGATCGCCAAACGCTTCACCTACGAAAGTCGCTAATCATGAAGCCCATCGTCAAGATCGAAAACGTCGGCCAGACCTTCAGCACCAAGAGCGGCAAATTCACCGCGCTGCGCGACATCGATCTCGATGTCAGCGAGGGCGAAGTCGTGACGCTGATCGGCCATTCGGGTTGCGGCAAGAGCACCCTGCTCAACCTGATTGCGGGACTCACGCTGCCGACTTCCGGCGTGCTGCTCTGCGACGGCCGCGAAATCGCCGGGCCGGGGCCGGAGCGCGCCGTGGTGTTCCAGAACCACAGCCTCTTGCCCTGGATGACCTGCTTCGAGAACGTCATGCTCGGCGTCGAGCGCGTCTTCGGCCGCAAGGAAGGCGTGCCCAAGCTCAAGGCCCGCGTCGCCGCGGCGCTCGACATGGTGCATATGGACCATGCCATGCACAAGTACCCGCACGAGATTTCCGGCGGCATGAAACAGCGCATCGGCATCGCCCGCGCCTTCGCCATGGAACCCCGGCTGCTGCTGATGGACGAGCCCTTCGGCGCCCTGGACGCCCTGACCCGCGCCGCGCTGCAGGACGAGTTGAACGGCGTGATGGCCAAGACCGGCGCCACCGTGGTGATGGTGACCCACGACGTCGACGAGGCCGTGCTGCTGTCGGACCGCATCGTGATGATGACCAACGGCCCGGCCGCGACCATCGGCGAGATCGTCGAAGTCAAGCTCGAACGCCCGCGCGACCGGCTGGAACTGGCGCACGACACGCGCTTTGCCGACTACCGCGCCGCGGTGTTCGAGTTCCTCTACCGCAAGCAGTTGAAGGCAGCCTGAGGGCCACGATCATGGACAAACAGAAACTCGTCGTCGTCGGCAACGGCATGGCCGGCATCCGTGCCGTGGAGGAGCTGTTGAAGCTCGCCCCGGATCTCTACGACATCACCGTGTTCGGCGCCGAGCCGCACGGCAATTACAACCGCATCCTGCTTTCGCCGGTGCTGGCCGGCGAGATGACGCTGGCCGACATCGTGCTGAACGACCTCGACTGGTACAAGAACAACGGCATCACGCTGCACGCCGGGAAGAAGGTGACGAAGATCGACCGCGTCAAGCGCCTGGTCATTGCGGATGATCTGGCGGTGCCCTACGACCGCCTGCTGCTGGCCACCGGCTCGACGCCCTTCATCCTGCCGGTGCCGGGCAAGGATCTGCCCGGCGTGATCGCCTACCGCGACATCGCCGACACCGAGGCGATGATCGCCGCCGCGACGAACCACAGGCACGCCGTGGTGATCGGCGCCGGCCTGCTCGGCCTGGAGGCCGCCAACGGCCTGCGCCTGCGCGGCATGGACGTCACCGTGGTGCATCTGCTGGACTGGATCATGGAGCGCCAGCTGGACCAGGCCGGCGCCGACATGCTGCAGGCCTCGCTGGAAGCCAAGGGCCTCAAATTCCTGCTCGGCAAGCAGACCGAAATGCTGACGGCCGCGCCCGATGGAAGAAATGCAGGCCGCGTCGGCGCGGTGCGCTTCAAGGACGGCGCGGAGATTCCGGCCGATCTCGTGGTGATGGCCGCCGGCATCCGTCCCAACACGGCCCTGGCCGAAAGCGCGGGCCTTTATTGCAACCGCGGCATCGTGGTCACCGACACGCTGCAAACCTACGACCCGAAAATCTACGCGGTGGGCGAATGCGCGGCGCATCGCGGCACGGCCTACGGCCTGGTCGCGCCGCTGTTCGAGCAGGCCAAGGTCTGCGCCAACCATCTGGCGCAGCACGGCATCGGCCGCTACCAGGGATCGGTCACCTCGACCAAGCTCAAGGTCACCGGCATCGACGTGTTTTCCGCCGGCAACTTCACGGGCGGCGACGGCACCGAGGACATCGTGCTGCATGACAAGAACGGCGGCATCTACAAGCGTCTGGTGATCGAGAAGGACAAGCTGATCGGCGCCGTGCTCTACGGCGACACCGCCGACGGCGGCTGGTATTTCCAACTGCTCAAGGAAGGCCGCGACATCGGCGCGATCCGCGACCACCTGATGTTCGGCGACGCCTTCGCCAACAACCACGTCGGCGACGTCGGCCATGCCGGCGCCTCGCAGGCGGCGGCGATGGCGGATACGGCCGAAGTCTGCGGCTGCAACGGCGTATGCAAAGGAACTATCGTCAAGGCTATCCGCGAGCACGGCTTGTTCACCCTGGAGGACGTCAGGAAGCACACCAAGGCGTCGAGCTCCTGCGGCTCCTGCACCGGCCTGGTCGAGCAGATTCTCGCGTCCACCGTCGGCGGCGCCTACCAGGCCGCCGACCGCAGCACCAAGCCGGTCTGCGGCTGCACCGACTTCAACCACAACGAGGTGCGCCACGCGGTGCGCTCGATGAAACTGCTGTCGATGGACGCCGCCTTCAAGGCGCTCGACTGGCGCACGCCGGATGGCTGCGCCACCTGCCGCCCGGCGCTCAACTACTACCTGATCTCGACCTGGCCGCACGAGGCGCAGGACGATCCGCAGTCGCGCTTCATCAACGAACGCGCGCACGCCAACATCCAGAAGGACGGCACCTACAGCGTGGTGCCGCGCATGTGGGGCGGCCTGACCACGCCCGACGAACTGCGCCGCATCGCCGACGTCGCCGAGAAATACAAGGTGCCGACGGTGAAAGTCACCGGCGGCCAGCGCATCGACCTGCTCGGCATCAAGAAGGAAGACCTGCCCGGCGTCTGGCAGGATCTCGGCATGCCTTCGGGTCATGCCTATGGCAAAAGCATCCGCACGGTGAAGACCTGCGTCGGCTCCGAGCACTGCCGCTTCGGCACGCAGAGGTCGATGAGCATGGGCGTCGAGCTGGAGAAGATGCTGTTCGGCATGTGGTCGCCGCACAAGGTCAAGCTCGCCGTCTCGGGCTGCCCACGCAACTGCGCCGAGGCCGGCATCAAGGACGTCGGCGTGATCGGCGTGGATTCCGGCTGGGAACTTTACGTCGCCGGCAACGGCGGCATCAAGACCGAGGTCGCCGAGTTCTTCTGCAAGGTAAGTACGCGCGAGGAAGTGCTCGAATATTCCGCGGCCTTCCTCCAGCTCTATCGCGAGGAAGCCTGGTACCTGGAGCGCACCGTGCATTGGGTGCAGCGCGTCGGGCTTGAAAGCATCAAGCAGCGCGTGGTCGCTGACGCCGAAAACCGCAAGGCTTTGCATCAGCGCCTGCTGTATGCCTTGCAGGGCACCATCGATCCCTGGCTGGAACGCACCCAGGGCGTCGCCCGCCACGAGTTCGCGCCGCTGCCGGCGCCGATCGATATCAATGGAGAACACCATGTCGAACTGGCATAAAGTCTGCCGCCTCGAAGAGATTCCGCCACGCGGCAGCCGCGTCGTGCCGCACGGGGCGGGCAGCATCGCGGTGTTCCGCGCCGCCGACGACCACGTTTTCGCGCTGCGCGATGTCTGCCCGCACAAAGGCGGCCCGCTGTCGCAGGGCATCGTCCATGGCCATCGCGTGACTTGCCCGATGCATGGCTGGAACGTCGAACTCGACAGCGGCGAGGCCTGCGCGCCGGATCACGGCTGCGCCCGTCGCTACGAGACGCGGGTGGAGGACGGCGAGGTTTTCCTCGCCCTCTGATGATGGGCGCGCCCGAACCCCTGCTGCGCGAGACGCGCTCCACCTGCTGCTACTGCGGCACGGGTTGCGGCGTGATCATCGAGACAGTTGGCGCTGGCGCTGCGGCGAAAATCGTCGGCGTGCGCGGCGATCCCGAGCACCCGGCCAACTTCGGCCGCCTGTGCAGCAAGGGCGCCAGCCTGCACCTGACCACCGGGCTCACCGGCCGTGCCCTGGTGCCCGAATACCGCGCCGCGCGTAACGAGGCGCGCCGTCCGGTGAGCTGGGACACGGCGCTCGACGCGGCGGCCGAGCGTTTCGCCGCGATCATCAATGAACACGGGCCGGACGCCGTGGCCTTCTACGTTTCCGGCCAGCTGCTGACCGAGGACTACTACGTCTTCAACAAGCTCGCGCGCGCCGTGGTCGGCACCAACAACATCGACTCGAATTCGCGCCTGTGCATGTCCTCGGCCGTGGCCGGCTACAAGGCCACGCTGGGCGCCGACGCGGTGCCCTGCAGTTACGAGGACATCGCCCTGGCCGACCTGTTCCTGCTGGCCGGCAGCAACGCGGCCTGGGCGCATCCGGTGCTGTTCCGCCGCATCGAGGACGCCAAGGCCGCCAACCCGGAACTCAAGATCGTCGTCGTCGACCCGCGCCGCACCGACACCGCGGCGATGGCCGACCTGCACCTGGCGATCACGCCGGGCAGCGACGCGATTCTCTACAGCGCGATGCTGCATGTGATGCTCTGGGAAGGCCTGGTCGACGAGGCCTTCATCGCCGCGCACACCGGCGGCTTCGCCGCCCTGCGCGCGCAGTTGCGCGAACTGACGCCCGCCGCGGCAGCCGCCAGTTGCGGGGTTTCCGCCGACGAAATCGTCACCGCGGCGCGCTGGTTCGGCGCCGCCCGTGCGCCGCTGTCGATGTGGTGCCAGGGCCTCAACCAGTCCAGCCACGGCACCGCCAACAATGCCGCGCTGATCCACCTGCATCTGGCCACCGGCAAGATCGGCCGGCCCGGCATGGGGCCGTTCTCGCTGACCGGCCAGCCCAATGCCATGGGCGGGCGCGAGGTCGGCGCGATGGCCAACCTGCTGCCCGGCCATCGCGCGCCGAGCGATGCCGCCGACCGCGCGGAACTCGCCGCGCTGTGGGGCGTGCCGGCGATTCCGGCGACGCCGGGCAAGACCGCGGTGGACATGTTCGACGCGCTGCGCGAAGGCCAGATCAAGGCGGTGTGGATCGCCTGCACCAACCCCGCGCATTCGCTGCCCGACCAGACCCGAGTGCGCGAGGCTTTGCAGAAGGCCGAATTCGTCGTGGTCCAGGACGCCTTTGCCGACATCGAAACCGCGGCCTACGCCGACCTGCTGCTGCCGGCCGCGAGCTGGGGCGAGAAGGAAGGCACGGTGACCAATTCCGAGCGCCGCATCTCGCGTGTGCGCGCGGCGGTGGCGCCGCCCGGCGAGGCCCGCGCCGACTGGAAAATCGCCGCCGATTTCGCGCGGCGGCTGGCCACAAGAGTTGGCGTTGGCGGCACGGCGAAGCAGTTCGCTTTTGCCGATACCGCCGAGGTATTCGCCGAACACGTCGCCACCACGCGCGGCCGCGACCTCGACATCGGCGGCTTGAGCCATGCGGTGCTGGAGCAGCGCGGCCCGCAGCAATGGCCATATCCCGCTGGCGCCACGAGCGGGCAGGCGCGCCTCTACGCCGATCACCGCTTCGCCACTGCCGACGGCCGCGCCTGCTTCGTGCCGCTGACCTTCAACCTGACCGCCGAAGCGCCCGATGCGCGCTTCCCGCTGCGCCTCACCACCGGCCGCCTGCGCGACCAGTGGCACGGCATGAGCCGCAGCGGCCGCACGGCGCGCCTGTGCGCCCACGAGCCGGCGCCGCGCCTCTTGCTGCACCCGGCCGATCTCGATCGGCGCGGCTTCAAGGAAGGCGACCTGGCGCGGGTGACCAGCCGGCGCGGCGAGATCGTCCTGCCCGTGTCGGCAAGCGATGAACTGAAGCCGGGCCAGGCCTTCGCCGCGATGCACTGGGGCGGGCGCTCGCTGTCCCACGCCGGCGTCAATCAACTGATGCTCGCGGCCACCGACCCGGTCTCGAAACAGCCCGAACTCAAGCACGCCGCGATCCGCGTCGAGCGCGCCGAATTGCCCTGGCGCCTGGTGCTGTTGCGCGCCGCCGAGACGGCCGCGCCGGAAGAAGAGCTGCTGGTCTGGCGCGCGCGCCTGGCGCATTTCCTGCCGCAATTCGACTACGCCGCGCTGACCCTGGCCGGGCGCGATCATCCGCTGCTGGCGCTGAGCATCGCCGGCGCCGAAGCCGTGGCCGACGACAGGCTCGCACTGCTGGTCGCCGCACTCGATCTGGGCGACAGCACCGTCTATCGCGACCCGCGCCGCGGCATCGTCAAGATGGCCCGCATCGATGCCGTCGGCGACCAGCTCACGGGCCTGCTGCTGGCCGGCGAAACCGCCGCCGCCGACTGGCTGCGCGAACTGATGCTAAGCGGCCGCCCGCTGGGCGACCTGCGCCGCTGGCTGTTCGCCCCGACAGCACAGCCGCCCGCCGGCCTGGCCCCGGCCGGGCGCACGGTATGCAACTGCTTCGGCGTCACCGATACCGAAATCAAGGCGCTGCTAGGGCAAGGCCTGGCTCTGGAGCAAGTTCAGGCGCAACTCAAATGCGGCAGTTCCTGCGGCTCCTGTCTGCCCGAGTTGCGGCGCATGGCGGCGCAGGCGATGGTGACGGTGGCATAGTTGTTGCAGCGGCTGCGCGTGGCGCGGGGAGCGTCGCGGCGGGCTGGCGTTATGGTCGGGTCGTCGGACGAAGCGCCCGGCATGGAATCTTCACCCGACGCAAGAACAGGGCTCAGCCCGGGCGCTTGTCCGGCTGTTCCGCCACCGCATCCTCTCGATCCAGGTTGGCCACCTCGTTGATTTCGGCGGTTTCACCTGGCCCGGATTTTTGCTCGTGGCATCCCGCTTCGGCGCCGGCGGCGTTCCTGACGCCGCATCTTCCGCTCCGGCAACTGCCGGGAGCGGCGATTTCCACGCCGTCTTGCCCCATGCTCTTCAAAAGGAAATAGATGGCACCGACAGAGGCAATCAGCAGGGCGATGGCTACAAGCGCAATCAGCATGGTTCTGGCTCGCGAATTCTCGAAGCGGCGACTATATCCTACGCAGTGCCATGGCTCGTCGGCAGGCTGTTGCCGGCCGCCAAGAGCCGTTCAGAAGGTGGGGCGCGAACTTCCGTTTGCCGGCCACTGTCGCCGTTGGCCCCGGGTCAGGTGAATGGCCGTTGTCCAGCAGGTTGCTGCCGTTGAGTCAGTCAGACCATCGAATGGCCATTTCCTTCACCGGCGGGAGAGTGCTCGGTGCCAGTTGCCGTCTTTCCCGCAAACGCGGGAATCCAGCGGCGTTTGAGCAAGGACACTGGATTCCGGGTTCCGCTTCGCGGCCCCGGAATGACGGGTATTAGCCGACTGGAGCGCGCTGGAAACCCCCGCCATGCCGCAAGGCCCCGGGTTCTTGCGCGACCGGTCTTAACGAAGGCGGCCGGCAGAATCGAACAACTGCGCACGGACGATGTCGAATTCAGGCAAAGCCGATCGACTACAGAGTGCGATCCCCTCACCGTAGGGGATCGCCACCGTCAACTTTCGAGGAGATAGCCGTGCCGCAAGTCACACCCATCGTCGAAGGAATGCATATCGGGCCGCAGCCCTCGTCTTCGGAGTATCCGACGCAATCGTCGAGCGGCAGCAATCCCGCTCCAGGGTATGCAAAGTACCCCGCCCATCGCGACGCCAGGCAGCCGTCCCGCGCCAAATGTGACCGCTGCTGCGTTTGATCCATTCACTTCATCTATCGGAGAACTGAAATGCTCAGCAAGAACACAATTTGTCTCTGGTTCGACGGCACCGCAGTGGAAGCCGCACAGTTCTACGCCGAGACGTTTCCGGACAGCGCGGTGGGAACGATCCATTGCTCGCCCGGCGACTATCCCGATGGCAAGCAGGGCGATGTCTTGACGGTCGAGTTCATCGTGATGGGCATCCCTTGTCTCGGCCTGAACGGGGGGCCGGCGTTCAAGCACAGCGAGGCTTTCTCCTTCCAGGTTGCGACCGACGACCAGGCCGAAACCGATCGCTTGTGGCATGCGATTGTCGGCAACGGCGGCCAGGAAAGCGAGTGCGGCTGGTGCAAGGACAAGTGGGGCCTGTCGTGGCAGATCACGCCGCGCGCCCTGATTGCCGCGATCGCCGATCCTGATCGCGCGGCGGCCAAGCGCGCTTTCGAGGCGATGATGCAGATGGGAAAGATCGACATCGCTGCGATCGAAGCGGCCCGGCGCGGTTGACGCGCATTGGTTGAGGTGCATTGAGCGTCCTGTTCTGCCGGCCGGGAACCTCGGCCCGCCGTGCATGGACAGCCGAGCGGCGTGGGAGCTGTCGCGCAGCAGTGCTGCGCGATAGCTCCCACGCAGTGTCGCCAGCGCCAACTCTTCAGGCGGTTAGTTGCGCCTGCTCGTTGGCCTAGTAGTCAGGCAACAGGGAAAAGGCGCATTCCCTGTAGGAGCGAGCTTGCTCGCGATAAGCCGCTATCGCGAGCAAGCTCGCTCCTACATCCATCGGTTTCAATATGTCTGCGTACTAGTCCGCATTCGGGAGCGGCAATGACGGGTCATCCGTCGGTGGCCTTGAGGCGGATGTCGTTGCGTACCGCCTTGACGCCCGGCACCTGGCTGGCGACCTGCGAGGCCTTTTCGAGTTCGGTGCGGCTGGCGACGAAGCCGGAAAGCTGGACGACGCCCTTGAAGGTCTCGACCTTGATGTCGCTCGCCTTGACGTCCTTGTCCTGGATGAAGGCGGACTTGACCTTGGTGGTTATGACGCTGTCGTCGACGTACTCGCCGGTGCTTTCCCTGGTCGGACTGCCGCCGCAGGCGGCAAGCAGCAGTGCCATCAGGACCGCGGCGCTGGTGGATTTGGCGTTCATCGTGGTTTCTCCTTTACGGTTGCGTGGCCGGTCGGATCGTCTGCCGGGGAGCAAGTGTCGGCGGCGCAATCGAACCGTTCTCGTGCTACTTCCATTCCCGATATTTACTTCGCGGGCATGGTCTTCCTGAATTCGACGGCGGAAATCTTGCCGTCGCGATCGGCATCGAGCTCCTTGAAGCGAGCCGTGACGTCGGCCGAGCGCTTGGCCTCGTCCTTGGTCACAAAGCCGTCACGGTTGCCGTCCAACTGCTCGAATATCGGCGCCGCTTGCGCGCCGGTAGCGGCCGGGCCGGGGGTGGCGGCGGGCGCCGGCGTGCTGCTCATGGGTGGCGCCGGGTCGGCGGCAATCGCGCCGAGCGGCAGGGTGGCAAGAACGACGCAAAGCGTTGCAAGACGGGTCCTGGTTTTCATCGCGATCTCCTTGGAAAATGTAGAAATATCAACACTCCTTCGCGGTGTTCTGGCGGGAGTTGGTTTCATCATAGGAACCCCGCGGCAAAGCCGCTGTCAGACTTGACTGAAACGCGTGTAGGACAATTCCTGCGTACCCGGGCGGCTTTCCGGCCTGGGGAAGGAGGCATGCCATGCAAGCAAGCATCCCGTCTTATTTGGCGCCCCGCTTCGGGCGCATCGTCCGCAAGGACTGGCACCATCTGCTCCTCGCCCTGGGCTGCGTCTTCGTCCTGCTCCTGCTGGGGTCGAGCCACCGGCAGGCGAGCGACAGCCTGGACGCCCTCGACGGCCTGCAGCTGCAGGCCGAACGGGTGGAGCGCCTCGACAGTTTGCTGATGCAGTTGATGGACGCGGAAAATGCCGTGCGCGGCTATCTGCTGAGCGGCAATCGCGCCCATCTCGAACCCTACGACAAGAGCCTGGCAACGATAGACGAACGCCTGGAGGAGATTCGCCGCGACTTCGCGACGAACCCCGCCAACGACGATGTCATCGCCGATCTTTCGGGGCTGGTGGCGATCAAGCTGCGCAGCCTCGACCAGGCGGTCGAGCGCGGCATAGCCGGCCAGGAAACGCGCATCCAGGGCAAGCGTTACACCGACCGTATCCGCGACCTGATCCTGGGGCTGGAGGCACAACTGATGGCGCAGGGGCGAGTCTCCTTCGAGCGCTCGACGCGCGATCTCGAGCAGACCCGCGCGGTGGTCGTCGTCCTCGCCGCCGGCGCCGTGGCGCTGATGGTCCTGCTGTACTTCGTCCTCGAACGCCAGCTGCAGTTGCGGGAACAGCTAGCGAGCCTGCTGCGCAGCGAAAACCAGCGCCTCGACAGCATCGTGCAGGAGCGAACCGCCGAGTTGAGCGAGCTGGCGAGCTACCTCACCAATGTTCGCGAAACCGAGAAAGCGCGCCTGGCGCGGGAACTGCACGACGAACTGGGGGCGCTGCTCACCGCCGCCAAGATGGAATCCGGATGGATCGCCCGCAAACTCGACGGTGTCGACGGCGACACGCTCGCGCCCTGCCAGGAACGCCTGGCGCGGCTGGAACGGCTGCTCGACGACGGCATCGCCATGAAGCGCCGGATCATCGACGACCTGCGCCCGCCGCTGCTCGAAATGCTGGGCCTGGTCAGCGCGCTGCGCGTCCTCGGCGAGGAGTTCGCCCGCGACGCCGAGGCCAGGCTGAGCCTGGACCTGCCGGCCGAGGACGTGGAGCTTGCCCCGGCGCCGGCGCTGGCGACCTTTCGCATTGCGCAGGAAGCCTTGACCAACATCCGCAAGCACGCCCGCGCGCGGCGGGTGAAGCTCGCCTTGCGGGTCATGGAGGGCAAAGGGCTGGAGCTGGAAATCGAGGATGACGGCCAGGGATTCCAAACCGGTACAGCATCGCGCCGGCATCATGGCCTGGCGGGCATGAAACACCGCGTCCAGATGTGCGCCGGAGATTTCATTCTCGACAGCCGGCCCGGAGCCGGGGTTCGCATCGTGGCGCGGATTCCGCTTACGGCTTCCCCGTCCGGCGCCTGATCGCGGATCAGGAAGGCGTCGCCTGCCGCTGGTGGGCGTGCAGGTGGGCGCACAGGCAGGCGCGCAGGTAGGTTAGTAATTCGCCCATCTGGCTGGCCTTGTCGAAAAAGCCCTCGACGCCGAGCGCCAGGCAGCGCTCGCGGATCAGGACCTGGCCATGATTGGTGAACACCACGGCGCGCGGGCGGCCGAACCGGTCCGGGTTCAGCGAGATCGCCCGCAGCACCCCGATGCCGCTGCCCGCCCGCAACTGCAGGTCCACGATCGCCAGGTCGGGCTGCTGGCGCTGCAGCAGTTCGATCGCGGCGGATTCGTCCTCCGCCTCGCCCACGACTTCCACGCCCGCCAGCTCGCCGATCGCGGCGCCCAGGGTCTGGCGCAGGATGGACGAATCTTCGATGAGCACCACTTTCAGCGGCGGGATCTGTCCGGTGCGGTCCATGTTCGCGCTTTCACTCCAGCATCAGGCTGTTGCGCACGGCATAGGCGGCCAGTTCGGCATTGCTGCCCACTCCGAGTTTTTGCAGAAGGCGTGAGCGATACGTGCTCACCGTCTTGACGCTGAGCCTGAGCGCCTCGCCGATCTCCGACACCGATTGCCCGCGGGCAAGGCGCAGAAAGACCTGCAGCTCCCGCTCGGAGAGTTGCCGATGGGGCACCGCCGGGCCGGCGCCGGCCACCTCGTCGGCGAGCAGCTCCGCCATGCGCGGCGAGAGGTAGCGGCGGCCCTGGGCGACGGTGCGCACGGCCCGCAGCAGTTCGTCCCGTCCGCATTCCTTGCACAGGTAGCCGTCGGCGCCGTTGCGGATCATCGCCAGGGCATAACGCTCTTCGGGAAAGCCGGTCAGGACCAGCACCCTCGGCTTGGCATGGTGCAGGCGCAGGGTGCGCAGCACATCGATCCCGCTTTGTCCGGGCAGTGCGAGATCCAGCAGCAACACATCGCAGCCGGTTTCCTGCAGCAGTGCCAGCGCCTCCTCGCCGGAAGCGGCCTCGAAGGCCACGACGATGCCCACTTCGTCGGCCAGCATCTCGCGAAAACCGGCAAGGACAATCGCATGATCATCGACTATCGCAACTCGCAGCATGAGTGACACTCCGCTCGATATTGTCTTGCGTCTGACCCGCCATCGCCTCTCGGAGTTCAGGGCGCCGGCGTTCTTTCGCTGCCCGCCTGGCGCATGGAGCTTGGCGCCTGGCGCGCCGATGTCGGCGGTGTCCTACAAGCGAATCGGCGGCGTCCGACAGCTTTGGCGCCAATGCGGATCTAGGCTGCAATCAACCCGCGGACTCTTCCCCCGGTAGGGTGGTGGGGCGATTTCCGCCCCATCCGCGGGTCACAACTTGCAATGGAGGCAATCATGATCCGCAAACGCTTGAGTTGGCTGTTGGCTGTTGTTGTGTTGGCATCGTGGCTCGCGCCGGCCGCGGCCAGCGAACCTGAGACACTGGTAAAGGGCGTCACCGAAGAGGTGCTGAAAATCCTTCGCGAGGACAAGGGCATCCAGTCCGGAAACCGCCAGCGGGCCGTCTCCCTGATCGAAACCAAGGTCGCGCCGCATTTCGACTTTGCCCGTATGACCAGCCTCGCCGTCGGACGTCCCTGGCAGCAGGCCAACGCCGAACAGCGCAAGGTGCTGGTCGGGGAATTCCGCAGCCTGCTGGTACGCACCTACGCCAACGCGCTGACTTCTTATCGCGACCAGACGGTGAGCTTCAAGCCCTCGCCCAGGCAAGGCGCGGGCGACGAGGTCACCGTGCATAGCCAGATCAACAAACCGGGAGGCCAGCCGATCTCGCTCGACTACAGCCTGGCCAGCGCCGCAGGCGATTGGAAGGTGTTCGACGTGGCCATAGCCGGCGTCAGCCTGGTCACCAACTACCGCAACAGCTTCGCCAGCGAAGTCGGCAAGGGCGGCATCGACGGCCTGATCAAAACCCTGCAGGAAAAGAACCGCCGTTCCGAAACCGCGACACTTCCGCCGCGACTGGAACAGCCCTCGTGGAGCGCGGCATAGAAGCGAAGCATGCTTCGCGACAGCCCTCAATTCGGCCCCTGATCGGGGCCCTCGGCCGGCCCTGCATGGCCAGCCGACCGGCGTGGGCGCGAAGCATGCTTCGCGACAGCCCCCACGCCGTAGCGCCAGCGCCAACTCTTGGGCTCGGCGCTGCGGCTAGTAAGCAGACATGTTGAAACCGATGGATGTAGGAGCGAGCTTGCTCGCGATAGCGGCTTATCGCGAGCAAGCTCGCTCCTACAGGGAATGCGCCGTTTCCTTGCGCCTTTTCCTTGCGCATTTTCCTTGTTGTTGACTGACTACTGGGGCGGCGGCAGGCTCCTGCGGTGGCGCACGAAAAGGCCCATCAGCGGCTTGACGCTGGTGCCGTGGGCGAGGATCGACAGCGATACGACGATCAGCGTGAATTGGATCAGTTCCAGCGCCAGGGTTTCGGGCAGGCCGCGCTGGATCGCATACATCAGGTAGTACAGCGACCCGATGCCGCGCACGCCGAACCAGCCGACCATGCCGCGTATCGGCCACGAGCTGCGGGTGCCCAGCAGGCCTATGAGGACGCTCAGCGGGCGCGCCACGACGAAGAGGAACAGCGCGAGCGCCACCGCCCGCCAGCTCCAGGAATCGAGGAACATGGTGCCGCCGATCAGCAGGATCAGCGTTATTTCCGAGAGCCGCTCCAGATGTTCCTTGAACACCAGCGAGCCTCCGCTGACGGTCGGCGGCAGCTCGCTGTCGGCGCCGGCGCCGGCCGCTTGCGGTGCTGAGCCGGCGAGCTTGAGTTCGGTCTGGCGCAAGGCGACTGCGGCGAAAAATACTGCGAGAAATCCCCAGGCGTCGACCATCACGCTCAGGCCATAGACGACACCGATCAGGCCGAGGCCGAGGAAGTCGTCCATCAGTTTGTGTTCCTGTGGCTTGCCGCGCAGCTTCCACGCCAGGTGAGCCAGGGCGGCGCCGCACAGGAGCCCGATGGCGACGCCTGCCGCGGTGGCCCAGAGCACGTCGTACAGCGCCCAACGCAGGCCGAATTCGCCGAGATCGTGCAAGCCGAGCAGCCCCAGGCCCAGCATCACGAAGGGAAAGGCGCTGCCGTCGTTCATGCCGGCTTCGCAGGTCAAGGTGTAGCGCAACTGATCGCGGTCGCCGGGGTGGCGGATCTGGACGTCGGTCGCCAGCACCGGGTCGGTGGGCGCCAGGATCGCGCCCAGCAGGATGGCCGCGCCCAGCGGCAGATCGAGCAGATACCAGGCAAAGGCCGCGACCAGGCTGACGGTGACGGTCATGGATACGGTGGCCAACAGGACAGGCGTGCGCCAGCGCGCCAGGCTGACCGGCACCGGCATCTTGACGCCGGCGGCGAACAGCGAAATCAGCACCGCCACCTCGGTCAGCACTTCCAGCAGGGCCGATTGCCTGAGCGGATTGAAGTGAAAGGCATCGAGTACCGTGGGTCCGGCCAGCATTCCCACTGCCAGATAGATGATGGCCGGGGTGACCGGCAGCCGCGCCAGCAGGGTAGCCGTGGCCCCCCGGGCCAGCAGCAGGCCGCCGATGAGCAGAAACCATTGCGCGGTAGTCATTGTTCCTTGGGTTTTCCTCGATGGATGGGTGCTCGGTCGCTCAGCATGATCGGCTTCGGCATTGTGCGCTGTACGCCAGCGTACCGACAGCGGGCGACGCGGGCTATGTCCCTGCTCTTGAAACGGCCTTGGCCGCCCCCATATCGGCCTCTTGATCGTTGTTCCACGTTCCACAAGAGGATTCACTATGACCACCGACACCCAGACCGCGCCCGCGTCGCGCGAAACCCTCGGCTTCCAGACCGAGGTCAAGCAGTTGCTGCAATTGATGATCCACTCGCTGTATTCGAACCGCGAAATTTTCCTGCGCGAGCTGATTTCCAACGCCTCGGATGCCTGCGACAAGCTGCGCTTCGAGGCCCTGCACAACGCCGGCTTGTTCGAGGGCGATTCGGACTTCAGGATCCGCGTTTCCTTCGATCCGGTTGCGAAGACCCTGACCATCGCCGACAACGGCGTCGGCATGAGCCGCGAGGAAGTGATTACTAACCTCGGAACCATCGCCAAGTCGGGCACGCGCGAGTTCTTCTCCAAGCTGTCGGGCGACGAAAAGAAGGACGCCAGCCTGATCGGCCAGTTCGGCGTCGGTTTCTACTCGTCGTTCATCGTCGCCGACAAGGTCACGGTGTACACCCGCCGCGCCGGCGCCGAAGCCAACCAGGGCGTGCGCTGGAACTGTGACCAAGGCGCGGAAGGCACGGGAGAATTCACCATCGAGATGGCCGACTGGCCCAGCCGCGGCACCGAGATCACCCTGCACCTGAAGGAAGGCCAGGACGACCTGCTGTCCTCCTGGAAGCTCAAATCCATCATCCGCAAGTACTCCGACCACATCGTCCAGCCCATCGTGATGAAGGGCGAGAAATGGGACGAGGAGAAGCACGAGCAGGTCGCCACCGACGAGGACGAGACCGTCAATCAGGCGTCTGCCTTGTGGGCCCGCCCCAAGAGCGAAATCACCGACGAACAGTACACCGAGTTCTACAAGCACGTCGGCCACGATTTCGAGGACCCGCTGACCTGGACCCATGCCCGCGTCGAGGGCAAGACCGAGTACACGCAACTGCTGTATGTGCCGGCGCGCGCGCCTTTCGATATGTGGGACCGCAACGCGCGGCACGGCGTGAAACTCTACGTGCGCCGCGTCTTCATCATGGACGACGCCGAGCAGCTGATGCCGCTTTACTTGCGCTTCGTGCGCGGCATCGTCGATTCGGCCGACCTGCCGCTCAACGTCTCGCGCGAAATTTTGCAGGAATCGAAGGACATCGAATCGATCCGCAATGGCTGCACCAAGAAAGTCCTCGGCATGCTGGAAAGCCTTGCCAGCAGCGAGGACGCCGCCGAAAAGGAAAAGTACGCCAAGTTCTGGGGCGAGTTCGGCAAGGTGCTCAAGGAAGGCATGGGCGAAGACCACGCCAACAAGGACAAGATCGCCGCGCTGCTGCGCTTCGCCAGCACCCACGCCGACACGCCCGATGAGACCGTCTCGCTCGCCGACTACATCGCGCGCATGAAGCCCGAGCAGGAAAAGATCTACTACGTCACGGCCGAGACCTTCAACGCCGCGAAGAACAGCCCGCACCTTGAAGTCTTCCGCAAGAAGGGCATCGAAGTGATCCTGCTCTCCGACCGCGTCGACGAATGGGTGGTGTCGCACCTGACCGAGTTCGAAGGCAAGCAGTTGGTGTCGGTGGCCAAGGGCGGGCTCGATCTGGGCAAGCTCGAAGACGAAGCCGAGAAGAAGGAACAGGAAACCGCCGCCGGCGAGTTCAAGGAACTCACCGAGAAGATCGCCAAGAGCCTCGGCGAGCGCGCCAAGGAAGTGCGCGTGACGCACCGCCTGACCGACAGCCCGGCCTGTCTGGTGGCCGACGAGCACGACGTCTCCGGCAACCTGGCGCGCATCCTCAAGGCGGCGGGGCAGAAGGCGCCGGCCTCCAAGCCCATCCTCGAAATCAACCCGCATCACCCGGTGGTGCTGCGCCTCAAGTACGAAGACAAGAAGTTCGACGACTGGTGCGCGGTGCTGTTCGACCAGGCGCTGCTGGCCGAAGGCGGTCAGCTCGACGACCCGGCGACCTTCGTCAAGCGCATGAACCAGCTGATGCTGGAGATGAGCGGTAGTTGATCGGCACCTAATTGGACGTGAAGTTCCGCGGCCCAAGCGAAACGCCAGCCAAGCTTGCTCTCCCCCCTTCAAGGGGGGAGATGGAGGGGGGATGGGGGAAGCCGCTCATGTCACTCACGCACCCCATCCCCACCCCAACCCTCCCCTTGAAGGGGAGGGAGCGTTCTTCAGCTAAGCGGCTTTGATTCTCCACGGCCTGCCGCCCGTCATCGACGCGCGAGCACGGGTGCTGATCCTGGGCTCGTTTCCGTCCGCGGCTTCGCTGGCCGCGCAGCAGTACTACGCCCATCCGCAAAACCAGTTCTGGCGCATCCTCGGCGCGGTGCTCGGCCAGCCGCTGCCGGCGATGGATTACCCGGCGCGCATCGCCGCGGTTCAGGACGCCGGCATCGCGATCTGGGACGTCTATGCCTCCTGCGAACGCGCCGGCAGCCTCGACAGTGCGATCCGCGCTGCGCTGCCGAACCCGCTGGGAGAAATCAAAGAGTTGGCACCGGCGCTACGGCGAATCTGCTTCAACGGCCGCATGGCCGCACGCCGCGTTCGCGAAGTCGAGGCCCTGGGCTTCGAAGCGGTGGTGCTGCCCTCGACCAGTCCGGCCCATGCCAGTTGGTCGTTCGACAGGAAGCTGGCGGCGTGGCGGGAGGCGCTGCTGCCCGGCAAGTGAGGCAGCGATTGCGTTGGTGGCGGGCGCGCCCCGCTCTTTCAGGTCGACCTTTCCGTTTCGATGGCGCGCAGCGCATTGAGCGCGCCCTCGTGGTCGAAGACGGCGATGCGGTGCAGGAAGTCATCGGCGACCGTCCCGAGGGCCGCGCGCAGCAGCCCGGTCTCCTGCTGCGCCAGGTCGTTGGCTGCCACGTCGCCCGTTTTCAGCAAGGCTGCCAGGCGCAGCAGCACGGCGTCGACGCGCGCCGGATCGACATCCGCCGGCGCATCGAATGCATCGGCCGGAAGTTTGCGGATGGCGGCGATCAGCGGCTGCAACTCGACCGCCAGATCGGCGATGAGCTGTCCGATCTCGTTTCCGGCGGCATCCCGGTGAATTGCCGCATGCAGCGCGTCGGCCGCCGCGGACACCCGCATCGCTCCCACGTTGCCGGCGGAGCCCTTCAGGCTATGGGCCTGGCGCTGCACCTGCGGCAGGTCGCCGGCGGCCAGCCGCTCGGCCATCTGGCGCAAGTCTTCGGCGTGGCCGTCGGCGAACATGGTCAGCAATCGAGCATAGTTGGCCGCATTGCCGTGCATGATTTCCAGCCCGCGCATCAGGTCGAGGCCGGGGACCGTCGCCAGGCGGCGCTCCCATTCGGCATCGTTGCCCGCCGCCGCCCCGGTTGCTGCGGCAGCCGGCGCCGGCCGCTCGGCGGCAGGTATCGCGTGCTGCGGCAGCCACTTCAGCAGCGTCGCGAACAATGCATCGGGATCCACTGGCTTGGCGATGAAATCGTTCATGCCGGCTTTCTCGCAGGCCCGGCGGTCTTCATTGAAGGCATTCGCCGTCATCGCCAGGATCGGCGTGTTTTCACAACCCGGCATGGCGCGGATCGCGCGGGTGGCTTCGAGGCCGTCCATGTCGGGCATCTGGATGTCCATCAGGATCAGGTCGTAGGCCGTGGCACCGGCCATTTCCAGCGCTTCCCGCCCATCGCGGGCCGTGTCCGCCGCCAGGCCGGCGCCGTGCAGCAGCTCCAGCGCCACCTCGAGGTTGATGACGTTGTCGTCGGCCAGCAGGAGCTGCGTGCCGCCATGGTAGCGACGCAGTAGCGTTTCGGCATCGACGGTACCCGCGGGCGCCGAGGCGGTGGGCATGATGCCCCTGCCGCGCTGCAGGCGGGCCGTGAACCAGAAGGTGCTGCCTTGTCCCGGCGTGCTGTCGGCGCCGACTTCGCCGCCCATCAGTCGCGCCAGGCGCCGCGTGATTGCCAGCCCGAGGCCGGTGCCGCCGTACTTGCGCGTGACCGATGCGTCGGCCTGTTCGAAGCTCTGGAACAGCCGGCCCATCGCGTCGGGCGCGATACCGACGCCGGTGTCCGCGACCTCGAAGCGCACCAGCAATTCGCCGTCGCTGTCTTCCAGCAGTCTGGCACGCAACGCGACGGAACCCTGCTCGGTGAACTTGACGGCGTTGCCGGCATAGTTGAGCAGCGCCTGGCGCAGCCGCGTCGGGTCGCCGCGCAGCCATAGGGGAACGTCATCGCCGTCGACTTCGACTTGCAGCCCCTTGTCCCGCGCCGGATCGCCGATGATCGAGGCGACGTTGTCGAGAATGGCGGCCAGGGGGAAGTCGGTGTTTTCCAGTTGCAGCCGGCCGGCCTCGATCTTCGACAAGTCGAGGATGTCGTTGATGATCGCCAGCAGGTGCTGCCCGGCGCCGTCGATCTTGTCCAGCCGCACGGCCTGTTGCGACGAGACCCCGGCGCGCCGCAGCAGGTGGGTGAGGCCGATGATGGCGTTCAGCGGCGTGCGGATCTCGTGGCTCATGTTGGCCAGGAAGGCGCTCTTCGCCAGGTTGGCGGCCTCCGCTTGCTGTTGCGCCGCAAGCAATTCGGTGGTGCGGCTCTCCACCAGTTCCTCCAGGCGGTGGCGATGGTGATCCAGTTCGATGCCCAGGCGCTTCTTCTCGGTGATGTCTTCCTTGACTGCCACGTAGTGGCTGACCGATCCGTCGGGCTGGCGCAGCGGCGTGATGATGGCGAACTCGATGTATTCGCTGCCGTCCTTGCGCGTGTTGTGGAACTCGCCCATCCATGACTGGCCGGCGGTCAGCGCCTGCCACAGCTCGGCGTAGGCCGTGGCCGGCGTCTTGCCCGATTGCAGCATGCGCGGATTGCGGCCGATGGCTTCCTCGCGGCTGTAGCCGGTCACCCGGACGAAGGATTCGTTGACGTATTCGATGTTGGCATTGAGATCGGTAATGACGATGGAATCAAGGCTCTGTTCGACGGCCAGCGAAAGCTTGCGCACCTGCTCCTGCGCGGCCTTGCGTTCGGTGATGTCGCGATCAATGCCGCGATAGCCGCGGAAATTTCCATCCAGGTCGAAGATGGGAACAGCGTTGGTTTCGAGAACGACCCGATGGCCATCCCGGTGGAGGTTGATATTTTCGAGGTTGACCATGGATTTGTGCGCCGAGGCAACGGCGCCAAACAGCTTTGCCACGCGTTGGACCTCATCGGCGGGCATCAGGTCGAACGGCGCCTTTCCGATCACATCCTCGGGCAGATAGCCGAGGATGTCGTGGATTCTTGGATTCGCATAGGTATAGACGGCATTCTCGTCAATTTCCCAGATCCAGTCGCTGGTCGTTTCCACCAGATTGCGGAACCGTGCCTCGCTTTCGCGCAGCGCACTGGTACGCTCATGCATCTGCCGGTCGAGGTTCTCGTTCAGTAGGTTGAGTTGGTTTTGGGTGGCCACCAGTTCCAGGTTCTGGTGCAGGACATTCTCGTACAGCGAAAGCAGCAGGTTGAGTATCTGCTGCCCGCCGCCGGCGATGGCGTGGCGCTTGCCGCCGTAGCCCACCACTTCCTCGCGCCGCTCCTCTGCCCGTCGCCTCTCGATCGGCGCATCCACCAGGGCACGGATGCGGTTCAGCAGCTTGGCTTCGCCATAGGGCTTGACGATGTAGGCGTCGGCGCCGCAATTGATCGCCTCGATGATGTCTTCCGGCTCGGACAGCACCGTGAGCAGGATCAGCGGGATACTCCAGAGTTGGTCGTCATACTTGATGGCGCGGCACAACTGGTAGCCGTTCATCACCGGCATGTTGATGTCGCTCATCACCAGTGCGGGACGCTGCGCGCGCACCATGCGCAGGCCTTCCTCGCCGTCGTGCGCCACGCTTGCCGCGTAGCCCGCCCTGGCGAGGACGCGGCGCAGCAGCTCCGCCTCCACCGCGCTGTCTTCGACGATCAGGATTTCGGGCGGGGCGCGGCCGCGGTCGGTGGGTTCCGTCATGTCGCTTCCTTCCGTCCGGGCGCCGCGTCCGCATTTTTGCGCTGGTTCGTCAGCGCCACCAGGGCCGGGCCGATCTGCTGCAGCGGCAGCACCTGCTGCGCCGCCCCGAGCGCCGCCGCCTCCCTGGGCATGCCGTAAACCACGCTGCTGGCCTCGTCCTGGGCGATGGTGATGCCGCCGGCGGCGGCGATCTCGGCCATGCCCTCGGCGCCGTCGCGGCCCATGCCGGTGAGCAGGACGCCCACCGCGCTGGCGCCGTAGTGGCGCGCCACCGCGCGCAGGGTCACCGTCACCGAGGGCCGGTGACCGCCGCAAGGCGGCGCCTCGGAGAGATCGAAGCGTCCGCCGTCATCCAGGTCCAGGTGGGCGTTCCCGGGGGCGAAATAAGCCACTCCTGCTTGCGGGACTTCGCCCTGGGCCGCCACGCGCACCGGCAGCGGGCTGACTTCGGCGAGCCAGGCCACCATCTCGGGCAGGAAGTCCGCACCGATGTGCTGCACGCACACCACCGGCACCCGGAAGCCGCCCGGCAGGTGGGAGAGGATTTCGCGCAAGGCCTGCGGACCGCCGGTGGATGCGCCGATCGCCACGATGCGCACGGGCGCGCGGGGCCGCAGCGAAAGCCTGACCGGCAGTTGGGCGTCGCCCGTCGCCGCCCCGGTGCGGCGAAACACATGCACGCCGGCGAGGACGCGAATCTTGCTGGCGAGTTCCCTGGCCAGTTTCTCGTGATCCGCCTCGATGATGCCGCGCGGCTTGGGGTAGAAATCCACCGCACCTGCCTCCAGCAGGCGGAACACGTTGGACGAGCCCGGCTCCACCGATATGCTCAGCACCAGGATCGGGCGCGGATATTTGTTCATCACCGCGCGGGTGAATTCCAGCCCGTCCATCACCGGCATGTGCAGGTCGGTGCAGATGACGTCGGGATTGAGCGCGGGCAGCAGGTCGAGCGCCTCCCTGCCGTTGGCGGCGGTGCCCACCACCTGGATGCCGGCCGAGCGGGCCAGCAGGCGTTGCAGGATGTGCAGCGCGATGGGGGAGTCGTCGACCAGCAGCACGCGGATCATGTCGCGATCAGCCTATGCAGGCTGTCCAGCAGCACGCGCTGGTCGAACGCGGGTTTGGGGATGTAGGCGCTGGCGCCGGCGTCGAGGCCGCGCCGCTTGTCCTCGTCGGAGGCCAGGGTCGTCACCAGGATCACCGGCAGCTCTTTGTAGCGCGGCTCGGCGCGAATGCGCCGGGTGAGGGCGAGGCCATCCATGTTGGGCATCATGATGTCCGACACCACCGCGGCGAAGAGGCGGCTGCCGAGGGCGTTGAGCGCGTCCACCCCGTCCACTGCCGTGACCACTTCATAGCCGTTGTCCTCGAGAATGCGTTTCTCCATGGCGCGGATCAAGGCAGAGTCCTCGACCAGCAGCACGGCGGACCGGACGGCCTCGCTGCGGATAGCGTGTTCCTCGCGGCGCACGGGAGTGCCCGCCTGCTGCGCCGAGCGCAACAGATCGGCGGGATTCAGCACCGCGCAGACCTCGCCGCTGCCCAGCATGGCCAGGGCGGAAACGTTGCGCACGCGCTGCAGCGGCGCACCGAGCGGCTTGGGCACCACTTCCTCCTCGGCCAGCAGATCGTCCACCAGCAGGCCCAGCCGCCCCGGCTGGCCGTCGCCCAGCTGGAGAAAAATGCAGGCCTGGACGTCGGGCGTCGCGGCCGCCGAGTTGGCCGCCGAGTTGGCCGCTGAGGTGGCCACCGTAATGGCCAACTCGGCGGCCGGCAGTTCGAGCAGGTCGGCCAGGCGCGCGGCGATCACCGGCGCGCCGTCGAGCAGGACGGCGAGCCGGCCTTCGAGGGTGAATACATCCGCCTCGCGCACGCGCCGCGAGGTATGGACGAACTCGACCGGCAGGCCATACAGCCGGCCGCCCGCGCTGGCCAGCAGCAGCCGCGTGGAGGCGAGGCTCGCGGGCAGGCGCAGTTGCACCGCCAGCCCGCGGCCCGTGGCGGATTCGAGGCGGATGCCGCCCTTCATGCGTTCGACATTGACCCGCACCACGTCCAGCCCGACGCCGCGCCCGGACAGCTCGGTGACATGGCTGCTGGTGGAAAACCCGGGCCGGAAGATCAACTGCTGCAATTGCACCAGGGGCATCGCGGCAAGCGCCGCCTCGTCGTCGAGGCCGCGCTTCCTGGCTTCCTGCCTGATCGCCGCCGGGTCCAGGCCGCGGCCATCGTCGACCACTTCCAGCAGTACATGGGAATCTTCGCGCCTGGCGCAAAGCCGCACCGTGCCGCCGCGCGGCTTGCCCAGGCGTTCGCGCTCGGCGGGCGGCTCGATGCCGTGGTCGATGGCGTTGCGGATCAGGTGCATCAGCGGGTCCTTCATTTCTTCGAGGATGCGCTTGTCGACGGTGATCTCGCCGCCTTCGAGCGCCAGTTCCGCTTCCTTGTCCTGTGCCGCAGCCAGGTCGCGCACCATGCGCGGGAACAGCGCGAACACGGTGGAAAGCGGCAGCAGGCGGATGTTGCGCACCTGGTCTTCGAGCAGGCCGACGGTGGATTCGATGCGCGCGCTGTCATCGAACAGCGCGTTGCGCGCCTGCTTGAGCAGGACGCCGAAGCGCAGCGGCGCCGCGCCCTGCGCCCCGTGCCGCGCCGACGGGCAGGCGCGGCGGCGGCCGCGCTCCAGCACCAGCCACTGCTCCAGCAGTTCTTCCATCAGCGCCAGGCGGTGCTGCGCCCGTCCCTGGATCACCGAGAGCTCGCCCACCTGGGTCAGCAGATCGTCCAGCTTGCGGGTTTCCACACGCACGGTCTCGATGCGGAAAGGCTTGCCGGCGGCGGCTGGCGCTGTCGCCGGCGGCGTGACGGATGGCGCGGGCGGTTGCAGAGCTTGGGCGGGGGATTCGGAGCCGATGAGGTTTTCCGCCATGGCCGCAAGAGTTGCCGCTGGCGGCACGGCGGCTGCCGGCGGCGCGTCGGCGAGCGCCTCCTGCACGCGCCGGTACAGATCGACCAGGCCGGCATTCATGTGCGCTATGGTTTCCGGCGTCAGCGGCGCCTCGCCCCGGCGCGCCGCGTTGAGGATGCTTTCCAGGGCGTGGGAGGCGGTCTCGACCCTGGCCAGCCCCAGCATGCGTGCCGCGCCCTTCAGGCTGTGGGATTCGCGGAACACTTCTTCCAGCAGCGCCGGGTCGGCGGGCGTCTTCTCCAGGCGCAGCAGACCATCGTCGAGGCGGGCCAGATGCTCCTCGCTTTCGGCCTTGAACAGCCGGAACAGTTCCGGGTCTTCGATCATGGTCGCTCCCGCTTGCCTAGTAGTCGGTCAACAAGGAAAAGGCGCATTCCCTGTAGGAGCGAGCTTGCTCGCGATAAGCCGTTGTCGCGAGCAAGCTCGCTCCTACATCCATCGGTTTCAACATGTCTGCGTACTAGTCTGTCAGCTCACGCAATGGCCTTGAGGTTGTCCGCCGCCTCGTTCAGTTGCTGCACGCCTATCTTGGTCTGGCTGATGCCGGCGGCGGTTTCCCTGGCGCCGGAGGCGATGCTGGTGGTCGCCTCGACCACCTGGCTGAAGGCGGCGGATTGCTGCCTGGCGTTGAGCATCACCTGCTGGGCGTTTTCGTTGGCGCTGTCGGCCAGGCTGGCCAGATTGACGAACAGCTCGGCCACCTTCTGCACCAGCTGGGTGACTTCGGCGACGGTGCGGGTGCCCTCTTCGGTCATCATGATGGATGAATTAGTGGCCTTCTGCGTATCGGCCACCAGCACCGCAGTCTGTTCCGCCGACTTCTTGCTCTCGTCGGCCAGCTTGCGGATTTCGCCCGCCACCACCGCGAAGCCCTTGCCGTGCTCGCCGGCGCGGGCGGCTTCCACCGCGGCGTTCAATGCCAGCATGTTGATCTGCCCGGCCAGATCCTTGAGCACGGTGGCAATGTTGCCGATCTGGCCGGTCTGTTCGCCCAGATGCAGAATCTGCTCGGCCATGGCGCCGATCTTGTCCTTGAGGCCGGCCATCGCCAGCACCGCCTGGCGCGTCGCCTCGTCGCCCTGGCTTGTCGCGGCGCCGGCCTTTTCCGCCACGGCCGCCGCGCTCGCCGCCTGCTCGGCCGATTTGCGCGAGGAGGCGGATAGTTCGTCGATGGTGGCGGATGTTTCGTTGGCCGCGGCCGCCTGCTGGCTGGCAGTGCGCTCATGCTGGGTGATGGTGGCGGCGATCTCGCTGGCGGCGGCTGAAAGCTGGGTGGCGTTGGCGGTGATGTTGCGGCTCACCGCGTATGCGAGCCAGAGGCCCAACGCAACCATCAGCACAATGGCCAGCAGCGTCCCGGCAACAACCGTGTTCTGCATTTCGTCTATAGTCCTCGTCAGCTCCGCTCGATGATGATTCCTGCGCGCCTCTTCCGTCCTGACGATGGTATCGACCAGCGGGTCGATCTGGCTGGAAAGCCTGATGCTCTCGCCGCGGCGCACTTCTGTAATGGCCTCCTTTTCCTTGCCCGCGGCGATCAGTTCAATGTAGTGCTGGGTCACCTGGGCGATGTTGTTGCCGATGGTGGTCATCTGGCGCAGCGCATCCCGTTGCCCGACCTTGTCGGCCGAGCGCTCAAGCTTCTTCGTTATTTCCTGAAACTTTAGCGCGCTCTCGCTGTAGATTTTCTTTGGATACATGCTCCCCCCCTTGTAGGCTCCACCGTTGGTGAGGACATGGGCAAAGGAAGCGCGCTGCATGCGCACCAGGCTTCCAGAAGCGACCAGGACGTCAGCGACAAATGGGGCTGTTTCGTTCAGCTCCGCAATTTCCAGGGCTGCAGTGCGCGCATTGGAATAGGCCACTGTCATCACAGCCGCCAATAGCAGGACTGGAACCAGGTAACCCAACAGGATGCGTTGGCGCAGCTTCATTTTTGCGAACATGGCATTTCCCTTCGATCACACCTGCTCATTCACGATCCAGGCCTCCCGCGCCAACAACGCGGGAAGGTCCACTACGGTAACTATCCGACCGGCATAGAGCGCGGTGCCGGTGATTTCCGCCCCGCAGCGCTCGCGCAGCGCAGCGGGCGGCGGCTGCAATTCCTCGCCCCGCAGGTAGACGATGTCGTGCACCTCATCCACGGCGATTCCCACCGCCTGCTCGCCAAGGCGGGCAATCACGGCCTTGCCGCCCCTGGCCGCCGGCGGCAGGCTGAGCGCGGCGCGTGGGTCGATCAGGGTCAGCAGGTCGCCGCGCAGGTTCATGGCGCCCAGGATGTGCGGCGGACAGCAGGGAATCGGGCTCAATTGCGCGATGTCGCAGAATTCCAGCACGGCCGCAAGCTCGACACCGAAGTATTCGCCGCCCAGCTGCACCACTGCCAGCCCGAGGCGGCCGCTCTCCTCCCCGACTGCGGCTTCGCGCAAGGCCATGGCGCGGGCGCGGAACAGCGTGCGCTCGGCGGCGCTGGCGTCCGGGCAGAAACGGCCGGCCGGCGCCGGCCCGTGGGGCAGCTGTGCCGCTGCGGCAAGCGTCTGCCATTCCGGTAGCCGGGCCAGGCGGGAAATGTCGAGCAGGGTCACGAGTCCGTCGCCGGCACGCGCCTCGCCCGCTACCAGATGGTCGAGACCAGGGGCCGCGGTATCGAACTGGGGTGGCGGCTGGATGGATTCAGCGGGAAGTTCGATCACGTCGATCACTTCGCCGACGATCAGCCCCATCGGCAGGCCGCCGGCTTCCGTCACCACGACCTGATCGCCGGGACTGTAGCGCCGTGCCGGATGGCCAAAGCGCAGGCGCAGGTCGGCGACGGGCACGATCCGCCCGCGCAGGCTGAACAGCCCGACGATCCAGGGCGGCGCCTCCTCGGCCGGCGTCAGTTCGGGCAGCCAGATGGTTTCGCGCACCTGCGTTGCGTCGAGGCCAAAGCGCGCGCCGTCAAGCTCGAAAATCAGGAAGGAAAGGGCGTTCATGCAGCCACGCTGTCATGCGATACGAATTTAAAGCATAGGCGGCCGCGGAGCGAAGTCAATGCCATTCGGCCTCGCCGGGCAGGCAGCAACAGGCGGCAACCCTCAGAGGTTATGACTTTCGTATTAGGTCTCCCGGGCCGGGAAATGGCTGGCATGGCTAGCTGGCGCGAGAGGGTGAAGGCGCACTCTGCGGCGCGGCCGGCGCGGTCGACCATTGCGCGAGCCACTGCGCCATCTCTGCCGCAGTCGTTTCATACGGCTCGACCGTCGCGTCGCCGGGCAGCGCGCGCACGATGTCCAGTGCCGCGCGGCGCAGGGCCCGCGCTCGCGGCAGCTTGTCGGTGCGCTCGCAAAGCGCCGCCAGTTCCAGGCAGGCGGCCACGCAGCCGGGATCGAGGTAGAGGGTCTGGTCCAGCAGTTTTCCGGCGCGCTCGAAATCGCCTCCGAGCTGGGCCAGCTGCGCCAGCAGGAAATGCGGCCCCGGTGCCAGCGGGGCGACGCTCAGCGCCCGCCGGCAGGCCTGCTCGGCACCGGCGTATTCGCCCCGGTCGGCTAATTCCCTCGCCGTCGCCAGCAGGTCTTCCGCACTCGCTGCAGCCGGCGGCGGCACGCCGGGCGCGCGTTGCGCCACGGCTGGCGGCGGCGCGACGCGGGCCGGCGGCCGGTGTCCGGCAGGAAGCGGCACGAGCGGCGCAAGCCGCCGATACACCACGCCCTCGACGAACAGCCTGCTCTGCAGATTCCGCACGCGATGGCCCATGAGCTCGG
This sequence comes from Sulfuritalea sp., assembly GCF_031426875.1. Taxonomy (NCBI): domain Bacteria; kingdom Pseudomonadati; phylum Pseudomonadota; class Betaproteobacteria; order Nitrosomonadales; family Sterolibacteriaceae; genus Sulfuritalea; species Sulfuritalea sp. Next base: position 151,789 of record NZ_JASJPC010000012.1, read on the forward strand.
TGTGGCCGGTCATCAGGTAGCCGCCTTCGCTCAGCGCGGCGGCCAGTTTGTCCGCGACGGCGCGTACGGCATCGGTGCCGAAGTAGATGAATACGTTGCGGCACAGGATCAGGTCCATGTCGCGCAGCTCCCCGCCGGGGCATGGCTCGCTGACCAGGTCGCCGGCGCGGAAGCTCACCATGCGGCGGATGCGCTCGTCCAGTTCCCATTCGTCGCCGCTGCTCCGGAAGTAGCGTTGTTGCAGTTCGGGCGGCGTGATGCGGAACGACCATTGGCCATAGCGACCGCGCCGCGCCTTGGCCAGCGCGGTCGCGTTGATGTCGCTGCCGAGAATGAAAATGTCCCAGCCGTCGCGCTCGGGCAACAACATGTCCACCAATATGGCGAGGGAATAGGCTTCCTCGCCGCTGGCGCAACCGGCGCTCCATAGGCGCAGGGTTTTTGCCGCGCGGCGACGCCCGATCAACTCCGGCAGCAGGCGCAGGCGCAGCAGGTCGGACTGGCCGCGGTCGCGGAAGAAGTAGGTTTCACCGCTGGTGCGCGGTGTCGGTTCAATCACCGCGGACATCATCTTCCCGACACCTCTGGGCGCCGGCAGAAAAACCCACGAAGCCGCCAGAAAATGCGTCTGCCGCATCGGCTCGATGCGCCTCGCGTATGCGACGGCCCAGCGCCGCCTGGCGTGGGATCGTGCGATGCGATTGGTGATGCCATAGTGCCACCCGCCTTCCTGCACGCAGCCGGTACAACAAGCCATTTATGACAGCATTCTGGGCATCCTGCCTGCCGCGATGTTGATCCACGTCAAAATCGCATGCGGTCGGCGAGATTGCCGGACTTTGCGGCTGGCAGGCGGTCTCGATCTGGGCAAGCTGGCGGACGACGCCGGGAAGCAGGAACAGGAGTCGGCCGCCGGCGAGTTCAAGGAGCCGACCGGGAAGATCGCCAAGTTCCTCGGCGAGCGGGCCAACGCAGGGCCGACGCAGGGCCGACGTAGGGCCGACGTAGGGCCGACTTTAGTCGGCCAATCGCCCCGGCCGGCTGAAGCCGGCCCTACAGACCGGTCATCCCTACCGGCCAACGCCGGCATGCGCTTCGAGGAAAACTCGCGCGCTGGCGCGATGCGATGCGCTGACCGGCTGGCTGACTGGCTGAGTGAGCGGCTTGGGCCTCAGGCGCCGGGCACCTGCTCCAGCAAGGCCTGATAGACGAAGGCCAGCAGCGGGATAGAGTCCTCGGCGGAGACGTCGGTGAACTGGATGCCGATCTGGTAGGGCGTCTCGGTATCGCCGCTCTGGTCGACGTTGATGGCGCGGATCACGGTTTCGAGTTCCAGCAGGGCCTCGATGCCGTTGAGCACCACCTTGAACTTGAGCGTCAGGCGCTGGCCTTTCTTGCCCGGTATGCTCTTGGTGGTCATCAGCGCGCCGCCGATGCTGAGATTGATGATGGTGCCGGCCGCCTCGATCGGGACGCCGTCGCGATGGGTGATGGCGCAGACGACCCGGACGTCGGCGCGGGCGCCGCGGCGCACCACCAGCGAGCGCACCTGGCGCGGATAGCCGAGGTGCAGGTAAGGGTAGGGCGTATTGACGTTCTTCAGGATCTGGGTCGGAAAGGCATACGCGCTCCTGCCCGAGAAGGCCCGCAGGATCAGTGCCTGGCCTTCGCGCATGAGCAGGTAGTGGCCGTCGACCATCGGCGTGGTGACCAGCACGCTGCGTCCCTTGGACATCCCGATCAGCCGCACCGTATAGCGTTCGACGACCTCGTTCCGGTGCGCCTGGAGGCTGATCAGGTCGCCGATCGTGAGGCGGGCCTCTTCGAGCGTGAGCAGGCTTTCGGTGGGTTCTTCGTGCGCGTGATCTTGATTGCTTTCCATTCGGCTGACCTTTCCCGGGCCGACTATTATCCCGGGGATGCACCACATCCGGAAAAAAAGCTTGAACCCCGGCGGCGGCCCCGCCACCGGCGCGACCGCCCCGGCGCAGCGCGCGGCCGGCGAGTATCATGCTGTTCGTATTGTTCAGGGAGCCCGCCATGAAGAAGCCAGCCGCACTGCCCGAGCTCGACCATCCCGCTCTCGACGCCGCCTCGATCCGGCGCTCGCTGGTCCATCGCCTGGTCTACACCATCGGCAAGGACCCGATCACCGCCACCGACCGCGACTGGTTCTACGCCGCTGCCGCGGTGCTGCGCGAACGCATGATCGAGCGCTGGATGGAAACCATGCGCAGCTACTACGTCGAGGACCGCAAGCGCGTCTATTACCTCTCGATGGAATTTCTCATGGGCCGCACCATGGTGAACTCCATGCTCAACATCTGCTGCGACAAGGAGTTCATGGACGCGCTGGAGGCGGTGATCGGCATCGGCCTCAAGCCGGACGACATCCGCGAAATGGAGCAGGACGCGGCGCTGGGCAACGGCGGCCTGGGGCGGCTGGCGGCCTGCTTCCTCGATTCGATGGCGACCATGGGCGTCGCCGGCTACGGCTACGGCATCCGCTACGAATACGGCATGTTCCACCAGGGCATCGAGGACGGCCAGCAGGTCGAGCACCCCGACAACTGGCTGCGCTACGGCAACCCCTGGGAGTTCCCGCGCCCCGAGGTGCTGTACCAGGTGAAGTTCCACGGCCGCGTGGTGGACTTTGCCGACGAGCACGGCAAGAAGCATTTCCAGTGGGTGGATACCGACGACGTCATGGCCATGGCCTACGACTACCCGATTCCCGGCTATGACACAGGCACGGTGAACAACATGCGGCTGTGGGCGGCCAAGGCCAGCCGCGACTTCGACCTCAAGTATTTCAACGAGGGCAACTACATCCGCGCGGTGGAGGACAAGAACGATTCGGAAAACCTGTCCAAGGTGCTCTACCCCGACGACACCACCGAGATGGGCCGCGAGCTGCGCCTCAAGCAGCAGTACTTCTTCGTCTCCGCCTCGCTGCAGGACATGCTCTACCGCTTCACCAAGTCGGGCACGCCGCTCGACGCGCTGCCGGACAAGGTGGCGATACAGCTCAACGACACCCATCCGTCGATCGCCGTGGCCGAACTGATGCGCATCCTGATGGACCTGCACCAGATCGACTGGGCGCGGGCCTGGAACATCACCACGCGCACCTTCGCCTACACCAACCACACGCTGATGCCCGAGGCGCTGGAAACCTGGCCGGTGCCGCTGTTCGAGCGCGTGCTGCCGCGCCATCTGCAGATCATCTACGAGATCAACCACCGTTTCCTCAAGGACGTGATGCACCACTACCCCGGCGACCCGGCGCTGTGGCAGCGCATGTCGCTGATCGACGAGGCCAAGGGCAAACGCATCCGCATGGCGCACCTGGCCATCGTCGGCAGCCACAAGGTTAATGGCGTCGCCGCGATCCACACCCGCCTGATGAAGGAAACCATCTTCGCCGACTTCCACCGCCTGTGGCCCGACCGGATCGTCAACATGACCAATGGCGTGACGCCGCGGCGCTGGCTCAACCAGGCCAACCCGGCGCTGTCGAAACTCATCAGCGGCCATCTCGGCAAAGGCTGGCTCAAGGATCTCGACCAGTTGCGGCAATTGACGCCGCTGGCCGCCGACGCCGGCTTCCGCGACGAGTTCGTGCGCGTCAAGCGCGCCAACAAGGCCCGTCTGGCGCAGGTGGTCGACAAGCGGCTCGGCATCCGGCTCGATCCGGATTCGCTGTTCGACGTGCAGATCAAGCGCATCCACGAATACAAGCGCCAGCTGCTCAACGTGCTGCATGTCATCACGCTCTACAACCGCCTGCGCGCCGGCGGCGACGCGCCGCCGCGCAGCGTGATCTTCGGCGGCAAGGCGGCGCCCGGCTACCGCATGGCCAAGCTGATCATCCGCCTGATCAACGACGTCGCCGACATCGTGAACAACGACCCGCTGATGAAGGATCGGCTCAAGGTCGTTTTCATCCCCAACTACGACGTCTCCAACGCCGAGATCATCATCCCCGCCGCCGACCTCTCGGAGCAGATCTCCACCGCCGGCACCGAAGCCTCGGGCACCGGCAACATGAAGCTGGCGCTGAACGGCGCGCTGACCATCGGCACCCTCGACGGCGCCAACGTCGAGATCCGCAACGAAGTCGGGCCGGAAAACATTTTCATCTTCGGCCTCACCGCCGACGAAGTCGCGCAGACCTACGCCGCCGGCCACCGGCCCTGGGACTATTACAACGGCAACGGCGAACTGCGGCAGACCCTGGACATGCTGCGCGACGGCTTCTTCGCGCCCGAAGAGCGCGAGCGCTACAAGCCGGTCTTCGACAACCTGACCGCCAACGGCGACCATTACCTGCTGCTCGCCGACTATGCCGCCTACATCGCCTGCCAGGAGCAGGTCGGCGCCCTCTACGGCGACCCGGCGGCCTGGGTGCAGAAATCCATCCTCAACGTCGCCGGCATGGGCCAGTTCTCCTCCGACCGCACCATAGGCCAGTACGCGAAAACCATCTGGAACGTCGAAGCCGTGCCGCGCCCGCTGGGCTGAGGTGGGTCAAGAGTTGGCGCTGGCGGCACGGCGATTGCCGCAGCGCAATAGTGCGGCGTCATTGCCAGCGGCGTTGCGGCCGATTATGCTGTCGAAAAAATGCCCGCAGCGTTGCGGGAAGAGGGGAGAAATGGACATGACCACTGCAACCGCCGGACGCCGGCTGCCGCGATCGCCAGCCGCAAGAGAATTCACGCTGGGCGGTTCCGTGCTGGGGCAGATCGGGCGCGGCGCGCGGCCAGCGCAAACTTTGGTCGCTGCCCCAGGCGGCCGTGCGCAAGCTGAAACTCGATAATCGCGTCGTTCCAGAAAATGCCTAGATATGGCAAACAACCCATCTCCACATATGGAAACAAACTGCCATATCTGGCAAGTATTCGAAGGTGCCGACTTCACGTTGGGGCTCAACATCGTGAGCGTGTTTCGTCTTCCGCGTTTCGTAACTCCCGTTGTCCCATGGCGCACGCTCGTAGCATGCTCGTCGCCGTGCCACCAGCGCCGACTTTCACGCTCCCGCCAAACCCGAGTACAGCTCTCGGTGTCGTCGGCATCGGCCTGCTCAAAGTCTCTCGCGTTGGCAATGTCCTGTACGCCAGTCAGTTGTTGGCTGGCGCCTGAGGGCGCGAAACCCATGGAATGCCAACGCCATCGCCCATCCTTGGCCAAAGACAAAGAGCGCGCGCTTGGCTCATGGCCGGTGGTTTCGCGCCGCTCTTCCGCGCGTCGTCGCACGCCTGCGGCTTCGCTCTTTGCCGTAGCTTCGCTTGGTGCCGCCTCGGTCAGGCGGGAGGCTTCTTTCCCTCGTACCGTTTTGGCCCCAACCCGGCTGTCAACACGGGCGTTGCGCGATGAAGCCGCGCAGCGCCGGTTACATTCATGTGTGCGCCGGGCATGGCGCGTTACTTCGTCGGTGAAAGTCCGATGGCCAGGTATTGCAGAGCCGAAGGCAAGGAGAAGGGTATGGGCGTCGCCGCGAGGCGGGGTCTGAAGGAAGCCCAATCCAAAGCTGCGGGACGATGAACAAAAACCGGATAGGAGGCGTGATGCACTCGGGACGAGCGGGCACGTGACCGCGAAGTCCTCCATCTGCGGCAGTTGAGTGCATTTTGTAAATCCGGCGTCTATGCAGTGAAGGTAACGCGTCTTACCCCGGGATATCTCCCCGGTGCTTCGGAGGATCGAAGCTGGGCATCTGGCAACGGATGCTGAATACCGTGGAGAAGTCAGCAGAAGGCATAGTAATTGGAAGGCAGGCAACGCTAATGAGGCACTGCAATGTTGAAAGACGCAGCCCCGGATATGCACGAGCGGCAAAGCTGACCAATGAAGGCCCGAACGGTGCCCCGAGAGGGGATTGAAAGAGAGGAGAAGTCGCTTGCCAAGGAACCGCGGTATTGCATTCGGCGAGTCCATTGAGCGCAAGCCTCATGGCTGGAATGAAACCGACGTTGGTGCGGTAGGAGATGACGCTCCGGTTGAATGGCGCGGTGGTATGCTTCCCGCCATGCCAAACGACTTAATCTGCCGAACCGCCGGATACGTGACCCGTACGTCCGGTGGTGTGGGAGGGGGGGGCCGTGAGGCTTTCCCCTATCCCGATTGGGCCATGGTTACCTCTCCAGTCGTGACCTTAATTAGTGAATTGGGAGTGAAAGGGAAAACATGAAAACATATCTTCAAGTCATCACACCCATAAGCTTCATAATTGTCCTAACTGGTGCCATCGTCACGTCGCCTGCAATGGCGGCAGATAGGGGCGAAGGCGGTTGCAGCATCACTCCGAATGCTCCCATCTACTCTAATTCCAAGAGTAACGACGTGGTCGGCACTGTAGATGTCGGCGATTGCGTCGCCGGGATTACCATGCTGGGTTGGGGGATGGGCGCTACAGAGCCGCGATTTGACCAAGAATACGGTCGAGTCCATGTCGCCTTTCTGCCTGACAAGAACAGCAATGCTTATCAACGTCAGGGCTGGATGAATCCCGGAGACCTGACCAGGTTCACGTACGAGTGTGGTTGCGGCGGAACCAGACGGACCGGTGAGACATGCTCGCCGTTTGCAAGCCAGGGCATATTGAACATCGTCTTCAATACCTGTTTCAAGGAAGCGCGGGACAAGAAGAAAGCCGAGATGCTCAATCAGGGCACGGTAACACCGGCATCAACCTCAAAAAGCAACGGCAACGCGAAGCGGGCCGAGACGGCCCTCCGGAACGACGACATCCTTTCCCTTGTGAAAGTCGGGTTGGATGACAAGCTAATCATCTCAAAAATCCAAGCTGCCGAAGCGACCGACTTCGATCTCTCCACTGAAGGCATCGTCGCCCTTAAGACAACAGGGGTCTCGAACGCTGTCATCAACACGATGATGAACCGAGCCGACAAAAAGAGGTAACAGATGCAAGGGAAATAAAGGGGGCAACCTACGCAAACGTTGGGCCTCTCAAACCTCTATTGATAAGGAGCAAGCAAAATGAAGGTAGGTTCGGCTGTTCGTGGTGTTCTTGGTGTGGTCTTTGCATTTGCTGCTTCTCTAGCCCATGCAGACCAGATGGGTGAACTATGCACAACGCTTAATACAGCGCGAAACAATCAAGGGGCACTAAATCGGCAAATTGCGAAAGAGAGCAATCCTCTTAAGCAAAATTCACTTCAGCAACAGATTCGACAAATCAATCAGCAACGAGAAGCGTATTTGAATAACTTCTTGATTGCCAATCATCGTCAGTTCACCAATTTCACTGGCGTGGTCTCCAGCTTTGAGGTTATGCATTACAACGTCGGACCGGGTGTCATGTTAGGAATATCCCTTCCATGCGAGATCAACATTGCCTTTCAATTTATCGAAATAACAAATCCAGCGTGGGGAAAATTCGACCCTGAAAGCCAGTCATCGCTCCAAAAATGGAGAACGGCTCTCGAAAATATCGTAAAAGGGGATTCAGTAACGTTCAGCGGGCGATTTGTCCCCAACAAAGGCATGACCTTTGCTGTATTAACCGAACTTAGAAAAAGAGGGGGGGTAGCTTACAGCGTTCCAGATGAGCAAGTATTGAGGGAGAACGCCCGTCGTGAGGACGAATTGCGGAAAGACAAAATCATCCAAGGTATCGCCAGTCAACTGTCCGGAAAATGGTCTGGAGAATGGGAATTGGGGGGAATAGTGAATCCGATGGCAACAAATAAAGCGACTTTTAACCTTGACTTAACAAGGAATGGATCGGTTATCACAGGCACGTATTATGAAAGAGGCGGGAGTTCCAATATAAGTGGAAGTGTAGACGGAAGACAAATCAATTTTGGCTACAAATATAGTGATGGCAGCAGTAGAAAGTTTGTAGGCGCTATAAGTGCTACCGGTGAAGTATCAGGTAAATGGGACCAAAAGAATGGTTCAGGAACTTGGAAGATGGTTAAGAAATCCTCTCCAGCGGAACCGAGCAACAGCTCGACGACAGCGCAACAATCCGAGGGCGGTGTCGTCGCCGGGGCATCTAGTACTACTGGGGCGGCACCGCCATCAGAGATTAGCGAGGTAGTTCGAAGAGATTGCTTGAGGATGAATGGCAATAGCGTTTTCGTTAATCATTGCGGTTTTGCAATTGGCGTAACTTGGTGTTATACGATGGGAAAGCCGGAGTGGGATGATGAAACCTATCAAAACAAATTCGCTAATTGGAGTTACCTGAAAAACACGTGCAGGTATGGGCGGCAGTACGAATCTCCATCAATTCCACCCGGTGGAGGTTTCGCATTCCCAACGATTGGAAAGCCTGAAAGCCCAGACGGCCGCGCTAGTGCAGGACTGCAATTTGTACGAGCAGTTAAGTTGCCCTAGCGGCCCAACACTGCGCTCCAGGGGGCGCTGCGCGATAAAGCCGCGCAGCGCCCCTGAGCTTGAACGTTGGGCGTCAAGATGAGCGCCGCCTGTCGCTCGGATATTTCAGGCAACTTTTTACATCAAAGGGAGAAGCAAAATGGAAACAGAAGTTGCAGCGCAATCCACAGAACAAGAGTTTGTGAGCAATCCATTTGGCACAGTGACAAACAAGCGCGTGGTCTATTTCCGCAACAAAGGATGGTTTAGTGGTGGTTCGAGGCAGGACATACCTTTGAAGCACGTAACTTCTGTTCGTCTTGATACTTCTCGAAGCGTTGCTGGCGGAATTGTACTGTTGCTGATCGGCCTTGGCCTCCTAGCAGCAGACGGTGGCATAAAGGTTGTCGGCATCGTCGTTGTCGCCCTAGCCGTGCTACTTCTGTGGGGATCGCCCTCTGTAGTTGTCAACACGGCGGGGAACGATCTCAATGTAGCAAAGGGATTCCCTTGGCTTAGGGGAGAGGCAAATGCGTTCGTTGAGGCGCTCCGTAAACAACTGTTTCACGAATAGACGCCCAACCCGGCAGGCCACCGGACTGCTGCGCGATAAAGCCGCGCAGCGCCGGTGACTTCTACGTACAAGGGCTTCCCCACTTTATGCAAGCGTTTTGAAGCTTTTGTCTTGAGCTAAACGGGTCAGCTTCGACATAAGCGACCAAAGGTCAGCTTCGGTTCGGTTTGAGCGCCATTGATCGTTCCTCAAGAGTTGGCGCTGGCGACACGGCGAACAGGTCGAGCCTGGAAGGTTCAACGCGTTTAATCGCAATATGGCCGCGCAGCGCCAGCTACTTTGAACGTTTGGCGTTTGAAGCGACATGCCTGCAGTGTGGTGACAAAAGGCACACAGTCGCGTAGACTGTTTTTATGAAACCATTTCGCTGGAGCCCGGAGAAGAACGAGGCCGTCAAAGCAGAGCGGGGTATTTCGTTTGAGAGCATTGTTGTATCAATCGAAGCCGGTGGCTTGCTGGACATCCTGGCTCACCCGAACCAGGCGAAATACCCCAGACAGCGCGTTCTCGTAGTCGCGTGCGACAGCTACGCCTATTTGGTGCCGTTTGTCGAAGAGGAAGAGTATTTCTTCCTCAAGACCGTGATCCCGAGCCGCAAGGCAACGAGGGACTATTTGAATCAAGGTGAAACCGATGCCGAAAATTGACGCTTACGAACATGAAGTCCTCGCCGCCTTTGAAAAAGGCCAATTGAAGTCCGTTGCCACGAAGGTCGAGTTGGCGAAATTCAAGGCAGCAGCGCGCGCCACGGCGATCAAGGATAGGCGGGTCAACATTCGCCTGTCGTCTGGCGATTTGAGCGACATTCAAGTCAAGGCGCTCGAAGAAGGTGTGCCGTACCAAACGCTTATCGCCAGCGTCCTCCACAAGTACGTTACGGGCCGTCTGGCTGAACCGAGCGCCACCAAGCAATCCAGTCGCTCCGCAACAAAGCGCCGCGTTTCGTCTGGTAGCTGAATTGGCTTTGGTACTGACGCCCAACACTGCGGCCTGAGTGCAGAAGGCTATCCTCAACGTCGCCGGCATGGGCCAGTTCTCCTCCGGTCGCACCATAGGCCAGTATGCGAGAACCATCTGCAACGTCGAGGCCGTGCCGCATCCGCTGGGCTGAGCCGGGTCAAGAGTTGGCGCTGGCGACACGGCGAAAAGCTGATTGACGATTTTTTGCGTGAGGTCGAAGACTGGAGGGCAGGACGATGAGGACCGCAAGCATCCGTATCCGCAAGGCCGACGCGTCGCTGAAGGCGGTGCCTGCCGGCTTCCTTTCGGCTTGGAACAGCGGGAAATACAAGGGCGAGCATTTCGATTTCGAATCGCCTGCCGCCTTGTTCCGCGTTCTCACGCCCAAGCGCTGGGAACTGATCGAGTGCCTGCAAAACACCGGACCGCTCGGTGTGCGTGCCCTGGCGCGTGCCTTGGGCCGCGATGTGAAGCGGGTTCATGACGACGCCTCGGCGATGGTCGAGATCGGCATGGTGGAAAAAACGGACGACGGCAAACTCGTTGTGCCCTTCGATGAAATCCGCGCGGACTTCGTGATGAAGTCCGCGGCTTGACCGCCGGCAAGCGGCAAAGTGAATCCGGTGAGCGGAAGCGGAGTGGAGCCTGCATGACCATGACCGAAGTCACCGGCATCGACCATATCTTCATCGCAGTCGCCGACCTGGATCGATCGGAGACGTTCTACGACCGCGTCTTCATCCAGGCGCTGGGCTTTCGCAAGAACACATTCACCCTGGGCGGCGATTCCCACATCCAGTACTTCAATCGCCACTTCGGCTACGTGCTGCGCCCGGCGCGCAGCGGGAGCACGCACGATTCCTGCGCGCCGGGGCTGCACCACCTCTGCCTCCGTGTCGATACGGCGGCAGATGTCGCCGCCGTATCCGCGCGGCTGCGCGGTTTGGGCATCGACGCCTCGGAGGCCAAGCTCTACCCGGAGTACGCTGCGGATTATTGGGCGACCTTCTTCACCGATCCCGATGGCGTGCGCCTCGAAGTCACGAACTATCGCCAGGAGCGGCGGGAACGCCACGACAAGTGGTGAATGGCCGCGGCAAGGGGACCGGTTCCAGGAAATTGGACCCAGGCTCGGATAACATGCATGGCTTACCCAGCAGGTGATACGGCGTGGCAGGTAGCACCCTGATCCATCTGCGTTAATCGGCGAAATTTGCGGATCAAATGCTTTTTGTAGGTTCAATCGAATCATGCAAGATCTGACTGCCCTGTTCGGTATCCTCGCGGCGCTTACCGTAGGTGTCGTGAGCCCTGGCCCCAGCTTCGTGATGGTCGCGCGGACCGCTGTCTGCGCTTCCCGGCGCGAGGGCATTGCTGCAGCGCTCGGCATGGGGGCGGGCGGCGTCGTGTTCGCCGTCGCCGCGTTGTTCGGCCTGCACGCGCTGCTGCTTGCGGTGCCGTCGCTCTACCTCGTGCTCAAGCTGATCGGCGGCCTCTATCTGGCGTATCTGGGCTACCGCATCTGGGCGTCCGCGGAACGTCCGCTGATGATCGGGAACCTCGCCGAACGGTCGGCCACCCGGACCACACGGGCGCTGGCATTGGGCTTCACGACGCAGATCAGCAATCCGAAGACGGCGATCGTTTACGCCAGCGTCTTCGCCGCCTTCCTGCCCGGCGCGCAGTCGCTGGCATTCGACGTCACGCTGGTCGTGCTGGTGTTCCTGGTCGAGGCCGGGTGGTACGCGCTGGTGGCGCTGGCCCTGGCGTCGGCACAACCGCGCGGCGTTTATCTGCGCTGCAAGACCGGGGTGGATCGCCTGGCCGGCGGCGTCATGATCGGACTCGGGCTCAAGCTCGCGTCGTCGGTGCAGCGCTGAAGAGTTGGTGCTGACGGCACGGCGGAGTGCTTGCCGCGGAACGCGTGGCTTCCGGTTTTGACCCGGGCTTAAGATGTTCGCGGCCCGATTGCGCCGATCCCGGAGAAGACCCATGCGCCCATCCATTCCCGCTCGCTGGTATTTCGACCTCGTCTCGCCGTTTGCCTATCTGCACCTCAAGCGCTTCGGCGAGCTGCATCCGGCGCTCGACGTCGAACCGGTGCCGGTGCTGTTCGCCGGCCTGCTCAAGCATTGGGACAACAAGGGGCCGGCGGAGCTGGCGCCCAAGCGCCTGCATACCTATCGCAGCTGCGTGTGGGCCGCCGCGCAGCATGGCATACCGTTTCGCATGCCGCCGCGCCATCCCTTCAATCCGCTGCATGCCATGCGCCTGCTGGTCGCGCTGGGCAGCCCGCGCGCCGCGGTCGACGCGGCCTTCGATTTTGTCTTCGGCGAGGGACGCGACGTCGCCGTGGAGTGGCCGCTGTTGTGCGAGCGGCTGGGCATCGCGGCGGCCGAGGCGGCGAGCTTGATCGCGGACCCCGCGGTCAAGCAGCGACTGATCGACAACACCGCGGCGGCGGCCGCGCAGGGCGTGTTCGGCGTGCCGACCCTGGCGCTGCGCGGCGAGAACTTCTGGGGCAGCGACACGATCGCCTGGTGCAATGCCTTTGTCGACGATCCGCGGCTGTTCGCCTCGGGCGAGATGCAGCGCGTCGCTGAAATCGGGGTGGGCGCCGCGCGCAAGGAAGTGCGCTGAGGGGCCGGGTCCGCCGGGTCCGCCGGCCTATGTCGAAAGTAAGCATTGTTTGCGGCCGGGGATCGGTGTAGTCTTTTTTCGTCCCCCATGTCATGGAAACACCGCAATGAGCACCTGGTATTACTGTCGCAACGGCCAGCAGATCGGCCCGGTCGGCCTCGACGAACTCAAGGGGCTGATCGTGCGCGGGGAGCTGGACGCAAGCACCTTCGTATGGCAGGCAGGCATGAGCGAGTGGGTCAAGGTTCGCCGGCATCCGCAGTTGGCCGCGCTGGTTTCGATCCCGCCCGCGCTTCCCGCGGCGGCGTCGTGCCGGCCGCCGCCCAAGCGATCGATGCGCAGGACGATACTCGACGTCATCGGCAGCAAGCTCGGCAACTGACCGCGCCGACCCGGGAGTTGCCGCTGGCGCACCGGCAAAGCGGCGCGCCTCAGGCCTTTTCGCGCGCCCGCTGCTTGGCCGCGACGTAGTCGGCGTGCGAGACGTAGAGCAGGTCGGCGATCTTGCGCATGAAATGCTGTTCGTGCGCGTCGAGATGGCCGTCGGCGTAGGCCACCTGCCACATGTATTCGATGACCTTGGTCTTCTGCGCGGCATCGAGGCTCTTGTTGATCAGCGAGGTGAACTGGAAGTAGTCGGTGGCCTGTTTCGCTTCCTCGGCGGCCAGGGCCACGAGGCTGTCGACTTCCTGCGCGGCGAGGCCGAACTGGGTTTGCAGCGCCGTGGTCACGGCGGCAGTTTCCTCGGCGCTGATCGAGCTGTCCATGCGCATCATTTCCAGCAGCAGCGCCGCCGTGGCCAGATGCAATGCGTGGTCGGCCGCGACGCCCGAGGCGGCGACGCCCGGTTCGATCATCTGGCTGAAGAAATTCCTGATGCTGGCAATCATGCGCTTCCTTGCTCCTTATAGATTCATGCTGTTGGCGTAGCCGGTCATTTCCAGATAGCCGCGACCGCGCAGCGTACCCTCGATTATGACCAGTCCTTCCCAATAGCTGATCGGCAGCGGCCGATGGGTCGAGATTTCCTGGTCGTCGTGCACCGGCGCGGTGCGGATCGTGTGCGGCCCGCAGCGGATTTCCATCTGCACCGGGTAGCTTGCGCCGTTGCGCGGCGAAGTCCAACGGCGTAGCGGCGTGAAGCTGACCTCACGGGTGCCGAACTGCGTCAGGCGGCCGTCGGCGTCGCGCAGGGCGGCATGGGCATACACGCTGGCGCCGGCGCCATCGCGGATGCGGAAGGCCATCAGCGCGCCGCCATCGACGAGGTTGATGCCGATCCAGTCCCAGCCGACGCTGCCGGGCCCGAGCACTTCGCTCGACCATTCGTGGTCGAACCAGGCGCGCCCCATCGCCGCCAGGCGCCGGCCGTCGAGGGTGACGCTGCCGGACACCTGCAGTTGCGGCCAGCTCACGTAATGGCTGGCCAGCGCCGGCTGCGGCCCCTTCTGCGACCAGCCGCCTTCGCCTTGCAGCAGCAGCGCTTGCGTGGGCTTCAGCAGCAGTTCGAAGGCGAAGGCGGCGTCGTGCACCGCGAGGCGCAGGCTTTGGTCCGGCCCCGCGCCGCTGCGCTGCATCTGCCAGGCGCCGATATGCACGTCGCAATCCGTGGCGGAAAACCCGGCGCCGAGATTGGCACGGGCGGCGCGCTCGGCGTGCAGCAGCCCGGCGCCGGGCCGCGTGACGGCGGCATGGGCGAACAGGATCTGGCTCGCCGCAATCGGCGATCGCAGGCTTTCCGCGCGGCCCGGCCGGCTGCGGAAGAAGGTCAGCTGAAAGCCCATGTCGCGCTCGGGCAGGTCCAGCGCGCCGGTGACATACCACCACTCGGTGCGGAACTCGGGATGGGCGCCGTGATCGCGCGGAAAGGCCAGGCGCGTGCTGCGGCTGGCCGCCGCATAGCGCACGGCATCCCCGGCCGCGGCGAGTGCCGGCAGCAACAGCGGTGTCAGCAGGAAATCGCGGCGTTTCATCGTGCTGCCTACTGCGCGCTGGCCAGCACCTGGGCCGCCGGCAGGCGCGTGGCCAGGCGTGCGGCGAAGCGGCTGGCAATGACGCCGGCGACCAGGGTCAGCGCGGCGCCGAGCAGCACCTGCAGCCATGGCACGGTCAGCTCCATGCGCCAGTGGAAGGCCTGCGGGTTGACCACATGGGTCAGGATCGCGCCGATCGCGACGCCGCAGGCCAGCCCCAGCCCCAGGCCGATGCCGGCGATCAGGGCGCCTTCGAACATCACGGCGCGCGTCAGCATGGCGCGGTCGAAACCCAGCGCGGAGAGCGTCGCCAGTTCGCGCGCGCGCAGCCAGACGCTGGCGGCCAGCGTCACCGCCAGGCCGAATAGGCCGATCAGCATGGCGGCCGCCTCCAGCGCGTAGGTGACGGCAAAGCTCTTGTCGAAAATCGACAGGCTCACGGCGCGTATTTCGCTGCTTTCGGCGATATCCAGGCCGTAGCCGGCCGCGTGCGCGGCGAGCCAGGCCTTCGCCGCCGCTTCCTCGCCGCGGCGCGGCCACAGCGCCAGATCGCTGACTTCGAACTGCCCGCCGAGCGCGATGTAGTCATCGCTGGCGATCACCACGGCGCCGAACTGGCGCGAGTAATCGCGCCAGACGCCGCCGATCACGGTATCGACCTCGCGTCCGAGCAGCGGCAGCCGCAGTGTCCGGCCCGGCGCCAGGCGATACAGTTCCTGCATCGGTTCGCTGATCCAGACCGGCACGCGATCGGCCGCCACGGCGACCACCGGGCCGGTGAAGGGCAGGCGCGCGGCCGCGTCGGCGCGCTGCATTTGGCGCACCAGCAGCACCACGGCCGGGCGTTGCGGATCGAGGCTCAGCGCGCCGTGGGCGGTGCGCTCGATCCTGGCGAACGGCGCGGCGCCCTGTTCCAGCGCCGCGAGCAGTTCCTGCGGCAGCGGCATGCCCTTGCTGCGCACGTACAGCGGCGCCGGCAGCACCGCGTCCAGCCACTGATCGACGGCGAGACGGAAGCTCGACACCATGGTCACCATGCTGACGGTCAGCGCAAAGCTGACGATCAGCCCGCTGGCGGCGACCTGCGCCATCAGCGGCGCCTGCACGATGTTCTGCACCGCGACGCGCTGCGGCGCCGACAGGGCGCGGCGGGCGAAGGCGCCGAAGACGATTTGCGTCAGCGGCGGCGCGGCGGCGATGCCCAGCACCAGCACCAGCGCGATCGCGCCATAACCGGCCAGCGGCAGTTCGTAGAACGCCGGCAGGCGCGTCAGCCCGAGCGCCGCCAGGGCCAGCAGCGCGATGGCGATCAGCACGCTGCGGCGCGGCCTTGCGTCGAGGCCGTGCACCGCCGGCGGCCGCTGCGCGAAGCCGGTCCTCAGCGCCTGCGCCAGCGGCTGCACGCGATTGAGCCAGGCCGGATACAGCGCGCCGGCCAGGCTCGCGGCGCAGCCCAGGGCAAAGAAGCCGAGGCTCGGCAGCAGTCGGGCCTCGATCACCGGCGTGCTGCCGGAGAAGAATCCGCCGCCGAGGTCGCCGCCCATCACGCGCGTGAAGGCCAGAGCCAGGCCGTAGCCCAGCGCCAGCCCCAGCGCGGCTCCCGGCATGCCGATGGCGAGACCCTCGAACAGCACCTGCAGCAGGCGCATGCGCGGCGATAGGCCGAGCACGCCGAGCAGGGCGAACTGGGTCGAGCGCTGCGCCACGGCCGTCAGCTGTGTCGCGAACACCAGGAAGGCTCCGGTGAGCAAGGCCACCAGCGCCAGCACGTTCAGATTGACGCGATAGGCGCGCGAAATGTTCGAGACCCGCTGCGTGTCGTCCGCCGCCGCGCGCAATGTCAGCCCGGCGGGCAGGCGGCCGGCCCAGGTCTCCAGCCAGCTCGCCAGCCGGGTGCCGGGCATCAGGCGCAGGCGGCCTTCGCTGACCGCGTCCGGCGGGCCGAAACGCGCCTGCACCCAGGCGATGTCGGCCACCAGCAACAGGTCGTCGGGCCGCGCCGCCGGCAGGTCGCCGACGATACGCGTGCGCCAGCGCGCATCGCCGCGCGTCAGCGTGACGCCAGCGCCAACTTTCAATTGGAGGCGCGACAGCAATGCCGGCGAGGCATGCACGCCGTCTTCGAACATGCCGGCCCCGCTGCTGTCCTGGCGCGGCAGCAGCTTGGGCATCACCGCGGCGGCGCTGAAAATGTCGAGGCCGATCAGCTTGACCGGTGCCGCCGCGCGGCCCGCTGCGTGGTCGGCTGTGCGGTCGGCTGCGTAGTCGGCTGTGCGGTCGACCCGCACCCGGGTTTCGATCACCGGCGCGACGATCGCCACGGCCGGGTCGCGCGCGATTTCATTGATCAGCGCCAGCGGCACCCGGCCGGCGTTGTCCTTCGCGGCGAGCACCGCATCCGGCTCGCCCTGCACGCTTTTCATGGCCTGCGAGAAATCCGCCAGCGCTGCCGTGTTGATCAGGTGGATCGCATAGCCCAGCGCCACGCCGAGCGCGATGGCCAGCATCGACAGCGCCGTCGCCGTGCGCCGCGTCATGAACTGGGCACGGATCAGCCACCACGACAGTCGCCACGCCGGGCGGCTCATGGTGAAAAGAAGTTCAATCTGTGGACCAATGGTTTCTGCAATTTCATTGCAGCCCCTCAGGCGTCAGCGTCAGGATGCGGTCGCAGCGCTGCGCGACGTGCTGCGAGTGGGTCACGATCAGGGCGCTGGCGTGCTCTTCGCGCACGCGTTCGAGCAGCAGCGCCAGCACTTCGTCGGCGGTGCGCGGATCGAGGTTGCCGGTCGGCTCGTCGGCCAGGATCAGCGCGGGCCGATGCACCAGCGCGCGGGCGATGGCCACGCGCTGCAACTCGCCGCCCGACAGCGACGGCGGCCAGCGTTGGGCGAAGCCGGCCAGGCCGACGCGCGCCAGCAGCGCCTCGATGCGCGCCCGGTGCTCGCCGGGCGCGATGCCGGACAGCAGCAGCGGCACCGCGATGTTCTGCGCCACGGTGAGCGTCGGCAGGACGTGGAAGGCCTGGAACACGAAGCCGATGCTGGCGGCCCGCAGCGCCGCGCGCGCCGCCTCGTCGAGGCGCGCGATGTCGCGCGCCTCGCGGCCGATCAGGATCGCGCCGCGGTCGGCCGGTTCCAGCCCGGCGATGCAGTTCAGCAAGGTGCTCTTGCCGACGCCGGATTCGCCGACCAGGGCGACGATTTCGCCGGCGGCGACGGTAAAGGCCAGCTCGTCGAACACCGCACGCGCGGCATTCGGGTGACGCTTCGACAGATGGGTGACGGTCAGCATGCGGGAATTTTACGGGGCAATCAGGCAGCGGCCGGACGCTTCCTCGCCGTCTTCGGCGGCTGCTGGTCGCGCAGGCATTGCCTGAGTTCATTGCCGGCTTTGCCGCGGCAGATTTCCGCGGCTCTTTGCCCGGCCGCGCAGCGCGGCGGATCCTGGCTGCGGCGGCAATCGACCGGCGGCATGTGGGCGGCGAGACAGGCCTGCTTGTCCGCGCTGCGCTTCGCGGCGCAGACCTTCAGCGCCGCCAGGCGCGCCTCGCAGCGCACCGGATCGCGCGCCCTGGCGCAGGGCTCCGCGGCGGAGTGGGCGAAGGGCTGGGCGAGGGGCTGGGCAAGAGCTTGGGCGAGGAGCGGCAGCGCTAGCAGCGCGCCGGCGAGGCCGAGCAGTCCGTGCATGGGTGTCTCCTGTTGATCTTGCCGTTCGTGCCGGCATCATAGCCCGGCGTTGAGGCGGAGCCGGGTTGTCGGCTATAGTTCGCCGTGTCGCCATCCGCTACGGCGAGGAGAGCGTTTCCTGCTCGACCGCCCTGTAGCGCAGGGGCCTTATCAGCGCCAACTCTCCGCCATGAACCAAGCTCCGCCCAAGGAACACCGGCTGACCCTGCCGGAAACGGTCGATGCCCTCGTTGCCGACGGGCTGATCGCGGCCGATGACGCGGGCCGCTTCAAGCAGGAGCGGCGCTATTACAAGGGCGACACGCACCCCCTGATTGTGATCGCCGAGCAACGCTGGAAGTCGCTGCAGCCGCCGCACCGGGTGCTCGACCTGGACGGCCTGACGCAATGGCTGGCGCAATGGTGCGGGCTCGACTACCTGCATATTGATCCGCTGAAGATCAATTTCTCGGCCGTGACCGATGTCATGAGCAATTCCTATGCGACGCGCTTTCGCATCCTGCCGGTCGAGGTCAAGGCCCACGAGGTGGTGATCGCCACCGCCGAGCCCTTCCAGCGCGCGTGGGAAGCCGAGATGCAGCCGATCCTGCGCAAGACCATCCGCCGCGTCATCAGCAATCCGGACGACATCACGCGCTACCAGGTCGAGTTCTACAACCTGGCCAAGTCGATCAAGGGCGCCATGGGCCGCGGCGACGTCGCCGGCGGCGCCTCGAACTTCGAGCAACTGGTCGAGCTGGGCAAGAGCAACAAGCAGTTCGACGCCAACGACCAGCACATCGTCACCATCGTCGATTGGCTCTGGCAATACGCTTTCGAACAGCGCGCTTCGGACATCCACGTCGAGCCGCGGCGCGACCTGGGCATCGTGCGCTTCCGCATCGACGGCGTGCTGCATCAGGTGTACCAGATCCCGATGGCGGTGCTCAACGCCATGACCAGCCGCATCAAGATCCTCGGCCGCATGGACGTGGTGGAAAAGCGCCGCCCGCAGGACGGCCGCATCAAGACCCGCACGCCGGACGGGCAGGAGGTCGAGCTGCGCCTGGCGACACTGCCGACGGTATTCGGCGAAAAGCTGGTGATGCGGATTTTCGATCCGGAGGTGCTGGTTCGCGACTTCTCCGAACTCGGCTTTGCCGAGGAGGAGTCGACGCTGTGGCGCGACATGTCGTCGCAACCCAACGGCATCATCCTGGTGACGGGGCCGACCGGCAGCGGCAAGACCGTGACGCTGTACTCGACGCTGAAGACGCTGGCCACGCCGGAAGTGAATGTGTGCACCCTGGAAGACCCGATCGAGATGATCGAGCCCTCGTTCAACCAGGTGCAGATCCTGCCCGACATCGGCATGGACTTCGCCGAGGGCATCCGCTCGCTGATGCGGCAGGATCCCGACATCATCATGGTCGGCGAGATCCGCGACCTGAAGACCGCCGACATGGCCATCCAGGCGGCCCTGACCGGCCACCTGGTGCTGTCCACGCTGCACACCAACGACGCGCCGTCGGCGATGACGCGGCTGATCGAACTCGGCGTGCCGCCCTACATGCTCTCGGCAACCGTGCTCGGGGTCATGGCGCAACGCCTGATCCGCACGCTGTGCCCGCACTGCAAGCAACCCGGCGGCTTGCGCGCCGAGGACGAGGAGGCCTGGACCGCGCTGGTGGCGCCCTGGAAATCCACCATGCCGACCCAGATCTATCGTCCGGCGGGTTGCCTCGAATGCCGCATGACCGGCTACAAGGGGCGCGTCGGAATCTACGAGATCATGCCGATGTCGGCCGAGATCAAGAAGCTCGTGGGCAACGGCGCCGAACTCGCCAAGCTGCGCGAGCAGGCCATGCGCGAAGGCATGAAGCCGCTGCGCATTGCGGGGGCCAAGAAAGTCGCGGCGGGATTGACCACCATCGCGGAAATCATCAAGGTCGCGCCGCCGATGTTCGAGCCGGCTTGAGCCGGGGACCGGCCGCCCCGCATACCGATTTCCGGTAGCGACAATACCGGGACTGCGGTATTCGCAGAATCCGTCCGGAGGGTATCTTGGGGCCAATGCATTTGCTTTGGCGCGATCCCGGCGGCCCTGCCGCAATCGCCGGCAGGGTATCGAGCGCAGCTGAAGATTCATCCACAGGTAAGGAGAAAGCCATGGTGGCGATGATTCCCGAAACGCCTCCCGATTTCGATCGCACGCGGATCATCGAGCGTCCCGACGGTTTTTACTGGCAGGACGTGGAAAGCGACGATGAGTTTGGCCCATTCCCGACCTTGGTCGAGGCGGTTGCCGACATGGAATTCAACGCGGCATCCGACTACGAGCCGGGCGAGTCGCTGGAGCAGGCCGAGAGCGAAGTCGGCTTATCGGAGTGGGTCGATCCCGACACCGGGGAACTCGCCGAGAACGGAACTCCGCGGCTCGAGCAGCATTGATCCGGCTGCCGCAATGATGCCGCGCGGCGCCGGCTCTGTTCAGTACTTCGGCCCGCCCTGGCCGTAGAACGGCGGCCAGCGGCCGACCAGGGCTTCGAGCAGCTTGAGTTCGTCGTCGCTGTGGTTGATGACCGCGGCCGGCACCATCATCTTCGGCATCTTCATGTCGTTGTGCACGTACATCGGCTTGTCGTGGTGCGTGGTGCTGTAGGTTTCGCGTTCCTGCGGCGCGGCGCTGGGCGTCAGTTCGACCTCGCCGTAGCAGAGGCAGAAGTAGGTGCGGGCATTGGCGCCAGTGCCTTCGTCCTCGATGTAGCAGCCGGTGCCGCGGATGCCGATGGTGGCGGTCGATACCTGGATCTTGCGGGTGGCGCCCTTGCCGAACACCGAAAGCAGCTTGCCGGTGACCACGCGCATCAGGTTCTGCACGGCGTCCGCACCGAAGCTGACGGTCGAACTTTCGCGCTGCAGGAAGGCGTCCTGGCCGATCACGTAGATCGCTTCGCTGCCGGGGCCGGTAATCACCGTGTCGCCAGCGCCAACTATCTGGCCTTCCTTGGCCGGCTTCGCATTCACGGTGACGCTGCCGCGCAGCTTGTGCAGGCCGGGCGCGACGGGGGCGTTGCCCTTGGCCAGGGCTTGGCCGATCAGGCCGGAGATTCCCGCGGGGCCGAGCAGGCCGGCGGCGGCGAGGGCTTTCAGTAGCTTGCGGCGTAGTTGCATGGCGCTTCCTCCTAAAGACCGCTACTTGTTCAGTTCCCTCATGGCGCGTTCAAGTCCGGCCAGCGTCAGCGGGAACATGCGGCTGTTGAAAATGGTGCGGATCAGTTCGATCGAATGGCGGTAGTCCCACAGGCGCTCGGGCTCGGGGTTGAGCCAGACCGCGCGCGGCCAGGTGTCGAGCATGCGCTGCAGCCAGACCGCGCCGGCTTCCTCGTTGGAATATTCGACCGAACCGCCGGGTTGCAGGACTTCATAGGGGCTCATGGTGGCGTCGCCGACCACCACCACCTTGTAGTCCTCGCCGTACTTGTGCATCACGTCCCACAGCGGGAAGCGCTCGCCATGGCGGCGGCGGTTGTCCTTCCAGACGTAGTCGTAGATGCAGTTGTGGAAGTAGAAATATTCCAGGTGCTTGAACTCGCTCTTGGCCGCGGAGAACAACTCCTCGCAGACCTTGATGTGGTCGTCCATCGAGCCGCCGATGTCGAGGAACAGCAGCACCTTGACCTTGTTGTGGCGCTCGGGGCGCATCTTGATGTCGAGCCAGCCGGCGTTCCTCGCCGTGCCGGCGATGGTGCCGTCCATGTCCAGCTCGTCCTCGGCGCCTTCGCGGGCAAAGCGGCGCAGCCGGCGCAGCGCGATCTTGATGTTGCGCGTGCCGAGTTCGACGGTGTCGTCGAGGTTGCGGTACTCGCGGTTTTCCCAGACCTTGATCGCGGTGCGATTGCCCGCCGATTCGCCGCCGATGCGGATGCCCTCGGGGTGGTAGCCGCCGTGGCCGAAGGGCGAGGAGCCGCCGGTGCCGATCCACTTGCTGCCGCCGGCATGGCGTTCCTTCTGCTCGGCGAGGCGTTTCTTGAATTCGTCCATCAGCTTGTCCCAGCCAAGCTTTTCCAGCTTGGCCTTTTCCTCGGGCGTCAGATGCTTTTTCATCATCATCTTCAGCCACTCTTCGGGGATGTCGGCTTCGAGGCCGGGAATCTGCGTCACGCCCTTGAAGTATTCGCCGAAGGCCTGGTCGAACTTGTCGTAGTGCGTTTCGTCCTTGACCAGACAGGTGCGGGCGAGGAAATAGAAGTCGTCGATCGAATTGCTCGCGACGTGCTCCTTCAGCGCTTCCAGCAGCGTGAGGAACTCGCGCGTCGAGACGGGGAGTTTCTTGGCCTTGAGGTGGAGGAAGAAGTCGATCAGCATCGCGGTAAGTGCTTACCGGTTGTGCTTGGCCATGAACACCAGCCGTTCGAACAGATGCACGTCCTGCTCGTTCTTCAGCAGCGCGCCGGCCAGCGGCGGCACCACGGTCTTGCGGTCCTTGGAGCGCAGGGCTTCCGGCGGGATGTCCTCGGCCACCAGCAGCTTGAGCCAGTCGATGAGTTCCGAGGTCGAGGGCTTCTTCTTCATGCCGGGCACCTCGCGCAGTTCGAAGAAGACTTCCATGGCTTCGCGCAGCAGATCCTTTTTCAGGTTGGGGAAATGCACGTCGACGATGCGCCCCATGGTGTCCTTGTCGGGGAACTTGATGTAGTGGAAGAAGCAACGGCGCAGGAAGGCGTCGGGCAGTTCCTTTTCGTTGTTCGAGGTGATGATGACGATAGGCCGCACCACGGCGCGCACGGTCTGGCGCGTCTCGTAGACGTGGAATTCCATGCGGTCGAGTTCGCGCAGCAGGTCGTTGGGGAATTCGATGTCGGCCTTGTCCACCTCGTCGATCAGGATCACCGAGGGCTTGCCCTGCTCGAAGGCCTGCCACAGCACGCCCTTGACGATGTAGTTGCTGATGTCCTTGACCTTCTCGTCGCCGAGCTGCGAATCGCGCAGGCGCGACACCGCGTCGTACTCGTAGAGGCCCTGCTGCGCCTTGGTGGTGGACTTGATGTGCCATTGCAGCAGCGGCACGCCCAGAGCGCCGGCGACTTCCTCGGCCAGCATGGTCTTGCCGGTGCCGGGCTCGCCCTTGATCAGCAGCGGGCGCTGCAGGGTGATCGCGGCGTTGACCGCGAGCATCAGGTCGGGCGTGGCAACGTAGGTGTCGGTTCCTTCAAAGCGCATGATGTTTTCTTTCAGGGTTGAAGCAAGAGATTATCCCAGAGCGGGGGTTTTGTCGCCGCGCAGTTTGCCGTAGTGCCAGCGCCGACTCTTGGCGAATTCACCGTACCGCGTAGGAGCGAGCTTGCTCGCGATGGCAGCGCTATGCGTCAAGGCATATCGCCAGCAAGCTGGCTCCTACGCGCGTCTGACGCAGTCGAGGTAGGCATCGCCATCCGGCGGCAGCTTGCTGCGCTGGGCGCGCCAGAGCATTTCGCCGAGGCATTCGAGCACGTCGTGCAGCGCTTCGTGGCGGTCGGCGCGGCGGCTTTGCAGCAGGGTGAAGGCGGCACGGATGCCGGGCGGCTGGTCGATCGAAAGCTGCTCCTCGATCGCCAGGTGCAGCGAAAGGTGCAGGAAGGGGTTGGTTTCGCCCTGTTCCGGCGTCCATTCGCGGGTCAGCGCGTCCTCGGCTTCGAGCAGGGCGTGGTACTCGGGATGCAGGGCGACCAGGTCGGCGGCCAGGGCTTCCATCGCCGTGCCCGGCAGCCGGTTGCGGTGCTTGGCCCAGGCATCGATCAGGAACTGGCGCGCCTGGTCGCGGGACGGGTTAAACATTCTTCTCTTTCCAGGCACACAGGTCGAATACGCCGCAATGCACGCAGTCCGGCGAGCGCGCCTTGCAGGTGTAGCGGCCCAGCAGGATCAGCCAGTGGTGGGCATGCAGACGAAATTCCGCCGGCACGACCTTGAGCAACTTCTGTTCGACCGCCTCGACCGTCTTGCCCGGCGCCAGCCCGGTGCGGTTGCCGACGCGGAAGATGTGCGTGTCGACCGCGATCGTGGGTTCCTTGAAGGCGATGTTGAGCACCACGTTGGCGGTCTTGCGGCCGACGCCGGGCAGGGCTTCGAGCGCAGCGCGCTCGTGCGGCACCTCGCCGCCGTGGCGTTCCAGCAACAGGCGCGAAAGGGTCGCGACGTTCTTTGCCTTGGTGCGGAAGAGGCCGATGGTCTGGATGTAGTCGATCAGGCCTTCCTCGCCCAGCGTGGCGATGGCCTGCGGCGTCGGATGGTCGCGGAACAGCGCGCGCGTGGCGCGATTGACGCCCTTGTCGGTGGCCTGGGCGGAGAGCACCACGGCCACCAGCAATTGGAAGGGCGTGGCATATTCGAGTTCGCCTTTCGGTTCCGGGTTCGCCGCGGCAAGGCGCGAAAAGAACTCGCGAACCTTCTTCGGGCTCATGCTGGGATCGAGGACGGGGCGGGCGGCTGGTCGTGCTGGCGATGCTCGCGTACTTGCTGGTTGGCGCGCGCATCGAGCCAGTTGCGCCCGGCGATCAGCAAGCCGAGGACGAAGAAGGCACCGGGCGGCAGCATGGCGATCAGGAAGCCCGGATAGTCAGCCGGCAGGATCTGGATGCCGGACAGCGTTGGAAAGATCATCTCGATGCCCGAAAACAGCGTGCCCTGGCCGACAAACTCGCGCACCGCGCCCAGGAGGGCGATGACCCAGACGAAGCCGACGCCCATCATCAGGCCGTCGAGGGTCGCCGAGCGCAGGCCGTTCTTGGCGGCGAAGGCTTCGACGCGGGCCAGCACGATGCAATTGGTGACGATCAACGGAATGAAAATGCCGAGCACCAGATACATGTCATGCAGGAAGGCATTGAAGGCCAGGTCGACCACGGTGACCAGTGCCGCGATGATCAGGATGAACACCGGAATGCGAATCTCGTAGGGGATCAGGGCACGTAGCGCCGAGATTGCGAAGTTGGACAGCAGCATGACCAGGATGGTCGCCAGGCCCAGGCTGACAGCGTTGACCAGGTTGGTGCTGACCGCCAGCAAGGGACACAAGCCGAGCAACTGGGCGAGGATGCTGTTCTGTTTCCACAGGCCGTTCCAGGCGATGTCTTTGTAGATGCTCATGGCTTTGTCTCCCGCAGGGCCGCCCCAAGGGAGGCATGCGCCCCCTCGGGGGGCAGCGAACGAATGTGAGCGTGGGG
The DNA here is from genome assembly GCF_031426875.1 of Sulfuritalea sp. Classification (NCBI taxonomy): domain Bacteria; kingdom Pseudomonadati; phylum Pseudomonadota; class Betaproteobacteria; order Nitrosomonadales; family Sterolibacteriaceae; genus Sulfuritalea; species Sulfuritalea sp. Next base: position 177,152 of record NZ_JASJPC010000012.1, read on the forward strand.
GCTCATTGTTTCTTTTCCTCAAAGCGACTGTTGGCCGGCAGGGCAAACAACTTGTCGCGGTGTTCCAGGGTCCAGGCCAGGGCGCGACCGCTGGCATTGGTTACGGCGCGGGCAGAAATCGTCGCGCCACTCATCTGGTCGAAGCGACCGCCGTCCTTCTTCACGCGCCATTTGTCGCGCGGCACGCTGTCGAAACCGAGGTCGTTGAATTGGGTGATCCAGGGCCGCTTCTTGTTGCGGTCCTTCTTCGGGTCGATGTAGTCGCCCAGGCCGGGCGTTTCCTTGTGGGCCGTGACGCGCACTGCCAGCAGCTTGCCGTCGGCGGCGACGGCCAGGATCAGGCCGATGCGGCCCGAGTAGCCGTCGCGCGCCGCCGCTTCCAACACCAGCGCGACGGGAATGCCGCTCCTGCGCGCGCGCCAGAGGCGGGTGTCCACGTCGAGTCCGAGCGCTTGTTGCGGCGCCAGCGTGATGGCATCGGCCATCAGATCGCTGTCGTAGTTGGCAGCGGGCAGCACTTCGCCGATCAGACGCAACTTTTCGGCCAGGGCGCTGGCCGCTACGCGGGGTGCCGTGGCCTTGTAGGTCCCGGCCATCAGCGCTGTGAAGATGAGGGTGAAGGCGAGCATGATGGCGGCCGTGCGCACCGATATGCGTAGCACGCTGGATTCGCGGCGGGCGACTTCGATGGGTTCACTCATCGGGAGTTCTCCCTTTGCCCTTGTGTCCGAACACCGGCGGCTGGGTGTACATGTCGATCAGCGGCGCGGCGATGTTCATCAGCAGCACGGCGAAGGCGATGCCGTCGGGATAGGCGCCGAAGGTGCGGATGATCCAGGTCAGCAGGGCGATGCCGGCGGCGAAGATCAGCTTGCCGCGCGGCGTGGTGCAGCCGGAGACGGGGTCGGTGACGATGAAGAAGGCGCCCAGCATGGCGCCGCCGGTGAAGATATGGAAGCTCGGCCCGGCGAAGTGCGCGGCGTCGTAAAGCGAGAAGGCACCGGAGACCGCCAGCAGCGTGGCGAGGAAGGCCGCCGGCATGTGCCAGGTGACGATGCGCTGCTGCAGCAGATAAACGCCGCCGAGGACGTAGCCGGCGGCCACCCATTCCCAGCCCTTGCCGCCGATGTTGCCGAACATGGCTTCGTGGCCTAGCACGCCGGCCACAGTGGCGCGCGCGTCGGCCGTGTGCAACGCGGTACGCAGGGCATCAAGCGGGGTGGCCATGGTCATCGCATCGAGTTGGCGTGCACCGAAAATCGCGTTCCATTGCGGCGCGAAATCGGTGATGCCAACGGCCGGCCACTGCGACATCAGCGAGGGATAGGCGACGATCATCAACGCAAAGGCGACCATGGCCGGATTGAAGGGGTTCTGGCCGAGGCCGCCATAGAGGTGCTTGGCCACCACGATGGCGGCAAGCACGCCGACCACGGTCAGCCACCAGGGCGCGATGGGCGGGAAGGTCAGCGCGATCAGCCAGGCCGTGACCAGCGCCGAGCCGTCGCCGAGGAACAGCATTAGCGGCTTGCCGCGCAGCTTGAGCATCACGGCTTCGGCGGCCAGGGCCGTCACCGAGGCGAGGGCGATCTGCACCAGGATCGCCGCGCCGAAGAACCAGACGTAGGCGGCGATGCCGGGCAGCAGCGCCAGCAGCACGCGCAGCATCACGGATTGCACGCTGGCGGGTTTGAGGAAATAGGGCGAGTTGTTCACGAGGGGATCACGCTGTTGTTCAGTCGTCCTGCCGCAGGTGCGGCTTGGCCATTTCGCGGATCTCGGCGCGGCGCGCTTCGATGGCGGCGACTTCGGCCTGCTGTTCCGGCGTCAGGTCGCTGACGTTCTCCGGCTGCACTTGCTCTTTTTGGGCACGGGCGCGTTCCAGCGCCGCGGCGATCAGAGCCTTCTTCGCATCCTCTTCGGGTGTGGCAGCTGGCTTTTGCGCTTCGGCCAGCGCGGCGGCGGCCTTTTCGCGCCCGGCAGCGGTCTTTGCCGCAAGCTTGGCAGCCTTTTCCTGCCGTTCGCGTTCTTCGCGCAGCAGGCGGAACTCGTAGCGCTCGCGTGCCTGATCGGCGGATTCCTTCTCCACTTCACGCGCCCAGATCTCGCTCTTGGCGAAGCGGTAGTAGTCGACCAGGGGAATTCGCGAGGGGCAAACGTAGGCGCAGCAACCGCATTCGATGCAATCGAATAGATGGTATTCCTGTGCCTTGCCGAAAATCTTCGCGCGCGAGAACCAGTACATTTCGAAGGGCTGCAAGTCGGCCGGGCAGACCTTGGCGCATTCGCCGCAGCGGATGCAGGGCATCTCGGGCGGCGGCGGCGGGAACAGCTTTTTCGAGCCGACCAGTATGCAGTTGGTGGCCTTGACCACCGGTACGCTGTTAGCCGGCATCAGCAGACCCATCATCGGTCCGCCCATGATCACGCGGTCGCTGTCGGGCAGCGGGTCGCACAGGGCGATCAAGTCGCGCATCGGCGTGCCGAACAGCACTTCGAAATTGCGCGCGTTGCCGACGTTGCCGGCGACCGTGACGATGCGCGAAATCAGCGGCTGGCCCAGCTCGATGGCCTCGTAGATCGCATACGCAGTGCCGACGTTGAAGCACTGCACGCCATATTCTGTCGAGCGCTCGCCATGCGGCACCTCGATTCCGGTCAGGACCCGTATCAGCTGCTTGGCGCCGCCCGCCGGATAGCGTGTCGGCACGGAAACCACCTGCATCGCCTCATCGCCGGCGGCCTGATTGGCAGCGCGGGTGGCAACTTCCATCGCGGCGATGGCTTGCAGTTTGTTGTCCTCGATGCCGATCAGGACCCGGCCCGCGGCGAGCATCTCGCGCATGATCGCGGCGCCCTTGAGGATGGCCTCGGCGCGCTCGCGCATGAGGACGTCGTCGCAGGTGATGAAAGGCTCACATTCGGCGCCGTTGAGGACCAGTGTATCGAGCCTGCCCTGCTTGCCCGCCGTGAGTTTCAGGTAGCTGGGGAACACCGCGCCGCCGAGGCCGACGACGCCAGCGTCGCGCAGGTAGTCGCGGGTCTGGTGCGGCGCTGCGGCGCGGAAATCGAAGGGCTGGCGCACGATCCATTCGTCGCGGCCATCCGGTTCGATCACCACGCACAGGGCGGAAAGCCCCGAGGTATGCGGCATCAGGCGCATCTCGACGGCGACCACCGTGCCAGAAGTCGAGGCATGCACGGCAGAGGATACGTTGCCGTCGGCGGCACCGATGCGCTGGCCCTTGAACACGCGATCGCCTGCAGCAACCAGGGGTCGCGGAGGTCCGCCGATGCTTTGATGGAGCGGGATCACCAGAAGAGTTGGCGTTGGCGCCACGGCGATAGGCTGGGTGGTCGACGCTTCCTTGTTGTAGGCCGGCTTGACGCCGCCGTGAAAGCCGAACAGGCGCTGCAACACGCTCATGCGGTTTCCTTCTGCACCGGTGTGATCTTGATCACCGGGTACTTCCATTTCCAGGTTTCGACGCTCTCGCCGATCGGTTCCATGGAGATGCAATTGACCGGGCAGGGCGGCAGGCACAGCTCGCAACCTGTGCACTGGCTGGTCACCACCGTGTGCATCTGCTTGGCGGCGCCGACGATGGCATCCACCGGGCAGGCCTGGATGCACAGCGTGCAACCGATGCAGGCCTGCTCGTCGATGACGGCGACGGATTTCGGCTTCTCGATGCCGTGTTCGGCGGAAAGGGGCTTGAACTCGCGGCCCAGCAGGTCGGCGAGCTTGTGGATGCCTTCCTCGCCCCCCGGCGGACATTGATTGATCTCGGCTTCGCCCTTGGCGATGGCTGTGGCGTAGGGCTTGCAGCCAGGAAAGCCGCACTGGCCGCACTGCGTTTGCGGCAGGATGGCGTCGATCTTTTCGACCAGCGGATCGCCTTCGACACGGAAGCGCACGGCGGCGTAGCCGAGCGCAGCACCGAGCAGAATGGCGCCCAGCGCCATGACGAGCAGGGCTTCGAGCATGTCCTACCTGTACTTGTCCAGGCCGGCAAAACCCATGAAGGCCAGGCTCATCAGGCCCGCCGTGATCATGGCGATCGCTGTGCCGCGGAAATGCACCGGGACGTCGGCCGCTTCGAGACGTTCGCGTATGCCGGCGAACAGGATCAACGCCAGCGTGAAGCCGACCGCGCTGCCGAAGCCGAACAGGAGCGACTCAAGAAAGTTGTGACGCAGGCTGACGTTGAGCAACGGGATGCCGAGTACCGCGCAATTGGTCGTGATCAGCGGCAGGTAAATGCCAAGCACCTGGTGCAGCAGCGGGCTGGTCTTCTGGATCACCAGTTCCGTGAGCTGCACGATGGCGGCAATCGTCACGATGAAGGACAGCGTGCGCAGATACTCCAGATGATTGGGTATCAGCAGCCAGCGATCGATGACGAAGCTGGCGCCGCAGGCCATGGTCAGGACGAAGGTCGTGGCAGCCCCCATGCCGAGCGCAGTTTCCAGCTTCTTGGATACGCCCATGAACGGACACAAGCCGAGAATGCGCACGAAAACGACGTTGTTTACGAGGACGGCGCCGAGAACGATGAAGAGATAGCTGGTCATGATGCGCAGCGCGCAGCGCGTAGTCCGCAACAATTGGTGGAGATCAAATTATCTCGCCTTTAATGGTATTTGCGCAAGAAGGATGTCGATTTTACTGCCGCGTGGCCTTGCCGGTGGCTTCAATGCATTCGGCGACGAGTTGCGGGCCCCGGTATATCAGTCCGCTATAGAGTTGCACCAGGGCGGCGCCGGCGTCGAGTTTGGCTCGTGCGCGAACACCGCTGGTGATGCCGCCGGCGGCGATGATCGGCAATTCCCCGGCCAAAGCCTGTGCCAGATCGCGAATCACCGCCGTGGACTTGTCGAACAGCGGACTGCCGGACAAACCGCCTGCTTCGGCGGCGAGCGGCGATGATTCGACGCCTTCGCGGCCAAGCGTGGTGTTCGTGGCGATGACGGCGTCGATCCGGTGGCGTTTGAGCGCGTCGGCAATGCTGGTGATCTGGCCCGAGTCGAGATCCGGTGCAATCTTGAGCGCCAGCGGTACGTAGCGGCCGTGCCGATCGGTCAGCGCCGTTTGCCGGGACTTGAGCGCACCCAGCAGGGCGTCAAGTTCCGATGCTCCCTGCAACTGGCGCAGGTTCTTGGTATTGGGCGAGGAAATATTGACGGTGATGTAGCTCGCCAGCGGATAGGCCTTGTCGAGGCAGATCAGGTAGTCGTCTACCGCCTTTTCTATAGGGGTGTCGAAGTTCTTGCCGATGTTGATGCCGAGAATGCCGCGGTAACCCACATGCGCCAATCGCTCGCGTAGCGCGTCGATACCTGCATTGTTGAAACCCATGCGGTTGATGATGGCCTGGTGTTCCGGCAGCCGGAACAGGCGCGGCTTCGGGTTGCCGGGTTGGGGGCGCGGCGTGACCGTGCCCACTTCCAGGAAGCCGAAGCCGAGGCGCGCGAGTCCATCAATGGCCGTCCCGTTCTTGTCGAGGCCCGCCGCCAGACCGACACGATTGGGAAAACGCAGGCCCATGACGTCGACTGCGTTGGCGCCTGCCGTGGCGGCCTGCCCGAAACGCAGAGCCCCGCCGATGGCGAGCAGGCCAAGCGTCAATTCATGCGCGCGCTCGGGGTCGAGTGTGAAGAGCAAGGGCCGAATCAGGGCATATGGAATCATGGCGGGAGATTCTACGATGCGGGCTCTGCGAAGAATTTCATCAACATCGGAAAGAAAAAAACGAGAAGGGGTTTACACATTGAAAATGGCCCCCTATAATCGCCCCTCTCTGCTGCATGCGGAGCCGCTGAAGGAAGTGAAAGCAAGGCGGAGTT
>NZ_JASJPC010000013.1:0-62774 GCF_031426875.1 Sulfuritalea sp.
AGCAGTATCATCAACAACCAATTGAATCTGTTCGCGATTTAGCCGGACAGCAGTGGTCTGACTTGGAAAGTCAGACGGTACCCCCCGGTGGGGTATGTCCGCGCCGGAGGCACGGGAGGTATTCCTCGGCGGGATATGTCTCGGAGGCTCTGCCGACGAGACGGTATGCAGAGCTATCGCCGGCCCGCGTCCCGGGATATCGTCCCTTGCAGGACATAAAGCGGAATCCCCGGCGGGCAAAGCCCTCGACCAAAACGCGAAGCGGTATTCCGGGATATATCCAGCCACTGGGCTGAATACATCCGCAGGAGGTCTTTGGCCTGGATGGATACGAATTTGCCGTGCCGCCAGCGTCAACTACCGTGGCGCTGCGGGCGGCAGCCTTAACGAATCAGAAGGGAAGTTCCGGAATGAATTTCATCAAATCGGCGCGCTGGGTGTCCTGCGCCAGTTTCCTTGCTCGCTTGGGCTCGAAACCGACCAGGCGCTTGAGGATTTTCGTGACGTCGTCGGGACGGTTGGCATGGTGATAGGCCATGCCCAGCTGGTAGAAGCCTTCGCCGCTCATGGGCTGCAGTTCGACCACTTTTTCCAACGCCGTGACCGCCTGGTCATGCTGCCCCAGGCGTGCATAGGCCAGGCCCATGCCGTACCAGGCCATGTCCTGCGAGGGCACCAGGCGCACCGCCTCGGTAAAGGCGGCGACCGCCTGCTGCGGCTTGCCCGCATGCTCGCAAACGTAGCCGAGGTTGAACCAGTTGGCGCCGTCGTCCGGAGTCAGCGCCAGCGCCGTCTCGAACCACTTGATCGCGACTTCGTAATTCTTCCGCTTCGCTGCAATCGCCGCCAGATGGCGTGCCGACTGCACGTCCTGCGGGTTGATGCTGAATGCCGTGAGGTAGGCGTCGAAGGCGCTGTCCTCGCGGCCGAAGAAGTGAAACAGCCAGCCGCGGGCATAATGCCGCCAGTGATCGTAATTCATCAGATTGACCAAGCAAATTAACGGAGACCGAAACATACCATGAGCCACCCTGAACTCTTCATGATCGGCGTGTTGCGCGCGCTGGTCGAAGTCGCGATGTTGTTTCTGCTCGGCCAGGGTCTGCTGGCTCTGCTGGCGGGCAGCCGCCGCCACAACAACACCATGTACAAATTGTTCCTGATCGTCACGGGGCCGGTGGTGAAGCTTGTGCGCAAGATTACGCCACGGCTGATCATCGACCGCCACGTGCCCGTGGTGGCCTTCTTCCTGCTGTTCTGGCTCTGGCTGGCCCTGGCTTACTGGAAGAAACTCTATTGCGATCAATACCTGCTGCAATGTTTTTGACGGGTCCGGTCGGACCGATATCGAATCCCCAGCGCCGGTGCGGCGCTGGCGCAATAGCCCTTCCATGGCAGGGCGGACCGTAGGGCGGGCTGTAGGGCGGACTTCAGTCCGCCAACCACTCTGGCCGACTGAAGCCGGCCCTGCAACCGCTAGGCTGGCCGCTTCGGCACGGCATCGCTGCCGCCGCCCAGGCGGGCTTGCACGGTAGACGGATCGATGCCTGCCACCCGCACCCGCTTGGCGCGCGAACTGTCGCCGCTGATCAGGCTGACCGCCGATTTGGCCACATCGAGCCGTTCGGCAAGAAAGGCCAGCAGGCAGGCATTCGCCTTGCCGTCCACCGGCGGTGCCGCAAGGCGGATCTTCAGCGCCTCGCCGTGCAGGCCCACCACTTCGGTTTTCTTCGCTCCCGGCTGGATATGCAGGCGCAATGTCACGCCGCTGCCGTCGGCCACCAGCCAGCTCATGATCTGCCGTAACCCTTTGTCCTGGATAAGGGGCTGGGGCACGGGCCGTTCATGAGAGCAGCATCATGGGCATCACGTTCTGGCGCAGGCCGGCGATGATGAACAGTGCAATCTGCAGCACCAGCAGCAGCGCCAGCGGCGAAAGATCGACCCCGCCGATGGGCGGGATGACGCGGCGGAACGGTCGCAGCAGGGGCCGCGTCAGGGTGTCGAACACCCCGGCCAGCGGCGCATGGGGATTCACCCAGGAGAATACCGCCGATATCAACACCGCTCCGATCATCAGATAGAGGCCGATCTTCGCCACGTCCAGCGCGGCGAGCATGGCCACCACAAGAATTGGTGCTGGCGATACGGCGGAGAGCACGCCCGAGAGCCCCAGTGCAAGTCCCTGATAGGCCACCTGCCACAGCCAGGCCAGCAGCAGGCTCGCCAGGTCGAGGCCGAACAGCCCGGGCACCAGGCGCCGCAGCGGGCGCACCATCCAGTCGGTGACGGCGACGATGAATTGCCCCAGGGGGTTGCGGAACGGGGTGCGCGCCCATTGCATCGCGAAGCGCACCAGCAGCGCCAGCGTCAGGAAGCCGCAGACGGTGTCGAGGACGAACAGGAATATCTGGGCAATCATCAGGCTTTACCGAGAATTTCGCCGAGTTCACGCCCTCGCGCCTCGGCGGCCATGATGCCCTCGCCGATGGCGCCGGCGATGTTGCTGGCAGCGAATGACAACAGTGCCGCTTCCGTGGTGCCGCCCTTGGAGGTTACGCGCTGGCGCAAGGTGGCGATCGACTCGCTGCTCTGTTGCGCCAGGCGGGCGGCGCCGACAAAGGTCTCGACGCTCAGCTGGCGTGCGGACTGCGCATCGAAACCCAGCTTGAGCGCGGCGGTTTCCATGGCCTCGATGAAATAGAAAACATAGGCCGGGCCGCTGCCCGAAATCGCGGTGACGGCATCCATTTGTTCCTCTTGCGCTATCCACACCGTGCTGCCCACTGCCTTGAGTATCTTTTCCGCCGTGCCGCGCCCTTCGAGGTCGACGCTCGGGTCGGCGCACAGGCCGGTGATGCCGGCGGCGATCAGCGCCGGCGTGTTCGGCATGGTGCGCACCAGCTTGCTGTAGTTGCCCAGCCAGCACGAGATGTCGGCCATGCGCAGGCCGGCGGCGATGCTCACCACCAGCTGCGTGCCGAGTTTGCCGCGCAGGGGGGCGACCGCTTCCCTGAGCTGTTGCGGCTTGACCGCCAGCACCAGCGCCTCGCAATCGAGCGCCGCGGCGTCGACCGCTGCCGTGCAACGCACGCCGAAACTCTCGGTGAGCTTTTCGCGCGCCTCGGCGAAGGGCTCCACCACCTGTATGCCGGCCGCTGAAAAACCCTGCTTGCGCAGGCCGCCGATCAGGGCGACGGCCATATTGCCGCCACCGATAAATGTAATTTTCATGTCGTGTAATCCCGTTTGCCGAAAATTGCGGTGCCGATGCGCACGATGGTCGCGCCTTCCATTATCGCCGCCTCGAGGTCTTCGCTCATGCCCATCGACAGGGTGTCGAGTTCCAGTCCTTCCGCGTTGAGCCGATCGCGCAACTGCCGCAACAGGGCGAAGCGGCTGCGCTGCAGGCGGCTGTCGTCGCTCGGCTCGGGAATCGCCATCAATCCGCGCAGGCGCAGGTCGGGCAGGGCGGCCACGGCATGCGCCAGGGCCGCGGCCTGGTCCGGTGCGCAGCCGCTTTTCGAAGCTTCGCCGGAGACATTGACCTGGACGCAGACCTGCAGCGGCGGCAGTTGCGGCGGGCGCTGCGCGGCGAGCCGCTCGGCGATTTTCAGGCGATCCACCGAATGCACCCAGGCAAAGCCTTCCGCCACCGGTCGCGTCTTGTTGCTCTGCAGCGGGCCGATGAAATGCCAGTCGAGTTTCAGTGCGGCCAGTTCCGCAGCCTTGTCGACGGCTTCCTGCACGTAGTTCTCGCCGAAGGCGCGCTGCCCCGCCGCGGCCGCTTCACGCACGCTGGCAGCCGGCCAGGTCTTGGAAACCGCCAGCAATTGCACGGAATCCACCGGTCGTCCCGCGGCAGCACAGGCGGCGGCGATGCGTGCACGCACGGCTTGCAAGTTGGCGGCGATTGATGTCATATAGCGTTTTCAAAGTATATCGCACCCCATCTAGAGGAAAGCGCTCATGGACATCACCGAACTGCTCACCTTCGTCGTCAAGAACAAGGCCTCCGACCTGCACCTGTCCGCCGGTCTGCCGCCGATGATCCGGGTCCATGGCGACGTGCGCAAAATCAATCTGCCGCCGATGGAACACAAGGACGTGCATGCCATGATTTATGACATCATGAATGACGGCCAGCGCAAGGTATATGAGGAAAATCTGGAGTGCGACTTTTCCTTCGCGGTGCCGAATCTGGCGCGCTTCCGGGTCAATGCCTTCGTCCAGAACCGCGGCGCGGCGGCGGTGATGCGGACCATTCCGTCGAAGATCCTGTCGCTCGAAGACCTCAAGTGCCCGAAGATTTTCGAGGAACTGGCCGACCAGCCGCGCGGACTGGTGCTGGTCACCGGGCCGACCGGTTCGGGCAAGTCGACCACGCTGGCGGCCATGGTCAACCACAAGAACGAAGTCGAATACGGCCACATCCTGACCGTCGAGGACCCGATCGAGTTCGTCCATGAAACCAAGAAATGCCTGATCAACCAGCGCGAGGTCGGCCCGCATACGCTGTCCTTCAACAACGCGCTGCGTTCGGCCCTGCGCGAAGACCCGGACGTGATCCTGGTCGGCGAAATGCGCGACCTGGAAACCATCCGCCTGGCCATGTCCGGCGCCGAAACCGGCCACCTCGTATTCGGCACGCTGCACACCTCGTCGGCGGCCAAGACCATCGACCGGATCATCGACGTGTTCCCCGCCGCGGAAAAGGAAATGATCCGCGCCATGTTGTCGGAATCGCTGAAGGCGGTGATCTCGCAGACCCTGTGCAAGACCATGGATGGCACCGGCCGCGTCGCGGCGCACGAGATCATGGTCGGCACCCCGGCCATCCGCAATCTGATCCGCGAGGCCAAGGTGGCGCAGATGTATTCGGCGATCCAGACCGGCCAGCAGTACGGCATGCAGACGCTGGACCAGAACCTGCAGGACCTGGTCAAGCGCAAGATCATTTCTCCCGGAGAGGCGCGCAGCAAGGCGGCGAACAAGGATAATTTCCCTGGCTGACGCCAGGGAATTGTCCTTGTTCGCAAATTACGCCCGCCCCTCCCATCCTCCCCTCGCGGGGAGGCTACTAGTCGGAGCCGCTGACGCGGCTAAAGCAGAAAGAATCAACGGAGATTCCCACCATGGAACGCGACGAAGGCCTTAAGTTCATGTACCAACTTCTGACAATGATGATGCAGAAGAAGGGGTCGGACTTGTTCATCACCGCCGGCTTCCCGCCGGCCATGAAAATCGACGGCAGGATGACGCCGGCCACCACCCAGCCGCTGTCGCCGCAACACACGCAGGAATTGGCGCGCGCCATCATGAACGACAAGCAGGCCGCCGAGTTCGAGGCGACCAAGGAATGCAACTTCGCTATCTCTCCCGCCAGCATCGGCCGCTTCCGCGTCAATGCCTTCGTCCAGCAGGGTCGCGTCGGCATCGTCATGCGCACGATCAATGTGCAGATTCCCGAATTCGAAGATCTCAAGCTGCCGCCGGTGCTGAAGGACGTGTCGATGACCAAGCGCGGCCTGGTGCTGTTCGTCGGCGGCACGGGTTCGGGCAAGTCGACCTCGCTGGCGGCGATGATCGGCTACCGCAACCAGAACAGCTACGGCCACATCATCACCATCGAGGACCCGGTCGAATACGTGCATGACCATCGCAACTGCGTGATCACCCAGCGCGAGGTCGGCGTCGATACCGACTCCTGGGAAATCGCGCTGAAGAACACCCTGCGCCAAGCGCCCGACGTGATCCTGATCGGCGAGATCCGCGACCGCGAAGTCATGGAACACGCCATCGCCTTTGCCGAAACCGGCCACTTGGCGATGGGCACGCTGCACGCCAACAACGCCAATCAGGCGATCGACCGCATCATCAACTTCTTTCCCGAGGAACGCCGCCCGCAGCTGCTGATGGACCTTTCCCTCAACCTCAAGGCTATCGTTTCGCAGCGCCTGATTCCGGTCAAGGAAGGCAAGGGCCGTGCGGCGGCCGTCGAGGTGCTGCTCAATTCACCGCTGATTGCCGACCTGATCTTCAAGGGCGAGGTTCACGGCATCAAGGAGATCATGAAGAAGTCGAAGGAGCTCGGCATGAAAACCTTCGACATGGCGCTGTTCGACCTGTTCGAGGAGGGCCGCATCAGCTACGACGATGCGCTGCGTTTCGCCGACTCGATGAACGAGGTGCGCCTGATGATCAAGCTGCACAGCAAGCAGTCGCAGGACATGGATCGCAACGCCGGGATCCAGCATCTGGATATTGTCTGACTTTCACGATACGTGAGCTGCGCTCACGATCGTTAAGTCAGACAATAAACATAGTCCCCCCCCGTTCCACGGCCGGCTTTGCACAGCCGGCCGGCTACGGCGGCGCAAAGCAGTGCTTTGCGAAACCCCGCCTGCGCCCCCCGCCCCGGGGCGGGCGCTAAAGTTCGCTCGCTTCACTCGAATTCGAGGGGCGCTTCGAACCGAAGCGCCTTACTGCGCTCGCTCGCGGCGGTTGCCGCCGGCGATGATCTCGATGTTGTACAGCCGGCATTCGAGCGCGCCGTTGTAGAGCGGGATCTTGCGCGATGTCTGCAGCCGGATCAGCTTGGGCAGGCGCGTGTCGGCCGAGAGGAACCAGCAGCTCCAGCCGGCGAAGCGCTGCTTCAGCGCATCGCCCAGCGCGGGATAGAAGGCCGCCAGTTCCTCCTCGCTGCCGAGCCGTTCGCCATAGGGCGGATTGGCCACCAGCACGCCCGCCGGCGCCGGCGCCGGGCGGGTCAGCAGGTCGGCCTGTTGCAGCGTGACCAGATCGTCGAGCCCGGCGCCGGCAAGGTTCTGCCGCGTGCGGGCGACGGCATCGGCATCGATGTCGCTGCCGAACAAGGGCAGGGCGACGGCTTCGCGGCGGCGCTCGGCGGCTTCACGCTGGAGTTTGCGCCAGAGGCCGGGATCGAAGGACTTCAGATGCTCGAAGCCGAAGTCGCCCGGTTCACGCGACAGGCCCGGCGCGTCGTCGAGGCTGATCTGCGCCGCTTCGAGCAGGAAAGTGCCGCTGCCGCACATCGGATCGAGCAGCGGCGTGCCGGGCTGCCAACCGGACAGGCGCAGGATGCCGGCGGCGAGGTTTTCCTTGAGTGGCGCGCCGACCTTGGCCAGCTTGTGGCCGCGCATGTAGAGCGGTTCGCCCGAGGTGTCGAGGTAGAGCGTGGCCTGCTGCTCGGTGATGAAAAGATGGATGCGGACCTCGGGATTTTTCGTATTGACGCTGGGACGGCGCCCGGTCTCGGCGCGAAAACGGTCGCAGACGGCATCCTTGACCTTCAGGGTGATGAACTCGATGCTCTTCAGCGGCGAGCGGATCGCCGTGACATAGACGCGGATCGAGCGGTCCACCGAAAACAACCGCGACCAGTCGACGTCGTAGGCCAACTGGTAGATCTCGGCTTCGTTGCGATAGCCGCCGCGCGCGACGCGCCACAAGGCGCGCGTCGCAATGTGCGATTCGAGATTGATGCGATAGCCGGTTTCGAGACTGCCGTTGCAGCCGACGCCGCCCGGTACCGTCGCAAGCTCCTTGCCGCCGGCGGCGGCGAGATCTTCGGCGAGCAGGGATTCGAGTCCGCGCGGACAAGTGACGAAATAGTGGTTCATGTTCAGAAGGGTTTCACCACGGTCAGGATGCAGATCGCCACCAGCACCAGCACCGGCAGCTCGTTGAAGAAGCGAAACCAGACATGGGTTTTGGTCGAGCCGCCGCTGGCGAATTCGGCGAGCAGCCGTCCGCACCAGACATGATAGGCGGCGAGGACCAGTACCAGCGTGAGCTTGGCATGCAGCCAGCCGCCGCCGAAGCCGTAACCGAACCACAGCCACAGGCCGAAGCCTATCGCCAGCACGCCGATCGGTGTGACGAAGCGATACAGCTTGGTCGCCATCAGCCGCAGCCGTTCCCGTTCGGCATGACTGTCGGCCGGCACCATGGCGAGGTTCACGAATATGCGTGGCAAATAGAACAGTCCGGCGAACCAACTGACGACGAAGACGATGTGAAAGGCTTTTACCCAGAGCATGGTGCTTCCTCTATAAAACCGCCGAAATTCCCGCGGCTACGGTCGGATAGCGCAGGCGCAGGCGCAGTTCCTGTTTCATCCGGCTGTTGTCGAGTCGCCGCGATTCGTTCATGAACGACCACTGCAGCGGCGGTACCAGGCGCCGCACTTCCTCGCGCGGCAGCCGCGGGGCGCGCGGCAGGGCAAAGGCGTCTGCCAGCGCGTCGAACCATTCGCCCATCAGCAGCGAAGAGTCGTCGTTGATGTTGTACGCGCGGTTGGCCCGTCCGCGCGCCAGCGCCGCGATGCAGGCGCGCCCGAGGTCGTCGGCGTGGATGTGGTTGGTGTGGCTGTCCTCGGCGTGCAGCATCAGCGGCAAGCGTTTGTGCAGGCGCTCCAGCGGCAGCCGGTCGGCCGCATAGATGCCCGGTGCGCGCAGGATGCTGACGCGGCAATGGCGCCCCGGCTGGCGGCCGAAGCGACGCAAGCGGTGTTCGGCATCGACGCGCCTTGCCGCGCGGGCGGACTGTGCGGCAGGGCTCCGGGTTTCGCTGACCCAGGCGCCGCCGCAATCGCCATAGACGCCGCTGGTGCTGATGTACACGAGTTGCCGTGGTAGACTTTTGCCGCGCTGCAAAGTGGCAATCAGATTTCGTGTGCGGGTGTCATCCGTTCCCTGCGGGGGCGGCGGCGCGCTGTGGATCACGGCATCGCTGATGCCGGCGAGGCGGGTCAGGGTCTCGGGCCGGTCGAGGTCGCCCTCGATTTGCGTGATGCCCAGCGCGGACAGTTGCGGATCGTGTTGACGCACCAGCGCCAGCACGTGCCAGCGACGCACGAGTTGCGGCAACGCGCGGCGCATCACGTCACCGCAACCAATTATCAGCAATCTTCGCATCGGATGATTATCGCATGGCCTCAGTTGCCCCCTCAGTTGCCCCCCCAGCCACCCCATTTCGCGTCACCCTGCAGCCCAGCGGGCACAGCTTCACCAGCGACGGCAGCGATACCGTGCTGCAGGCGGCGCTCGACGCCGGCCTGACCCTGCCTTACGGCTGCCGCAACGGTGCCTGCGGCACCTGCAAGGGCAAGGTGCTCGACGGCCTGGTGGACCACGGCGCGGCGCAGGACCAGGCTCTGTCCACCGCCGATCGCGCCAGCGGGCTGACGCTGTACTGTTGTGCCAAGCCGCTCTCCGACCTGGTGCTCGAATGCCGCGAAGTGGGCACGGCCAAGGACATCCCGGTCAAGATCATGCCCTGCAGGGTGCAGACGATCGAGCGCGTGGCCGACGACGTGATCGTGCTGAGCCTCAAGCTGCCGGCCAACGAGCGCCTGCAGTTCCTTGCCGGGCAGTACATCGAGTTCATGCTCAAGGACGGCAAGCGCCGCGCCTTTTCCATCGCCAATGCACCGCATGACGATGGCTTTCTGCAACTGCACGTGCGCCTGATCGCCGACGGCGAATTCACCGGCCATGTGTTTTCCGGCATGAAGGAAAAGGACATTCTGCGTTTCCAGGGCCCCTATGGCAGCTTTTTCCTGCGCGAGGAATCGAGCAAACCGGTGATCCTGGTCGCCGGCGGCACCGGCTTCGCGCCGATCAAGGCCCTGGTCGAGCACGCCATTCACAGCCACATCGCGCGGCCGATGGACATCTACTGGGGCGCGCGCACCCGTGGCGGGCTCTACCTGCCCGACCTGCCCGCAGGCTGGGCCGCCACGCACCCGCATATCCGCTACGTGCCGGTGCTGTCGGACGCCACGCCGCAGGATGCCTGGGCCGGGCGCAGCGGCCTGGTGCATCGCGCCGTGCTGGAAGATCACGGCGACCTGTCCGCCTATCAGGTCTATGCCTGCGGCGCGCCGGCCATGATCGACGCTGCGCGAGCCGAGTTCATCGCGCGCGGCCTGCCGGCCGAAGAGTTCTTCGCCGACGCCTTCACTTTTGCGCCTGCCGTGGCCGCTCCGCTGCCGGCCTGATTTTTCGATCGCTGGAGCCGGGGCCTGAAAGCTCTTCCTAGCCTGCGCGATATTCGTCGGGCAGGTCGATGCTGCGCAGGACCGACGCCACCGACGACGTGAATGACGCGTCGCGCCGAACCCGAGGACGCAGGTGTTCGCTCTCCTTGCCCGCCGCCAGCCGGTAGGCGCGCGGTGGCATGCCGAAGGCTTCCTTGAATGCCTTGCTGAAGTGCGTCGAGCTGTTGAAGCCCCAGGAAAATGCGATCTCGGTAATGGATTTCCAGGCGCAGGTGGGCGCCGCCAGATCATCGCGACAGCGCTCCAGCCGCAGTCTCCAGATGAAGTCGCTGATCGTCGTGCCGTCATGGCTGAAGACCTTGTGCAGGTTGCGCTTGCCGCAATGCAAGGCATCGGCGATCTGGTCGATCGACAGTCCGGGGTCGCGCAGATTTCGATCGATGTAGGCCTTGATGCGGTCGCGCAGCGCCTCGCGGTGCGACAGGTCGGTGGGCACGCCCGAGCGCTCCAGCAGCGAGTGCCGCAGCAACTGGGTGATCGCTTCGCCAACGGCCGCCGCCGACTGCGGGCTGCTGCCGGGAATTTCGTCGAACGCGGCGCCCATCAAATCGCAGGCCAGGCGGCCGATGCCCGCACGCGCCGAATAGCGCTGCACCATCAGGTCGTCGGCTTTCATGCCGGCCGTCAGCACCTGCTCGCGCGGCACCAGCAGCACCAGTTGTTCGATTGGGCCGGTGTTGGATACGCTGTAGGCCTTCATCGTGTCGTAGATGCTCCATTCGCCCGGTGACAACAGGGTCTTTTGCCCGTTCTGCTCGAACCAGGTGCTGCCTTCCAACTGCACCACCAGCTTGAGATAGCCGCGGTCATCCTGGCGGATCAGGTCGGGCGTGCGCAACACGCGGTGGCGCGCCGCCGAAAGGCGGCACATCTTCACGCTGCCGACCTCGCCCAGCACCATGCGACCGCGGAAGTTCTCGTCGCCGAAGGTCTCGGAACGCAGGCGTCCGAGCTTGTGCCAGATCAGATCGGTCCAGAAAGCCGTCCGCTCATGCGGCCGAACCTCGTCGGTGGAAACCGTCGCCAAAGTGCCCATGGGGTGTTCTCCTCCGTCGGCCTTTTGATTGGAATGGCCAACTGTTTAATACTAAACAACATAGCAGACAATCCGGGACGGCGCAAACCGCGCCGGGCTGCTGCGGTGCGCAATCGAATGTGCGCTGGCGGACAAGAATCCGTGCGCTGTGGTGCAAGCCGCGCGCGGCTGGGCGGCCTACTCTGGGGTCTGCTGCAGCCACCAGCAAGAACCAACAGAGGAGACCTCAATGGGTGCCAACGACAAACCTTTCCTGAATACCGGCATCTGGAACGGCAAACTGTTCCTCGGCGGCTGGAAGGCCGCCGCTGCCGCACGCGAAATCCTGGAACCGGCCACTGGCGCGGTACTGACCCGCGTCGGCATGGCCACTCCGGCCGATGTCGCCGAAGCCGCGCAGGCCGCCAGGGCCGCGCAGGCGGCCTGGGTCGCGCTGCCTTACGAGCAGCGCGCCGCGATCTTCCGCAAGGCCGCCGCGATCATCGAGCGCGAGACCGAGGGCATGACGCAATGGATCGTGCGCGAGACCGGCTGCATCCCGCCCAAGGCCGGCGTCGAACTGCACATGGCGGTCGGCATCCTGCACGAGGCCGCCGGCATGGTGACCCAGCCCAGCGGCCTGATGCTGCCCAGCGACGGCGGCCGCATCAGTTTTGCCCGACGCGTGCCGCACGGCGTGGTCGGCGTCATCTCGCCCTTCAACTTTCCGCTGATCCTGTCGATCCGCGCCGTCGCCCCGGCGCTCGCGGTCGGCAACACCGTGGTGCTGAAACCCGATCCGCAGACGCCGATCACCGGCGGCTACCTGATCGCCCGCGTCTTCGAGGAAGCCGGCCTGCCCAAGGACTGCCTGCAGGTGCTGCCCGGCGCCGCCGACGTCGGCCAGGCCATGTGCGCCGATCCCAACATCGCCATGATCTCCTTCACCGGTTCCACCGCGGCCGGGCGCAGCGTCGGCGAACTGGCCGGCAAGCACCTGAAGAAAGTCACGCTGGAACTCGGCGGCAAGAACCGCCTGATCATCCTCGACGATGCCGATGTCGATCTCGCCGCATCGTGTGCGGCCTGGGGCGCCTACCTGCATCAGGGGCAGATCTGCATGAGCACCGGGGTGATCCTGGTACACGAAAAGATCGCGGCGAAAATCACCGACCTGCTGGTCGGCAAAGCCACCCACCTGCCGGTCGGCGACCCGGCGACGCAGCAGGTCGCCCTGGGCCCGCTGATCAGCGAACGCCAGCGCGAGCGCGTGCACGGCATCGTCGAGGACAGCATCAAGCAAGGCGCGCGGCTGGCCGCCGGCGGTACTTTCGAGGGCAATTTCTACAAGCCGACGGTGCTGACCCAGGTCGCGCCCGGCATGCGCTGCTTCGACGAGGAAGTGTTCGGCCCGGTGGCCTCGGTGGTCGAGTTCAAGGACGAGGACGAGGCCGTGGCGCTGGCCAACCAGACCGACTATGGCCTCTCGCTCGGCGTCATCAGCGCTTCGGTCGGGCGCGCCATGGCGCTGGCCAACCGCATCCCGACCGGCCTGCTGCACATCAACGACCAGACCGTGGCCGACGAGCCGCACATTCCCTTTGGCGGCCGCGGTGCCTCGGGCAACGGCGGGCGCCACGGCGGGCCGGCCAACTGGGAAGAGTTCACGCAGTGGCAGTGGGTCACGATCAAGGACAGCGCGCCGCGCTATCCCTTCTGACCATCAAACATTCCAACAAGGAGGAGACACCATGCATCCATTACCCAGAAGACTCACCCTGCAAGCCGCCCTCGCCATCGCCGGCCTGCTGGCACTTCCCGGTTTCGCCGTGGCGCAGGAGCCAACCATCAAGGTCGGCTACACCCAGTCGCGTTCCGGCCCCTTCGCGCCCGGCGCGCAGACCACGCAGGAGCCCAACTACCTGCTCTGGGCCGACATGGTCAACAAGGCTGGCGGACTCAACGTGCAGGGCAAGAAGCGCAAGATCGAACTGGTCGGCGTCGATGACCGCAGCGACATGGAAACCATCGTGCGCAGCTACGAAAAATTCATGACCACGGACAAGGTTGATATCGTCCTGCCGCCCTGGGGCACCGGCGCCAACTTCGCCGTGGCGCCCGTCGCCAACAAGCACGGCTACCCGCTGGTGGCGCCCACCGCGCTGTCGCAGAAGCTGGTGGACATGAAGCTGCCCTACTACTTCGTCACCCTGCAGCAACCCAAACCGATGATGCAGGCGCTGGTCGACATGCTCGCCGCCAACGGCGTCAAGACCGTCACCGTGGCCTACATGGACGACCTGTTCGGGCTGGAGAACATCGGCGCGCTGGAGCCCATGCTCAAGGACAAGGGCATACAGGTGCTGGACAAGAAGAGCTACCCGCTCGGCGTCAAGGATTTGTCGACCATGCTCAAGGGCATGAAGGCCGCGAACCCGGATGCCTTCGTCGGCATCACCTACCCGCCGGACAACTTCCTGATCACCGGCCAGTCGAAGGAAATCGGCTTCGCGCCGAAGATCTTCTACACCGCCGTCGGCACCGCCTTCCCGATCTACCGCGAGCGCATGGGCAAGGCCTCCGAAGGCGTGATGGGCATGGGCTCGTGGAACCCGAAGATGAGCAAGGCGGCCAAGACCTACTTCGACGCCCACGTCGCGGTGAACAAGCGGGAACCGGACCGCTGGGCCAGCGCCCACGCCTGGGCCGCGCTGGAAATCATCCAGCAGACCGTGGAGAAAGTCGGCCTCGACCGCAAGGCAATGCGCGACCACATCGCGAAGACCGAGTTCGATACCGTGCTGGGCAAGATGAAATTCAACGGCACCGAAGAAGTCGGCGTGCCGGGCATGGTAGGCCAGTGGCAGAACGGCGAATTCGAAATCGTCTGGCCGCCGGCGCGGGCCACGGCCAAGGCGGTGGTGCCGAAGGTCTGGAACTAGTGATCGCCACGGATTTTCGGCAAGCCCGTGGGATGGCGCCGTAGGGCCGACTTCAGTCGGCCAGGGGTGGATCGGCGTTGTAGGGCCGACTTCAGTCGGCCAAGGGTGGATTGGCGGACTAAAGTCCGCCCTACGGCCCGCCCCGCAGTCCGCCTGTCCTTGTCTTCGCTGAATGACAGGGGCCGCAAGGCCCCTGTCGCATAATCCCCGAATGAATTTCTACCTGTTCATCGACCTCGTCGTCGCCGGCCTGGTGACCGGCGGCATCTACGCCGTGGTCGCCCTTGGTCTGAATCTGCAGTACGGCCTGATGCGCATCATGAACATCGCCCACGGCGAGTTCCTCATGCTCGGCGCCTACCTGACTTACACGATGGTCAGGCTCACCGGCATGAGCCCGCTGTGGTTCATTCCGCCGATGATGGTCGCGCTGTTCCTGCTCGGCCTGCTGCTGCACCGCCTGATCTTCCGCCGCCTGGCCGCCACTTCGCCGACCATCGAAGCCATGGAATCGCGCAGCCTGATCGTCGGCTTCGGCCTCATGTTCATCGCCCAGAACGCCGCGCAACTGATCTGGGGCGGCGGCATGAGCGGCCAGCCCTACCTCGACGAAGCCGTGAAGTTCGGCGAAATCACGGTGGCCGCCAACCGCCTGCTGGTGCTGGTGGTGGTCGCCGCGGCGAGCCTGGCGCTGGTGCTGGTGCTGAAGAAGACGTTGCTCGGCAAGGCCGTGCGCGGCATGCTGCAGGCGCCGCTGGGCGCCATGCTGGTCGGCATCGACACGCGCAAGCTGCATCCGGCCTGCTTCGGCCTCGGCCTGGCGCTGGCCGGACTCGCCGGCGGCCTGCTGAGCATGGTCTATGAACTGACGCCGGCTATGGGCGAGCCCTACACCATATCGGCGCTGATCGTGATCACGCTGGGGGGGCTGGGCAACATCCCCGGCGCCATCGCCGGCGCTGTGCTGCTGGGCCTGGTCGAGACCTTCGGCATGTACTGGACCAGTCCCTCGCTGAAAATCCTGATCAGCTACGGCGTGCTGGTCGGCGTGCTGCTGCTGCGGCCGAAGGGGCTGTTCACCAAATGAAACAGGGCGCCTTCGTCTTCGTTGCCGCAATATTGCTCGCCGTACTGCCGGTACTCGATTCGCCCTTCGTCCAGTCGATGGCGCTGACCTGTTTGATGTACGCCGGGCTGGCCGTGAGCTGGTCGATGTTCAGCGGCCCGACGCGCTATCTTTCGCTCGCCACCTCGGCCTTCTTCGGTCTCGGTGCCTACTGCACGGCCTGGGGCCTGGCCAAGCTGCCCTGGCCGGTGGTGATCATGGCCGGCGGCCTCGCCGCAATGATCTTCGCCTTGCTGATCGGCCTGGTCGTGCTCAAGCTGCGCGGCGCCTATTTCGCCGTCATCACCTACGGCCTCGGCGAACTGGTCAAGCACACCATCACGCATTTCGAGAAGACTTACGCCGGCACCGTCGGCCGCGTCATGACCGACACGCCCTCGTCGAACGTGGTGTACTGGACCGTGCTGATCATCGCCCTGCTCGCCGTCTTCACCTATGTGCATTTCGGCCGCAGCCGTTACGGCCACGCCCTGCGCGGCATCGGCATGGACGAGGAGCGCGCCGCCACGCTCGGCGTCAATCCGATGCGCGTCAAGCTGATCGGTTTCTGCCTCTCGGCCTGGTTCGCCGGCGCGCTCGGCGCGGCCATGGCGGTGCGCTGGACCTACATCGACCCCAACACGGTGTTCAATCCCTTCATCGTGTTCCAGACCGTGCTGATCTCCATGGTCGGCGGCCCGCTGACGGTGGGCGGCCCGCTGGCAGGCGCCTTGGTGTTCAGCCTGCTTTCCGAATTCCTGAGGCTCTCCTTGCCCTACCTCTATATGATCCTGCTCGGCGTGCTGCTGATCGTCTCGGTGCTCTACCTGCCCGAGGGCATCGCCGGCCACGACTGGCGCGCGATGTGGGCACGCTTCGGGCGCAAGTGGTTCGGGAAGGAGCCGCGCGGTGAGTAAGCACTTCCTCGAAATCAGCAATCTCACCGTGCGCTTCGGCGGCCTCACCGCGCTCGACAGCATCGACCTGGTCGCCGAGGAAAGCGAGTTCATCGGCATCATCGGCCCCAACGGCGCCGGCAAGACCACCTTCTTCAACGCCATCAGCGGCATGGTCAAACCCACCTCCGGCCGCATGCGCTTCTGCGGCGCCGACCTGACCGGCGCGCCGCCCTACGTGCTGGCCCACGCCGGCCTGGCGCGCACCTTCCAGACGCCGCGCGTGTTCGGCAGCCTGACGGTGGCCGAGAACGTCCAGTTCGCCCTCGACTTCGTCGGCAACCTGCGGCGCAAGCACGACTCCTTTGCCGAAGCGAAATCCGGCGGCGCACTGCTCGAACGCGTCGGCCTCGAGCGTTACGCCACGCTGCATGCCGGCAGCCTGCCGCCGGCCAGGCAGCGGCAACTCGAAATTGCGATGGCATTGGCCAGCCACCCGCGCCTGCTGCTGCTCGACGAAGTCGCGGCCGGCCTGACCGAGGCCGAGGTCAAGGAAATTGCCGCGCTGATCCGCGAGCTGTGGAGCGAGCACGGCTTCACCGTGATCTGGATCGAGCACGCGGTGAACATCCTGATGCGCACCGTCGACCGCGTCGCGGTGCTCAACTTCGGCGCCAAGATCGCCGACGGCAAGCCGGTCGACGTCAGTCGCGACCCGCAGGTGATCGAGGCCTATCTCGGCGATCGGGCTGCAGCATGAGCAGGAAGCAGGGGCCCCGCGCAGCGGGGATGCGACCGACCGCGAGTGCTGCAGTCCGCCGACAGTGTGGCATTTGGAATCGAGAAAACGGTCCGGAGGCGGAGGTGGCGGCATGAGCATGCGCGCCGCCCGCCGGGCCGCCCCAAGGGCGGCGCAGTCAACAACATGGAGCCGCATCGCGGCGAACGGGCGTCACCCCCTTTCCTGGAAAGGGGGACGGGGGGAATGCTCATGACTGGCCTGGAACTCGAAGTGCGTGATTTGCGCGCCGGCTACGGCGGGCTGCCGGTGCTGCACGGCATTTCGCTGATCGCGCCGGCCGGACGCATCACCGTGCTGGTCGGCGCCAACGGCGCCGGCAAGACCACGCTGCTGAAGACGCTGGCCGGCGTCATGGCGCCGGCCTCCGGCAGCGTGCTGATCGATCGCCAGGCGCTCGCCGATGACAGCCCGGCCGACCGCGTGCGGCGCGGCATGGCGCTGGTGCCCGAAGGCCGCCACCTGTTCCCCGGGATGAGCGTGCGCGAAAACCTCGAACTCGGCGGCTACCTCGCCACGCGGCAGCAGCGCGGCGAAATGCTCGATCGCGTGATCGAAACCTTCCCGCGCCTCGGCGAACGCCTCGCCCAGCTGGCCGGCACCATGAGCGGCGGCGAGCAGCAGATGCTGGCCATCGGTCGCGCCCTGATGAGCCGGCCGCGCCTCTTGCTGCTCGACGAGCCCTCGCTCGGCCTGGCGCCGAAAATGGTCGACGAAATGTTCGCCGCACTGCGCCGCATCAACCGGGAAGGCGCCACCGTGCTGCTGGTCGAACAGAACGTGTTTCAGGCGCTCAATGTCGCCGACTTCGCCTACGTTCTGGGCCACGGCGAGATGATCGCCGAGGGCGCGGCCTGGGAGCTGCGCGGCAACGAACTGATCAAGCGCGTCTATCTCGGCGAAGCCATTCCCGACGAGACGGCGCCGGCGGTCTGGTAGGTGAAGGCGGAAGCCGCAAGAGTTGGCGCTGATGAAGCAACTGCGCTACAAGGCGGTCGAGCAAAGAACGCTCTCCGCGTCGTAGCGGATGGCGGCACGGCGATTCCCGCGGCAACCCAGCCGCGTTCAGAGCGCGCTGTAGGCGGCAGCAAACACCGGGGCGAAATCCTCCAGGCGGGTCGGTGTGGTCTCCGTCGTTGCGTCGTCGAACCCGGCAATGATCCGGCCGTCGGAAATCGCCGCCGCCATTTCTTCGAACAGGTCGGCGACGTTTTGCGAGAAGCCGTGCGCCACCATCCCCGCCTTGGCCTGCGCCGGATCGGCCTGGACATGCCTGAGGTCCGGCTTGCCGATGGCAGCGCCGAGAATGCTTGCGGCATCCTGCTGCGAATACAACCGGTCGGCGCGCAGGTGCAGCACGCGTTGCCGGCCGGGCTGCACTGGCGCCTGCAATTCGCGCGCGACGACGGCGGCAATGTCCTGCGTCGCGATCATGGCGATCGGCGTCTGCGACTTTTCCATGCTCGGATAGACGCCGAGCGCCTTGATCAAGCCGGCGGCGTGCAGGTGATTCTCGAAAAAGTAGCCGGGGCGCAGGTGCACCACATCGAGTCCGGAAATCCGATTCAGCCGCTGTTCCTGGTCATACAGGCCGGCGATCGGGCCGGTGCCGTCTGCCAGCTGCGCACCGCCGCTGCTGAGATTGACCAAGCGGCGGACGCCGCTGTCGGCCGCCGCCCGGGCGATCGCTTCTCCGATGCGGTTCTGGTAGGCACGGAAGTCGGGCGAGGCGTAATCGGGCGGAATCATCGCGTAGACCGCCGTCGCGCCCTTGAAGGCCTGGCTCAGGAAGTCCGCGTCGAGCCCGTCGCCGATGGCAAGTTCGGCGCCGGCGCGCTCCAGGCCCTTGAGATTCGCCGCGTTGCGGCCGATCACGCGCACTTTGCCGCCCTGCCCAAGCAGCCCTTGCGCGGCTTTGGCGGTAATGTTGCCGTTTGCTCCCATCAATACGTACATGGCATTCCTTTGCGTTGGTTGAGCGATATCGGAGCAGGCATGATGCACCGGATGATTGACCGGAAAAAGCGCTTATTGCAGAATCGATTGTTCTTCATTCGCGAACAATCCTGGCTGCCATGACTCGCCCCAATCTGGAACAAATGTCGGTCTTCGTCGCGGTTGCCGAAGCGGGTTCATTTACCGCCGCCGCCGACCGCCTTGGCATGGCCAAGTCGGCGGTCAGCCAGGCCGTCTCTTCGCTGGAGCGCGAACTCGGCGTGCAACTGCTGCAGCGCTCGACGCGCAAACTGGCGATCACCGAAACCGGCGCGGCCTTCTGCCACGACTGCGTCGAGTTGCTGGCCCGGGCCGCGGCGGCGGTCGACCGCGTGCGCACCGGCAAGGCGCAACCCACGGGGATCCTGCGCATTACCAGTGTCGTCGACTCGGCGCCGATGGTGGCGGAGTGGATCGCCGAGTACTGTGCGCGCTACCCGGCGATGCGAATCGAATATCTGCCGACCGACCAGAAGATCGATCTGATCGCCGAGCGCTTCGATCTCGCGTTGCGCATCGGCAGCATGCAGGATTCCAGTCTGCGGGCGGTCAAGCTCGGCGAACTCGAGACATGGCTTGTCGCCGCCCCGGACTACCTGGCGCGGCGAGGGACGCCGCGGACGCCGCAGGATCTGGTCAGCCACGAGTGGATTGCCCTGACCGTGGTGCCGACGCCGTGGACCCGCGTCTTCGAATCGCCATCCGGCCGCCAGGAACGGGTACGCCTGAGTGGCGCGATCAGCGTTTCGGCCGCGGCGGCGATGCGCAGCCTGGTCGTCGCCGGCGCCGGTATCGCCGCCTTCCCGGATTCGATGGTCCGCGCCGATCTGGCCGCCGGCAGGATGAAGCGCCTGCTGGCCAATTACCGGCTGCCGAAACTCTTTCTCTACGCGGTGTATCCCGGTTCGCGGGCCGTGCCGGCGAAAACGCGCAGTTTTATAGATATTGCGAAAGCGCGGCTGGGAATGCCGGGGACCGCCGGCTGAACGGGACTCGTCGCTGCCGAACAGCCGGCGCCGGCCGCCGGCACGAACCGGCCTTGACGAAAGCGCCCCCGGGAGAAGCCCTTGGAGTAGCATTGTTATCTGCATTGCTCTTCAAGGAGATCAATCATGAGCCTGCTTGAAAACATCCTCGGTCCAAAATCCAAATACGACGACACCCTGCCCTATACCTATGAGGCGCGGATACGCATGTTCGAGGAAAGCGACGAGTACAAGTCCTACTTTTCCGACACGATCTGCGGCCTGATCGAGTACCTGGACCGGCAGCAGATCGCGCCGCCCGGCGTCGAGATATTCGAGGTTTACCTGGAACAGGAAGCGCCCATCGACGCGCGGCTATTCACCACGCCGGACCGGAAATGGCTGTTCAAACCGGATATCTGCCGCGTCTTCGAGCAGCACTATCCCGGGCACATACACGGCGCCATTTGCTCGTTCAAGGACCGGGCGCGCCACGGCATCGGCCCCTGAGCCCGAACCCGCGCGTCGGCGGCGCGGCAACGGGCGTCAGGCGGCCGCTGCACCCGCCCGGGCAATCTGGGCATCCTGCTCCGATTTGACCCCGGAAACACCCACGGCGCCGACCACATGGCCGTCGACCACGATGGGCACGGCGCCTTCGAGCATGCCTTGCAGGAGCGGGACCGACAGGAAGGCGTTGCGGCCGGCATTGATCATGTCTTCGTATTGCTTCGATTCGCGCCGGCCGAGGGCGGCGCAGCGGGCTTTCTCGGTCGCGATGTAGGCGCCGATCGGCGCACAGCCGTCGAGCCGCTCCAGCGCGAGCGGGTGGCCGCCGTCGTCGGCGACGACGATGGTCACGGCCCAGTTGTTGTTGCGGGCTTCCTGGCGGGCGGCGATCAGGATGCGAGCCGCATCCTCCTGGGTCATGTAGGGTTTGCTTTGCATGAGAGTGGTATCCGAATCAAGGGTTGGGAATTGGCCGCGAATCATACAAGGCCGGTGGGTTTGCGTATTCCTGGGTCACTTTGGCCGCGGCGCCTTATGCGCCTCCTGCCATTTCCTGATCACGGTGCCTGGCGTCGAATGGCCGTTGCCGTCGGCCAGCGCCGCGGCGGTCTTGCCATTCTTGTCGCGCGCCGCGGTATTGACTTTGCTGGCGAGCAGCAGTTCGACCAGCGCAACCTGGTTGGTTGCCGCAGCCACATGCAATGCCGTGCGCCCCGCGGCATCCCGGCCATTGACGTTGGCGCCGCCCGCGAGCAGGACCTTTGCCGTCTCCATCCCGCCGATAATCACCGCCGCATGCAGCGGCGACATGCCGTTCGAATCGGCGGCGTCGTGCCGGGCGCCCTTCTCCAGCAGCAGCTTCACCAGTTCCGGGTGATCGCAGAATGCCGCCACGATCAGCGGCGAGCGTTTGAGCGCGCCGATGGCATTGACATTGGCGCCTTGTTCCAGCGACTGCTCCACGCCGCGCACATCGCCGGCGGCAGCCGTGGAAAACAATTCGCCATCGCTCTTGCTCAGCTCGCCATTGGGAAGGGTGAGGGGGATCAGGCAGGGGCTCTTTGCCTGCTGTGCCGAGGCCGGCGCCGTCGCCACCGACTCGGACTTGCCGCAGGCCGCGAGCAGCCCGATGGCGCACAGTCCCGCGATACCGGGGAAGGCATATCGAGAAACGGATTTTCTTGCTGGATTCATTACAGCTCCTTGCTCAGGTCCGTCATTTTGCCTCGGAAACCACCGGGGCCGCGCATGTCCGGGTCATTGCGCGGCGGCGATCGTTCCATGCGCCGTCCCGCCAGCGCCAACTTTGATCGGGAGAGCCGGCGCCGATGTGGCGCCGATTCATGCCGCGGCGAAACGCAATAAGATACTGCTTCGTCCTGCGCCGCCGCGCCGGGTGCGAGGGCGCCTGGGTTGCGGCGACTGGGTCGACAGGTGAAGGACGAGCATCGTTCCGCAGCCGGAAAAATAATCATCGACTTCAGTGAGGAAAGCCATGCAAGCCATGTTCGGTGGTGCGATTGCCGCAATTCTTCTCGGTATCTACCTGCATCTGATCCGCGTCGCCTATCAGGTGGTGGACTGCGTTACCGACACCAAGGGGTGCACGACCTACACCGTGGCCTATTTCAACGATGGCATGGCCCAGGCCCTGTCGATAGTCGGCGGGCTGGTTTCGGCGCTCGTCATCGCCGAGCTGGCGGCCACCAAGCCCGGCGAAGCCCCGGCGGTGCGGGCGCTCGCGGCGGATGCCTCAGACCGGTCCAAGTTCATCCTCAAGGTCGTCACCGCCTTTTACGTGCTCGCCTGGATGCTCGCGGGACTCACCGCGTTCTTCATCGGGCTCTACCATCCGAAAGTATTGCCGCCGCTTACCAACCTCGGTCAAGCCTGGCTCGGCCTGGCCGTGGCGTCGGCCTATGCCTACTTCGGCATCAAGGCGAAGTGAGGCCTGGGATCGGTTCACGCAGTCTGCCGACAAACCGCGCCGCCGCTGTCAGTCAGGTGATCGCCTGGTATCGCCGGGGGCTGGACTTCTCCGATGCCTTGCACCTGGCTCAGTCCGGCTTCTGTGCGGTCCCCGCCACTTTCGATGCCCGCTTCGCCAAGACCGCCCGCCGTCTCGATTTGGAACCCCAAGTCTCGGCGCCGGACTGAGGTGCCATCCGACAGCGGCCCTGAATTTCGTGCTGATTCTTCGCGGTGGCTCGACCGGCACGGCCGGTTGAAAAGTGGTGCCGCTATTGGTACCATTGATTCATGGCGTCTTCCACCAAAATTCTCGACCAGATGCGACGCGAACCCAGCAATGTGCGGTTCGGCGATCTCAAGAAGCTTTGCGAGGCGTATTTCGGGAAGCCGCGCCAAAGTGACACCGGCGAGGCACCAGTCACGCCATCTTCAAGACGCCTTGGGTGGGCGATCCGCGGATCAACATCCAGGACGACAAAGGCAAGGCCAAGGCGTATCAGGTCAGACATTGCAATCGACAAACTGGAGGGACTGCGCAATGAGCGTTGATCACTACACCTACCGCGTTACCTGGTCGGCCGAGGACGGCGAACACGTCGGCCTCTGCGCCGAATTTCCATCGCTGTCGTGGCTGGCGAAGACGCCGGAAGCCGCGCTGAAGGGAATCCGGCGGGTCGTGTCCGAGGCGGTGGCCGACATGCAGGCCACCGGCGAGGCCGTTCCGGTTCCCCTGGCGGAAAAGCACTACAGCGGCGAGTTCCGCGTGCGCATTCCGCCGCAGGTGCACCGCGCCCTGGCGACAGAGGCCGCCGAGCAGGGCGTCAGCCTGAATCGACTGGCGAGCGCAAAGCTGGCAGCCTGAGGTCATCCGCGTCGTGGTCGCTGATTTCTGCGACATCAAAACCTGCCGACCGCCACCCGGCGCTGGTTTCCCAGCCGTCGTCCCGAGAGATGAGCGCAAGAGTTGGCGCTGGCGACACGGCGATTCATGCTGTGATGAAAGGCAACGCGATACCGATTCGTTCTACCCGGAGTGAAGCATGAACCCGCAGCACTGGCCCCGTACCTTCATCGTCTTCACCGCCCTCGGAATCATCTGTCTGCTGGCCGGCATTGCTGCGCTGGCAGGAATGCTGAAGGGCGTCCATCCGCTGTTCAATGACGACATGGCAGGCTGGGCACTGATCGTGTCGGCCATCGCCTGCTTTCTGACCGGTGCCTTCCCGCTCGTCTTGCGCCGCCTCGCCGAACGCGAAGGCGCCTGAGGTCCGGCGGATGGGCGACAAAGTGACGACGGCAATACAAGTCGGCGCTGACGGCGACCCGAAGGTAGTGCAGCGCAAGGCTTTGTCTTGTACGAAATCGCCTATCATTTCGGCATGGCAAAGAACATCAAACTGAGTAACACGCATCTGGAGCAGCCAAGATGCCGACGGTAATGCGCATCGGCCCATATCGGTTCTTCTTCTATGCCAGCGATCGGGAAGAACCAATGCATGTACATGTCGAGCGCGACGCCGCACTTGCGAAGTTCTGGCTTGCTCCGGTAAGGTTGCAGCACAGCCTTGGCTTCGGACGATCCGAACTGGTGAAACTTGAGTCTCTCGTGGCCGAACACCGCGATGCCCTGATGGAGGCGTGGAATGATTATTTCGCAAACTGAAATCGCTATCCCGAACGCTCAGAACGTGTCGGTGACCGAGAACACTCTGACGGTGGACCTCGAAGACGGTAGAACCCTGTCGGCTCCGCTCGGCTGGTATCCCCGGCTTGCAAACGCCACGCCCGAGGAACGCGAACATTGGCGGCTGATCGGGCAAGGCTCGGGCATTCACTGGGACGATATCGACGAAGACATCAGCATCGAGGGACTGCTCCTCGGTAAGCGGTCTGGCGAGAGTCAGGGATCGTTCGAGAGATGGCTAGCGACTCGGCGTCGGTGAAGATGTTGCTGCGAAATCGTGGCCTGTTCTTGAATATCACGCACCCTCGTTAACGGTCATGGTTGTTCCTGACGATATTCGAAAATGTGTTGCGTTTATCGGTCTTCGAATGGCTGATGGCACATTTCGCTTCGCCGGTTCCCTATTCTTTCTGGGGAAAACTATCGAGGGAGGAGTTCTCGCGGGTTCGATGTACGCGGTGACAGCAAGGCATGTCATAGACAATATTCGAAAAACCGGAGTGACGGAATCCTATCTTCGCGTGAATCTGAAGGATGGACAGGCGCAATGGTTCAAGGCGCCATTAGGTACATGGTTTGTGCATCCGACGGACCTCTCTATCGACGTAGCAATTCTTCCAATGGGGTTGCCGGAGCCTCTCGATCATCTATTTCTTCCATACTCGCTGTGTGCCACGGAGCAGCAGATGAAGGACAACGAAGTCGGGGTTGGCGAAGAAGTATTTGTTACCGGATTGTTCAAACACCATCACGGATCCCGCAGAAATATCCCGATTGTCCGTGTTGGCAATCTCGCATGCATGACAGAGGAGAAGGTCGCAACAAATCACTTTGGAGAAATGGATGCGTTCCTCATTGAGGCACGGTCAATTGGTGGATTGAGCGGCTCTCCGGTATTCTTGAGCTTGGGATCATCTCGAGTAATCAAAGGCACAGTAAGACTTGGGCCAAACGATCCACCGTTTCTGCTGCTTGGTCTAGTTCATGGGCACTATGATGTTGGAACGACTGAGATTGACCGGCTGAGTGATGACGGCACGGACGCGGCTCAAAATGATTACGTGAATACGGGAATCGCGATCGTCGTTCCATTCAACAAGATCGATGCCGTAGTTTCGGCATTTGAGGCATCACGTGCAGAAAGCGGTCGGAGTGATAAAGAGGCGTCGCAGTGATTTTCATAGCATCGAAAATAACCTTGCTCCCCACTCGCTTTGGGTCGCCGTCAGCGCCAACTCTGCGGGCCGGACGGATGAAGGCCGCCTGTTACATCTGACCTTCACCCTGCGCCAGGCCGCCAGTCTGATCCGGGTGATGTCGGCCCGCGACATGCATCGCAAGGAGCGAACGATTTATGAGCAAGCCGACTACGACCATTCCCCGCTTTGCCAGCGAGGCCGAGGAACGCGCGTTCTGGGAAGGCCAGGATTCGACGGCGTATGTCGACTGGTCGAAAGCGAAGCGAGCCGTTCTACCGAATCTCAAGCCGACGACGAAGACGATCTCGCTGCGCCTGCCGCAGCACTTGCTGGATTCGATCAAGGTTGCCGCGAATGCGCGCGACGTGCCTTACGAGTCGCTGATCAAGGTTTGGCTACAGGAAAAGCTGCATAGCTGAATGCGCGGCGGCGGACGAAATGTACGCCGTATCGCCAGCGCCAACTCTTGACCGGGATTGGTGGCGCATCGCGCCGCTGCCTGCGCTCTGCGCGCCGGGGATTCCGCTTCGCGGGCCGGCGTCAATCCTCGAACGGCAATCCCACGTAGTTCTCCGCCAGCGTCGTCCTGCCGGCTTCCGAATGCACGACGTAATCGAGTTCGGCTTCCAGTGCCTTCTGGTCGAAGGGGTTGGTGTCGGGGAAGCGGTGCAGCAGCCGGGTCATCCACCAGGAGAAGCGCTCGGCCTTCCAGACGCGGCGCAGGCAGCGATCCGAGTAATGGTCGATGCCGGCGCTGCTGCCGCCGTAGTGTTCGATGAAGGCGCGCGACAGGTAGCGCACGTCGGAGGCGGCGAGGTTTAACCCCTTGGCGCCAGTCGGCGGCACGATGTGGGCGGCGTCGCCGGCGAGGAACATTCTGCCGAAGCGCATCGGCTCGGCGACGAAGCTGCGCAGCGGGGCGATGCTCTTCTCGATCGCGGGGCCGGTGACCAGCGCGGCGTTGGCCGGCGCATCGAGGCGGCGGCGCAGCTCGTCCCAGAAGTGCTGGTCCGACCAGTCTTCGACCTTCTCGCTCAGCGGCACCTGCAGGTAGTAGCGGCTGCGCGTGTGCGAGCGCATGCTGCATAGCGCGAAGCCGCGTTCGTGGTTGGCGTAGATCAGTTCTTCGGCGACCGGCGGCGTGTCGGAGAGCAGGCCGAGCCAGCCGGAGGGATAGGCGCGCTCGAAGTTGCGGATGGCGCTGGCTGGCACGCTGGCGCGGCAGACGCCGTGGAAGCCGTCGCAGCCGGCGATGAAGTCGCATTCGAGCTTGTGGCTGACGCCGTCCTTGACATAGCGCACGCACGGCCGCTCGCCGTCGAAGTCATGCACGCTGACTTCCCTGGCCTCATACACGGTCGGCAGGCCGGCATCGGCGCGCGCTTCCATGAGGTCCCTGGTCAGTTCGGTCTGGCCATAGACCATGACCTGTTTGCCGCCGGTGAGGCCGACGAAGTCGATGCGGTGGCGGCGGCCTTCGATCAGGATCTCGATGCCGTCGTGCGGCAGGCCTTCGGCGTGCATGCGGGCGCCGACGCCGGCCTCGTCGAGCAGGTCGACCGCGACCTGCTCCAGCACGCCGGCGCGGATGCGGCCCAGCACGTATTCGGGCGTGTGCGCTTCGAGGATGACGGCGTCGATGTTGGCCTTGTGCAGCAACTGGCCGAGGATGAGTCCGGCGGGGCCGGCGCCGATGATGGCGACTTGGGTTCTCATTATTTTCTCTCTGTGGGGCTGGGGTTTATACGACTTCCATGGCGAGCAGGCCGGACGCGGTGTTGGAAATCGGGATGTGGTAGTTGCCATGCAGCTTCGCCACTTCGCCGAGCAGCGCGCCGCGCGTGGTCAGCCAGTTGAGCAGCTCGACGCCCTGGGTGCCGGTCAGCTCGACCAGGTCGGGGACCGAATAGCGCGTCACCCAGAGCGGATCGGTGATCAGCTTGTCCATGAACATCAGGTCGAATTCCTTGTTGATGAAGCCGGCGCGCTGGCCGTCGAGCTGGTGCGAGAGGCCGCCGGTGCCGATCACCACGACGCGCGCCTCAGAGTTCCAGGATTCGATGGCGCGCCCGATGGCCTGGCCGAACTTGAAGCAGCGCGCCGCCTTCGGCAGCGGGAACTGCACGGTGTTCACGCAGACCGGCACGGTGCGCACGGGGCAGCTCTTGCGGTTCGGCCAGAGCAGTTCCAGAGGCAGCGTGAAGGCGTGGTCGACCAGCATTTCCTGGCAGCTCGTGATGTCGAACTCCTCCTCGACCAGCGAATCGATCATGTGCCAGGAAAGGTCCAGCTCGCCGCGATAGGGCGGCAGGGTGGGGATGCCCCAGCCCTCGTCGGCGTTGCTGTATTCGGGCGCGGCGCCGACGGCGAAGGTCGGCATCTTGTCGAGGAAGAAGTTCAGCCCGTGGTCGTTGTAGATGACCACGGCGACGTCCGGCTTGACCTTCGCCAGCCAGTCGTGGATCGGCGGGAAGCCGTCGAAGAAGGGCTTCCAGTAGGGGTCCTGCTGCAAGTTGTTGGCGATCGCACGGCCGATGTAGGGCACGTGGGTGACGTTGATGCCGCCGACTATTTTGGCCATTATCTTGCCTCCTGAAGGGCCGCCCCGAAGGAGGCAAACGCCCCCTCGGGGGGCAGAGAGTGAATGCGAACGTGGGGGCTCATCATCTCTTCCCCGCTTCAACGAGCCTGGCCTTGAAGGCCTCCTTGCTCATGCCCGTCTGTTGTGCGCCGATGTCCTGCATGTCGAGCCCGAATATGCCGCCCAGTTTGGCCAGGTAGTAGGCGTTGCCGCCGGCGGCGAGCATGTCCAGCACCTGCAGGCTGAGCACGGCCTGCTTCTGCTGCTGGTTGAGGCCGTACTTGTCGCAATAGGCTTGCTGGTCCTTGAGAAACTCGGCGCGGTTCTCCGCCGAGTTGAAGGAAAAGCACATCTTGTTCAGCGCGTAACCCTTGCGCGCCTGGTCGCCGTCGAAGATCGTGGTGCCGGGTATCACGCGTTTCTGCTTGCCGCTGGGCATGGTTTCTCCTTGGCTCAATCGGGGAAGGTTTCGGTATCGATTTCCAACTGCGTCGCGGCGTTGTAGCGCGGTCCCGCCACGGTCTGCCGGTTGATCAGTGCGTCGAGCTGCTTGATGACGCGGCGATCGAGCCGCAAGGCGGCGGCGCCGATGTTCTCGTCGCAATGCGCGAGGCTCCGGGTGCCGAAAATCGGCACGATCTCCTCGCCCTGCGCCAGCAGCCAGGCCAGGGCGAGCTGGGCCGGGGTGCCGGCGGCGGCGGTGGCGATGCGCCGGTACTCGGGCAGCAGTTCGAGGTTCTTCGCGTAGTTGGCCGGCTCGAAACGCGGCATCTGGCGGCGGATGTCCCTGGCTTCGAGCTGCGTCTCGGGGTCGTGCAGCGTGTCGGTGAGAAAGGCGCGCGCCAGCGGACTGAAGGCGACGAAGGCCACGCCCAGTTCGCGGCAGGCGGCGAGCGTGGCGATTTCCGGTTCGCGTGTCCATAGCGAGTATTCCGACTGCAGCGCGGCGATCGGGTGCACGGCATGGGCGCGCCGCAGCGTCGCCGCCGAGACTTCGGAAAGGCCGATGCTCCCCACCTTGCCGGCCCGTACCAGCTCGGCCAGCGCGCCGACGCTGTCCTCGATCGGCACCTGCTTGTCCCAGCGGTGCAGGTAGTAAAGGTCGATGACATCGGTCTGCAGGCGCTGCAGGCTTGCCTCGCAGTCGCGCTTCAGACTTTGCGGCCGGCCGTCGATCACACGGCGGCCATCGATGCCGGTCATGCCGCCCTTGCTCGCCAGCACGATCTTGTTTCGATGCGGTTTCAGCACGCGGCCGACGAGCGTCTCGTTGGCGCCGAAGCCATACAGTGCGGCGGTGTCGAACAAGCTGATGCCGCGCTCCAGCGCGCGCAGCAGCAGCGCTTCCGCGGCCTCCGGCGCCGGCGGCGTGCCATAGGCGTGGCTGAGGTTCATGCAGCCCAGGCCGAGGGCCGAGACGCTGAAGGGACCGAGGCGGCGTTGCTGCATTTCAGACGCCCTGGTTCAACTGTTGTTCAAGCCGGTGCAGCGTGCGGTAGCAGGGCAGCACCTGGGCCACGCTGGCGTTCGGCTCGCGGCCTTCGCGGATCGCGGCGAAAAACTCGCGGTCCTGCAGCTCGATGCCGTTCATCGAGACATCGACCTGGCTCACGTCGATCTTGTTGTCCTTGGCGTCTATCAGGTCGTCATAGCGCGCGATGTAGGTGCCGGTGTCGCCGATATAGCGAAAGAAGGTGCCGAGCGGACCGTCGTTGTTGAAGGAGAGCGACAGGGTGCAGATCGCGCCGGTGCTGCTCTTCAGCTGGATGGACATGTCCATGGCGATGCCCAGCCCCGGATGGATCGGGCCTTGCAGCGCGTTGGCGGCGACGATGCTGCCTCCGGTCTGGTAAGCGAAGAGGTCGACCGTGTGCGCGGCGTGGTGCCACAGCAGGTGGTCGGTCCAGCTGCGCGGTTGGCCCAGCGCGTTCATGTTGCTGCGGCGGAAGAAGTAGGTCTGCACGTCCATCTGCTGGATGTTGAATTCGCCCGCGCCGATCTTCTTGTGCAGCCACTGGTGGCTGGGATTGAAGCGCCGCGTGTGGCCGCACATGGCGACCAGCCCGGTCTGCCGCTGCAGCGCCGCGACCTGTTCGGCGCCGGCCAGGCTGTCGGCCAGCGGAATCTCGACCTGCACGTGCTTGCCCGCGTTCATGCAGGCGATGGCCTGCGCCGCGTGCATCTGGGTCGGGGTGCACAGGATCACTGCGTCGACCTCCTTCAGCGCCAGGCTCTCGGCGAGGTCGGTGCTGACGTGGGCGATGCCGTATTTGTCGGCCACTTCCTTCGTCTTCGCCGGATCGCGGCTGACCAGCGAGACGACTTCGACGCCGGCTATCAGCTTGATGGCGTCGAGGTGCTTGATGCCGAAGGCGCCGGCGCCGGCCAGCGCGACTTTTATGGGTTTCATGTGTTCTCCAGAATCAGATGGCCGACGGCGGTGTTCGACGCCGGCACATGGTAGAAGCGGTGGGCGACGCGCGGTAGCGTGTCGCTCATGGCGCCGCGTGCGATCAGCCACATCACGAGTTCGATGCCTTCCGAGCCGGCCTCGCGCACGTAGTCGATGTGCGGCATGCGGGCGAGGTCCACGGGGTCGGCGATCAGGCGGTCGAGGAAGGTCTGGTCGAACTCGCGGTTGATCAGGCCGGCGCGCGGCCCCTGCAATTGGTGGCTCATGCCGCCGGTGCCCCAGACCTGCACCTTGAGTGGCGCGTCGAAGCTCTCGACCGCCTTGCGGATGGCGTGGCCCAGGTTGAAGCAGCGCCGGCCCGAAGGCACGGGATACTGCACCACATTTACGGCGAAGGGGATCACCGGGCAGGGCCATTCGAATTTGTCAGCCGGGGGTTGTCCGCACATCAGCGACAGCGGCACGGTGAGGCCGTGGTCGACCGGCATCCTGTTCGCGATCGTCAGGTCGAAATCGTCCTGGATCACCGACTGCGCGATGTGCGCGGCAAGCTCGGGATGGCCCTTGACCGCCGGCACCGGGCGTGGCCCCCAGCCTTCGTCGGCAATCGGGAATTCGGCCGCGCAGCCGATGGCGAAAGTCGGGATCAGGTCCAGGCTGAAGGCGTTGGCGTGGTCGTTGTAGACCAGGAAGATGACGTCGGGCGTGTTCTCGCGCAGCCACTGTTTGGAGAACTCGTAGCCGGCGAAGACTTTCTGCCAGTAGGGCTCGCCGGATTTGCCGAGATCGAGCGCGGCGCCGATGGCGGGGACGTGGGAGGTATAGACCGAGGCGGTGATGTGGGCCATGTCAGTTGCTCCATGGTGCCGTGCGCACCTGATACAAGTCAAAAGCGTTGATTGCCGAAGGTGTGCGAGCGCCAAGGGCGACGGGTGGTCGCCGCCGCTCGTGTCCTCCGAGCCCGGCTGCGCCGGGCTCTCCCCCTTTACCTCGCCGCGTCGACCACCCGCCACCCTTGGCGGGAATCGCTTCTGCTTTGCAACCGCCAATCTGCGACAGCGCCACCGGAGCGGGATGGTGGGGCGTTCTGCGCAGCGAAGTAAAGAAGGAGGAGGAGCCCGAAGGGCGACGACGGGTGACATGAGCAGCGCAGAATGCCCCACCATCCCGATCTCGCACCGGCCTCAAATCCGCGACAAGTTTCATGCCGTGCCCTCCTTGCGCCCAGTCCGACCCTGCGGTTGGCGATGCGCCTGCGCGCTGCCATCCTCGCCGAGGCGGCGATTGCCCTCGACGGAACGGCCGCCGGAAATCATCATGTCGCGGTATTCCTCTTCCGTCATGCCGGTCATGCTGCCGGCCATTTGCTGGAAGCTCTTGCCGTCGGTGGCGCCGATCTTGGCCAGGAAATAGATGTTGCCGCCCAGCCGTATGCACCAGTTGAGGTCGCGCGCCAGCACGGCCTGCTTCTGCTCTTCCGTCATCGGCCACTGGTCGAGGTAGGCGCGCTCGTCGGCCTTGAAGCGGGCGCGGTTTTCGGCCTGCATCAGCGACATGCAGAACTGGTTGAGGTGGTAGCCCAGGCGCGACTGCTCGGCATCGAAAATCGTCGTGCCGGGAATGTCCTTGTAGGGTTTGTCGAGAGACATGACTTAGTTCTCCTCCGGCCAGTAGAGGCGCATCGGGTTGTCCACCAGCAGTTTGCGCTGCAATTCTGGCGTGGTCGCGATATGCGGAATGAAATCGACCAGCAGGCCGTCGTCGGGCATGTGGTCCTTGAGGTTGGGGTGCGGCCAGTCGGTGCCCCACAGCACGCGGTCGGGGAAAGTTTCGACGATGCGTCTTGCAAACGGCACGACGTCGCGGTAGGCATTCGGCTCGCCGTTCAAGGCTTTCGGTCCGGTAAGGGAAAGCCGCTCGGGGCAGCTGACCTTGCTCCAGACGTTCGGGTAGTCGCGCATGAACTTGACGAAGAGCTCGAACTCGGGTCCGTCGACCGGCTTGCTCACATCGGGGCGGCCCATGTGGTCGACCACGATAGTCGTCGGCAGTGCGGTGAAGAAATCCCACAGCTCGGGCAGGTCGGCCGCCTCGAAATAGATCACCACATGCCAGCCCAGCGGCGCGATGCGCGCGGCGATTTCCATGAGTTCGTCCTTCGGCGTGAAGTCCACCAGGCGCTTGACGAAATTGAAGCGCACGCCGCGCACGCCGGCCGTGTGCATGGCCTGCAGCTCGGCGTCGCTCACCGTGCGCCGCACCGTGGCGATGCCGCGCGCGCGGTCAGCCGAGTGGATCAGCGCATCGACCATGGCGCGATTGTCGGCGCCGTGGCAGGTGGCCTGGACGATCACGTTGCGCGCGAAGCCGAGCCGGTCGCGCAGCGCATGGAGCTGCTGCTTCGAGGCGTCGCAGGGCGTGTACTTGCGCTCCGGCGCGTAGGGGAACTCGGCGCCGGGGCCGAACACGTGGCAGTGCGCATCGACGCTGCCGGCCGGCACTTTGAAAGTTGGCGCTGACGGCACGGCGTACCAGTCGAGCCAGCCCGGAGTCTTCTCGAATGCCATGTTCATTGCCTGCCCCTGGCGATGATGCGGTCGGCCTCGACGCGCCAGTCGGCGCTGCGGGCGAATTCCGTGCTGCCGCGCGCACCGAATACGCCCTCGTCGGCCAGCGCCGCCATCGCCGCGTCGCGCTCGGCGCTGCCGGCCGCGGAGCAGGGCGCCAGCCCGGCCTCGCGCACGGTCTGCGCCACTTCGCGCATCTCCTCGGCGCGGCGGCGGCCGTGCTCGATCACGCGCTGGAAGAAATAGGCACCCTGTTTTTCCCAGTCGATGCCGGGGAAGGTTTCGTACAGCGAGGCGACCACGGCATCCTCGACGCCATAGGCGCGCGCCGCGGTGAAGCTCTCGATGACCATGGCTTCGAGCCCCTTGATCATCACGCTGCGGCACATCTTGGTGGCCGAGGCGACGCCGAGCTTCTCGCTGGCGACCCTGGCGACGAAGCCGAGTTCCGTCAGCAGCGGCGCCAGTTCTGCCGCGCCCGGGCCGCCGAGCAGCAGCGGCACGCGGATGCGATGGGGCGGGATCGAGGTCATCACCGCGCCCTCGACATAACGCGCGCCGGCGGCGTCGATGATTGCGGCGGCCTCGATCTTGGCATTCGGCGAGGCCGAGTTGAAATCGAGAAACCAGGCGTCGGGCTTGAGAGTTGGCGCTGACGACACGGCGACGGCGACCGTCTGGTCGGCCGTGACGGCGGAGATGACCAGCTCGGCGGCGCGCGCCAGCGCGGCGTGGTCGGCCATCAGGCGCACGCCGTATTGCGCCGCATGCGCGCGCAATGGCGCGTCCTGCGCCGTGCCGAGCTTGACGTCATAGGCCAGGATGTTGCCGACGCCGCGCGCGCG
Organism: Sulfuritalea sp.; assembly: GCF_031426875.1. Lineage (NCBI taxonomy): Bacteria > Pseudomonadati > Pseudomonadota > Betaproteobacteria > Nitrosomonadales > Sterolibacteriaceae > Sulfuritalea > Sulfuritalea sp. The sequence continues at coordinate 33,572 of NZ_JASJPC010000013.1, forward strand.
CAAGTCCTCGGCGAGGATGCGCCCGACCTCGCCGTAGCCGACGAGGCCGATCGACCATTGCAGGGGCTTGGCACTCATGGTTCCCGGGCTCATCAGTCGATGTACTTGAGGCCGGCCTTGGCCAGCGTCTCGCGCATGTTGTACATGTCGAGGCCCAACTCGCCGGCGGCGAAGCGCGCGCGCTTGGAGGTCTCGTTGGCTTCGCGTGCCGCGGCGGCATCGGCCACCTGCTGTGCGATCGCGGCGGGCACGACGACCACGCCATCGTCGTCGGCCACCACCACGTCGCCGGGATTGACCAGCGCGCCGGCGCAGACCACGGGGATGTTCACCGAACCCAGCGTGGCCTTGATGGTGCCCTTGGCCGAGACGGCGCGCGAGAACACCGGGAAGTTCATCGCGGTGAGATCCTTCACGTCGCGCACGCCGGCGTCGATGATCAGGCCGCGCGCACCGCGTGCGCGGAAGGAGGTCGCCAGCAGGTCGCCGAAGAAGCCATCCTCGTTGTCGCTGATGCAGGCGGCGACGGCGACGTCGCCTTCCTGCAACTGTTCGGCGGCGACGTGCATCATCCAGTTGTCGCCGGGCTGCAGCAGTATCGTCACCGCCGTGCCGCAGACGTGGGCGCCGGTGTAGATCGGCCGCATATAGGGCTTCATCAGGCCGACGCGGCCCATGGCTTCGTGGATCGTGGCGACGCCGAAGTGCGACAGCTTTTCCACGGCTGCCTTGTCGGCGCGGACGATGTTGCGTTTGACGATGCCCAGGTTGTTCATGCTCATTTTCCTTTCGCCTTGAGCGCCGCGTCGAGGCGCGGATAGACGCGGCGCGCGTTGCCCTCATAGACCTTGTAGCGATCCTCGGCGCTGAGGTTCAGCGTCGCCTCGATGTAGCGCTTGGTGTCGTCGAAGTTGTGGCCGGTCTCGGGATCGATGCCTTTCACGGCGCCGATCATTTCCGAGGCGAAGAGGATGTTGTCCACCGGGATGACTCGGGTCAGCAGGTCGATGCCGGGCTGGTGATAGACGCAGGTGTCGAAGAACACGTTGTGCAGCAGGTGGTCCGTCAGCAGCGGCTTCTTGAGTTCCTGCGCCAGCCCGCGGTAGCGCCCCCAGTGGTAGGGCGCGGCGCCGCCACCGTGCGGAATCACGAACTTCAGTTCGGGGAAATCCCTGAACACGTCGCCCTGGATCAACTGCATCACGGCCGTCGTGTCGGCGTTGATGTAATGCGCGCCGGTGGTGTGGAAGCAGGCGTTGCACGAGGTCGAGACGTGGATCATGGCGGGGATGCCGTACTCGACCATTTTTTCGTAGAGCGGATACCAGTGGCGGTCGTAGAGCGGCGGCGAAGTCCAGTGGCCGCCGGACGGGTCGGGATTGAGGTTGATGCCGACGAAGCCGTATTGCTTGACGCATTTTTCGAGTTCGGGGATGCAGCTCGCCGGATCGACGCCGGGCGATTGCGGCAGCATCGCGGCGCCGATGAAGTGCTCGGGAAAGAGTTGCGAAACCCGGTAGCAGAGTTCGTTGCAGATCGCCGCCCAGGTCGAGCTGACATTGAAGTCGCCGATGTGGTGGGCCATGAAGCTGGCGCGCGGCGAGAAGATGGTCAGGTCCGAGCCGCGCTGCCGCATCTTTGCCAACTGGTTGGTCTCGATGGTCTCGCGCAGCTCGTCGTCGCTGATCTTGAGTTCGGACACTTTCGGCATCGCGGCCGGGTCCTTGATGCCGGCGATCTGCCGCTTGCGCCAGTCCTCCAGCGCCTTTGGCGCGGTGGTGTAATGGCCGTGGATGTCGATGATCATCGTGGGGCTCCTGTTACGCCGGTTCCATGCCGTGGCGCCGCTTGGCGTCGGCCGCTGCCGGGGAATGCATGAAGGCCAGCAGCGTGCGCGCAGCCACGGCCTGTTTCGTGGCGGTGCAGACGCCGCCGGAGAATGTGGTGACGATCTCGCAGCCGGCGGGCATGGTGCCGAGCACTTCTATCCCGGGCTGGTGCAGCATTTCGCTGAACTGCTGGAAGCCGAGTTCGACCGCGCCGTCGGCCACGAGCTGGCCCACCGGCACGCCGGGCGGCGCCTGGACGATGCGGTCGCGCACCATGTCGGCAATGCCCCAGCGCGCGAACAGTTGCAGCAGCTCCGTGCCGCTCGGCCCGGTCGAGTAACCCAGCGTGCGCGCGGCCAGCACGGCGCGGCGCAGCGCGTCCTCCGAACCGACATCCGGCCGCGCGCTGCCGGCGCGCACCGCGATCGCCACGGTCGAGCGCACCAGGTCGGTCCGGCTGTCGGCGAGCACCTGTCCCGAGGCGATCAGCTTGGCGATGGCATCGGCGGCCAGCACCACGAAATCGAAGACCTCGCCGGCCTGGACCCGCCGCGCCGCATCGACGCCGCCCACCGACTCGATCGACACCTCGACGCCGCCGCTCTGCCGATACGCGGCGGCCAGTTTCGCCAGCACCTGGCGCGTCGCCATCGACGAGATGCCGGTGATCTTCGGAGTTTGCATTTGCCCCACCCATAATCGATGGGGCGATTCTGACAAAACGCCGGTGGCGGGCCTAGCCGCCGCGGGCACTACTAGCTATCGCGTTTTGTTATGGGCGGGCGGCACGGCCTCGGCCGCGGCCAGGATCAGCTCGCGCAGGAGGCGCAGCACCTGCTTGGTCAGCGGCGTCGACGGCTTGTGCGCGGAGACGGCCAGGCATAGCGTGCTGGTCAGGCGCGGCTCGCTCAGGGGGCGCAGGACGAAGGCTTCGGACTGGCTCGAGGCGGCCAGCGCCGTCGCCGTCAGGATGGCGTGGCCGTGGCCGGCGCGTACCAGTTCCAGGATGGATTGCACGCTGGAGATTTCCATGGCGACATTCAGCTTGTGGCCGGACAGCGCGGCCTGGGTTTCCAGCAGCTTGCGAATCGCATGGCTGCGCTCGGGCAGGATCAGCGGATAGCGCGTCAGCTCGGCCAGGGTCACCGGGGCGCCAGCGCCAACTTTGCGGCCCTTGCCGGCGCCGGCCGGGCTGACCATGCCCAGCGGTTCGTCGAGCACCGGCGTGAACTCGATCGCCTCCTGCGATTCCGGGTTGTGCAGCAGTCCGACATCGACACGGCCGGTCGAGATCCATTCCGCGAGGTGGGTGGACAGGCCCTCGACGATGGCCAGCCGTGCCTTCGGCAGCGTGCGGCGGAAGCCCTCCACCAGCGGCAGCGTCAACAGGCGGCCCATGCTCGGCGGCAGGCCGACGACGATGCGCCCGGCCGGCTCGCCGCGCGTGCTTTCCAGGTCTTCGCGCACCCGCGACATCAGTTGCAGGATGCCGATGCTGTGGTCGAACAGGCGCTTGCCGGCCTCGGTCAGCACCACGCCGCGGCCGTTGCGCATCAGCAGCGTGACGTGCAGGTCGGTCTCCAGCAGGCGCACCTGGCGCGACAGCGCCGGCTGGGCGATGTTCAGGATCAGCGCGGCGCGGCTGAAGCTGCCCAGTTCGGCGACGCGTACGAAGTATTCAAGTTGCTTGAGGTTCATCCGGAACCGGCGAGGGCCATAACAAAATGAGATAGCTAATAGTACCCACATTCCGTATCGGCTAAACCGCGTCCCTGCCAAAATGCGCCGATTCAATAGAGGCGCCGCATGCAGGAACCGCAAGCACCCACTCCCTACGCATTGAAGGACACCTTCGGTCCGCTCGGCAATTTCCTGCTCACGGCGGCGCGGCTGATGGCGGTCGTCGGTGGCCTGATCTTCGTCGGCCTGGTCCTCATGTCCATCGTTTCCATCGTCGGCCGCAAGACGGTCGGCTTCGTCGTGCCGGGCGACGTCGAGGTTCTGCAGATGCTTGCGGCATGCGCAGCGGCTTCGTTCTTTCCCTACTGCCATTTGCTGCATGGCGACGTCAAGGTGGATTTCTTCACCCACAATCTGTCGCAGCGCACGCTGTGGTTCATGGACGCGATCGGCTCGCTGCTGGTCGGCAGCTTCGGCGCGCTGATCGCCTGGCGCTCCTGGGCCGGCGCGATGACCGTCAAGGACGCGGGCGAGACCTCGATGATCCTGGCCTGGCCGGTGTGGATACCGCAGGCGCTGATGGTGCCCGGCTTCCTGCTGCTGGCTGTCGCTGGTCTCTACATGTTCCTGCATCAGCTGCGCATGGCGATGAAGGGGCAGCCGTGAGCGGTACGACGATCGGCTTCCTGATGTTCGGCATCCTCATGGCATTGCTGGTGCTGCGCATCCCGATCGGCATCGCGATGTTCATGGTCGGCGCCGGCGGCTACCTGTATCTGGTCGGCGACACGCTGCCGCTGCTCAACTCGCTGAAGAACCTGGCCTATGCGCGGCTTTCCAACTACGACCTGGTGGTGATCCCGCTGTTCCTGATGATGGGCCAGTTCGCCACCCACGGCGGCCTGTCGAAGGCGCTGTTCCGTTCCGTCTCGGCCTTCCTCGGCCACCGCAAGGGCGGCGTGGCGATGGCCGCGATCGGCGCCTGCGCCGGCTTCGGCGCGATCTGCGGCTCCTCGCTGGCGACGGCCGCGACCATGGGCCAGGTGGCCCTGCCCGAGCTGCGCCGCTACGGCTATTCCGGTTCGCTGGCCACCGGCGCGCTGGCTGCCGGCGGCACGCTGGGCATCATGATCCCGCCCTCGGTGCCGCTGGTGATCTATGCCATCCTGACCCAGGAATCGATCGGCAAGCTGTTCATGGCCGCCGTGCTGCCCGGCATCATCGCCATGCTCGGCTACATGGCCGTGGTGCGCATCATCGTGACGCTGAACCCGGCGGCCGGCCCGGCCGGACCCGAAGCCAGCCTGGCGGAAAAAATCAAAAGCCTGGTCACCGTGCTGCCGGTGCTGCTGGTCTTCGTCGTGGTCATCGTCGGCATCTACGGCGGCTGGGCCAACCCGACCGAGGCCGCCGCGATCGGCGCCGCCGCCTGCGGCATCCTTGCCGTCGTCACCGGCGGCATGCGCGCGGAAGGCCTGCTGGAAAGCCTGGTCGGCACGGCACAGGCCACCGCGATGATCTTCCTCGTGCTGCTCGGCGCCGACATGCTCAACACCGCGCTGGCGTTGTCGCAGATGCCGGGCGAGCTCGCCGCCTGGGTCAAGCACAGCGGCCTGTCGCCGCTCCTGGTGATGGTGATGATCCTGCTGATCTACGTCCTGCTCGGCTGCGTGATGGATTCGCTGGCGATGATCCTGCTGACCATCCCGATCTTCTACCCGATGGTGATGGGCCTCGATTACTGGGGCATGTCGCAGGTCGACAAATCGATCTGGTTCGGCATCCTGGCGCTGATGGTGGTGGAGATCGGCCTGGTGCATCCGCCGGTCGGCATGAATGTCTACATCATCAACCGGCTGGCGAAGGACGTGCCGCTGGTGGAAACCTTCAAGGGCGTCATCCCCTTCCTGATTTCCGATTTTCTGCGCATCGGGCTGCTGCTGTTTTTCCCGATCATTTCGCTGTACCTGGTCCATACCTTTCAGCAATAGTTTTTCACGGAGGAGACACCAATGAAAACCCGCAAACTCGCACGACTGATTACCGCCGCAGCCATCGCCCTCGGCAGCGGCAGCGTCCTCGCCCAGGAAGTCACGCTCAAGGTGCATCATTTCCTGCCGCCCAGCTCCAACGCCCACGCCAACCTGATCGTCCCCTGGTGCGACAAGATCGCCAAGGAGTCGAGCAACAAGATGAAATGCCAGATCTATCCGGCGATGCAGCTTGGCGGCACGCCGCCGCAGCTGTTCGACCAGGCCAAGGACGGCGTCGCCGACATCGTGTGGACCCTGCCGACCTACCAGGCCGGGCGCTTCACCAAGTCGGAAGTCTTCGAGCTGCCCTTCCTGACCAAGAATGCCACCACCGCCAGTCCCGCGCTGTGGGAATACGTGCAGAAGAATTCGCTCGACGAGTTCAAGGGCACCAAGCTCATCTTCATGCACATGCATGACGGCGCGACCTTCCATTTCGGCAAGGTCGGGCCGAAGAACCTCGAAGAACTCAAGGGCCTCAAGGTGCGCACGCCGAGTCGGCTCGGCTCCAAGATGATCGAGGCCCTGGGCATGATCGCGGTGCCGATGCCCGCGCCGCAGGTGCCCGAGGCCATCGCCAAGGGCGTGGTCGACGGCGCCAACATCCCCTGGGAAGTGGTGACCCCGTTCAAGCTGCAGGAGATCACCAAGTTCCACGTCGAGGTGCCGCCCGGCATGCCCAAGCCGGGCAATTCGATCTTCGCCTTCGCCATGAACCAGGCCAAATACGACAGCCTGCCGGCCGACCTGAAGAAGGTGATCGACGCCAACAGCGGCATCGAGACTTCGAAGTGGGCGGGCACGGTGTTCGACGGCCCCGAGGGCCCGGCGCGCAAGATCTCGAAGGATCGCGGCAACACCTTCATCACCATCACCCCGGCGGAATATGTGCGCTGGAAGAAGGCCACCGACCAGGTCGACGAAGCCTGGATGAAGGAAGCCGCCACCAAGGGCGCCAACGGCAAGGCGCTCTACGAGGAGGCCGTAGTGCTGCTGAAGAAGCACGGCAGCCTGTAACAAGCGCTGCACTCCAGCCAAAGGCAGGCCTGCGGGCCTGCTGTGTGAATGAAATGGAGCGGGATATGCGTTGGTGGCGATGGGCCATCAACGGCCCGAGGCAAGCGGCAAAACCAGGCTTCCAGGCAACCGATAGGCGCGTCCTTGCGCTAGGAACTTTTGACCCCCACCATCGAAAGAATCTCGTTGGCATTCACGATCGCCGTCGCGATCTCTTCGATGGTGACCCGCTTTACCATTGCCTGATCGCGAATCACGGCATAGGCATCTTCCTCTGATATCTTGCGCGAGTTCATCAGGACACTCTTTGCATCGGTAATCTTGCGGATCGACTGAAGCTTGGACTCAAGCTTGGCCACGCGTTTTCGCTCTTGCCGCAAATCCCCTGCCAGCTGACGTGCAAGTATCAGCGTCGACAGCACTCCAAAGGAGCGGATAGGCGTGGCAATGACCGCGCTTGCTCCAAGTCGCAGCATGCCATCGACGATCGTCGGATTCTCGTAGTTGACTACCGCTACCCTGATCGGGGCATCTTCACTTTTGATCCACGGCAGGTCCAGGACAATGGTCTCCGGATTGACCGCAAGAAAAGCGACGTCGAACGGCTCGTTCAACTCGCCCGGCAGAGGCCAGAACGCCTGAACCTGGCATCCGATCCGCTGCAACTGGCGAATCAGTTGCTCGCCGTCGTTGTCGCGCGGATGAAAAACAGCGACTCGCAGACTGCGCAAATCCTTGAGCAGTTCTGGGGTGCTACGTGTTCCTGTTCTGCGCATCCGGCCTGGCTCCCCTATAGGTCCAGGGTATCGATCTGGGTCGTCCAGTCGCCCAATGAATAGGTGACCAGATAGGGATCGGGATGCACCGGACGCTTGGCCTCTCGCACAATGGTGAATTGCCCCTTTGAATTGGCACGCCCGATTCTCGGGTAGAGACAGGTATGGTGCGTGGCAGGGTCGATACGCACCCGTCCTTGCGGTGCCTGGAACTCGGCGCCAAGCAACTCGGGCAGGAGCGCCTCGACCTGGTCGGTACCGCTTTGCCGCATGGCGTTGGCAAACATATGGACCTGGAAGTAAGCAGCTTCCCAACACATGTTGGTAACGACTTCTCCGCCCATGAATTTCCTGTACAGATCCAGTACACGTCGGTTGGTATCGGAGTCGATGGACTGAAAATACGGCGCTGCGGTGTAGTGGCCAGCGGCATACTCGGCACCCATGGCCTTGATCTCGGCTTCGCACGTGGTCAGGCTGGCGATCGGCATTTCCTTCGGATTCAAGCCTGCCTCCGCGTACGCCCGGTAAAGGTGCTGGGTCGACTCGCCCACCACCGTCGAAAAGATGAAATCCGGCTGTTGCTTCCTGATGTCGCTTACGACCGAGGTGAACTCCTCGTAGCTGGCCGTGAGGGGCAGGTAGCGCTTGCCGACGGTCTTGCCATTCCGTTGTTCCACCAGATCGGTCATGATGCGATTTGACTCGAAGGGGTAGATATAGTTGGAACCGACCAGATAGACCCGGGAGCCGAAGTTAAGGGTCATGAAATCGGCCAGCTGGACACTGTTCTGGTTCGGCGCGGCGCCGGTATAGATCACGTTGTTGGAGAACTCGAAACCCTCGTAGATGGTCGGGTAGAAGAGCAGCCGGTTCCACTTCTCCACAATCGGCAGCACCGCCTTGCGCGTGCTGGACATGTAGCAGCCGAAGATGACATTTACGTCGTCATTGAGTATCAGCCGTTCTGCCAGGCTGGCGTACTGCACCGCATCCGATTGGGGATCGTAGAGGACAGGCACCAGTTCTCGTCCGTTAATGCCGCCTGCAGCATTGACTTCGTGAATCGCGAACAAGGTACCGCTGAGTTGGGTACGCTCGATCGGGGCGGTGACGCCGGTGTTGGAAAACAACACGCCGACGTGGATGGGTTGCTGATTAGACAAATCTGTAGTCCCTGAAAGCGTCTATGACTGCCATCCCGCTCAGCGGAGATGACGTGAATGATAGCAACGGCTGTACGAATTGGGTGGCGCCCGTTCTCATCGGGAAAGCAGGCGTACAAAGACATGTGACAGCTGTGTCACGAGATCCTGGGGATTGTCGAGCAGCAGATAGCGGTCGCCGAAAATATGCGCGACATAGCGTTCGGCCTTTTTGTCCACCGTCAGGCAGAATGGAATCGTGCCTTCGCCATGGATCACGCGCACGGTCCGTGCCGTATCCTCGATCAAATAGTTGGCGTCTCCGACATCGACATCCGATGGTTCCCCGTCGGTAACCAGCAGGAGAATCTTCCGTTCGAGCGGCTGTTCCGCCAGCATTGCCTGGGCGTGACGCAGCGCGGCGCCCATGCGGGTGGAACAGCTTCCCCGCAGTGCCCGCACCCGTGTCTGCTCGACGGCGCCGAAAGTCTCGTCGAAGTCCTTTATCCGATAGTAAGAGACCTCTTGGCGACCGTTGGAGCAGAAGGCGTGGATGGCAAACCGCTGTTTGGCTTGGTCCATCGCCGTGCCCAAATTCAGGGTGGCGCTCTTGATGGCGTCCAGCAGCGATTCGAAGCGCCCCGGAAGGCAATCGTTGGTGGACTCGGAGATATCCAGCAGCACCAGAATGGCCGACTCGATCAGGCGCCGGCCGGGGCGCTTGAAGACTCGGGGATCCGGCGGCAATCCCGATCGCATGTCCACCCTGGCGGCAACGGCGGCGTTCAGGTCGAGTTCCTCGCCCTCCCATTGGCGGGTCAGTTTGGTCGACCGGCTCAACTGGCGCGCCTTGATCATGGAGAACAGGTTGCGATGCGACTGCGGCGCCGAGACCGGCGACGCCGGAGACATGGCGGCTTTCGCTGCCAGCGGCTGCTCGATTACCGTTGTCCAGGCGTCGCGTTCCACGGCGCTCTGATAATCCCACTCGGGGTATTCGAAACGCACCTGAATCTGTAGCGGGGACACGCTGGCCGGCGGGGCTTGCCCCGCGTTGCCACCTCCGGTCTGCTGTTCATTCTCGTCCCGCTCCATCCGTGCCGTGTCCAACTGCAGTGGTTCTTGCTGCGGTGGCGGATTTTGGGATTCACCGTAATCCCAGAGGAAGGAATTGTCATCCCGATAGGCAGGCGCTGGCATGTATGACTCGGCGATGAAGCGCACCCGCATCTGCCCCAGATCGTTGGCCAGAATCGAGGCGATGCGGCGAAAGGCCGCATAGTCGCCCGGCTCGACCAATTGTTCTCGAAACAGGCGCGCACCCTTGTTGACCCAATAGTTGTCGTCCTCACGGTCTGGATCGTGAAGTGCGAGGGCCAGGCGGCTGCTCAGGCCGGCGAAACTCAGGTTGTCGGCATCCGCGGATGCTTTGTGAAAGCGGTTCCACAGGACGCGCAAGCCTGGCAATTTCCTCATCATCAAATATTCGACACGGGCATCCTCGATCAGCGCGATTACCGCCAGCAGCATCGGCTTCAGTCCTGCTGTCGACAGTTTCTGCGGCGAGAACTTCAAGTGAGCGACCGCATGGGCAGCCGCGGCACGATAGAGGGCACTGCCGTCGGCACCATCCAGCACGCTGTAGCCTTCCGGCAAGAACAGACCACCTTCCGTCACCACCGAGCGCAGCGGTGGCCCGTGCAGGGCGCCCTGGCCACGGCTGCTCAGTCCGAGATGGTCGCCCAGCAAGCCGTCGACGTAGTACTGGAGAAAGTTGTGGAGCGTTGCGAACCTGACATTCGCCTGCTCGTGAGCCAGACTGCGGGCAGCCAGCGGATCATCGAGCCGGAAGTAGGCCAGCAACTTTGCCGGATGTTGCCCGTAGGCGCGCAAACCGGTCACGGTCCAGCGCCGCAGACCAGGTACATCGAGGTGCTCGGCCAGGTAGCCGAGGCTGCCGGCGAGGCCCGCCGCTTCACCTCTACCCAATGCCGGCAATTCTTCCAGCAGGTCCAGCAGATCGCGGAAATGCTGCCCGACCCCATCTTTGTGAATGATGCGCGGCAGTGCCTGATCGAGCTGTTCGGCGACGTGAAATCCCGACTGCTCTGCGATCCGATCGAGCCGCAGCCCTATCTCCTTGGCCGCGACATCGCCCAGGCGATCACCGACCGCGCGCTGGATCGACCAATCCGCTGGCTTACTGGATATGCGTGCCAGGTTGGACATGCGCTAAACGTGCTGTGCCGAGTTAATGACGGATGCGGGAACTCACCTGCCGGCTTCGGCAGCGGACCGGGTCACGCGAAATGAGCCTCGATGAAACCATCGAGCGCCTTGTAAAGGGCTTCGTCGTCGGTAATCGGGCGCGTCATCGCCAGGCGGCAGGCATCGACCGCCGCAACGCCATCCCGAATCAGTGCTCCTGCGTAAATCAGCATGCGCGTCGAGATGCCTTCCTCCAGCCCGCGCCCCTTGAGTGCGCGCGACTTGTGCGCTATCCCGACCAGAGTGCGCGCTGTCTCGACATCGACCCTTGCCTCGTGTTTCACGATCTCCGCTTCATGCCCGCCATCCGGGTAATGAAAGTCGATCGCGCCAAAGCGCTGTTTGGTGGATTGCTTGAGGTCCTTGGTCATACTTTGGTAACCGGGGTTGTAGGAAACCACCAGCTGGAAATCCGGGTGGGCGTGAAGTACCTCGCCCTTCTTCTCCAGCGGCAGAATCCGCCGCGCATCGGTGAGCGGGTGGATGATCACCGTGGTGTCCTGGCGGGCTTCGACGACTTCGTCCAGATAACAGATTGCACCGTGGCGAACAGCCGTAGTAAGCGGACCGTCGTGCCAGACAGTTCCGCTGGCGTCCAGCAGGTAACGGCCGACCAGGTCCGATGCCGTCATGTCCTCGTTGCAGGCGATGGTGATGAGCGGCCGACCGAGCTTCCACGCCATGTATTCGACGAAGCGCGTCTTGCCGCAACCGGTCGGGCCTTTCAGCATCATCGGCATGCGCAGGCCATAGGCCGCCTTGAACAGCGCGACTTCGTTGCCGCTCGGGTAGTAGTAGGGCTCTACCGGAATCAGGTATTGATTCATGGCTGCTGACATCTTGTTGGTACCTCGGATCTGACGGGTGGCGTATGAATCCTTGGGCGATAAAGATTCATCACCCAGGATTCATACTCGCTGCGTGTTGGCAACAAGGCGTATCCGGCGCGAGGCCGCTCTTCGGTGAGAGCGGCCTCGATGCGCTGGAAAATCAGCGATGCTGTTGCGCCGTGTTCGGAATACCCTCAATCGGGCATTCCTCGGTTCCCGGGGTGTTGCGGGTCAGGGATTCGACCATCTTCTTGGTCCCGTCGGGATCATTGACCCACTTCGAATAGAACTGGAACGGACAGGCGGCAACGCCATCCGGTCCTTCGCCGGAATTTATTTTCCCCGTGTAGCCGCGATGCAGCAGCTTGTAGAGGTGGTTGTTCGACTGGGAGTTGCGGCGGGCATCGCGGATCAGCGACATCGACAGTTCCGCGTATTGGATACCCATGTCTTCCTCGCCGCATTCGCCCAGGGTACGGCCGTCGAAACCGACGATGGCGGAGTGGCCAAAGTAGGAATAGACACCGTCGAAGCCGGTAGCGTTGGCCACCGCGACATAGATGTTGTTCATCCAGGCCATGGTCTTGGCGACCATGACCTGCTGTTCCTTGGCCGGGTACATGTAGCCCTGGCAGCGGACGACCAGTTCGGCGCCGCGCATGGCGCAGTCGCGCCAGATCTCCGGGTAGTTGCCATCGTCGCAAATGATCAGGCTGACCTTGAGCCCCTTGGGGCCGTCCGATACGTAGGTGCAGTCGCCCGGATACCAGCCTTCAATCGGCACCCACGGCATGATCTTGCGGTATTTCTGCACGATCTCGCCCTTGTTGTTCATCAGGATCAGGGTGTTGTAGGGGGCCTTCTTGGGGTGCTCCTCGTGGCGCTCTCCGGTGAGGGAGAACACCCCCCAGACGTTGGCCTTGCGGCACGCGGCGGCGAAGATTTCCGTTTCGTCGCCGGGAACGGTGGCGGCGGTTTCGTACATTTCCTTTGAGTCGTACATGATGCCGTGGGTCGAGTATTCCGGGAAAACCACGAGGTCCATTCCCGGCAGGCCCTGCTTCATCCCGACCACCATGTCGCCGATCTTGCGGGCGTTTTCCAGCACTTCTGCCTTGGTATGAAGGCGCGGCATCTTGTAGTTGACGACCGCGACGCCGACGCAATCGTTGCTGCTTGAAATATCGCCATGTCTCATCATGCTCTCCTTTGGTGTTTGTAAAAAAAGCCCAGTCAGACGGTAAGGTAGGACCGCACCTCTTCGAGGTTGAGGTTGGCCTTGTCGGCTTCGCGGACGATACGACCACGATCAATGACCAGCAGACGGTCCGCTACCTCCAGAGCGAAGGAAAGGACTTGCTCGGACACCAAAATCGCGATGTTCAGCTCTGCGCGCAGTGCATTGAGCGAGCGCGCAATCTCTTTGATGATCGAAGGCTGTATGCCTTCGGTGGGTTCGTCGAGGATCAGCAGGCGTGGCTTCGATGCCAGTGCCCGGGCAATCGCCAGTTGCTGCTGTTGGCCGCCGGAGAGGTTGCCGCCCTTGCGATTGCGCATATCCTTGAGAACGGGGAAAAACTCGTAAAGGAAGGACGGAATCTCCTTGTAGCGCCGGGTTTCCAGTCCGGTGAGGAGGTTCTCCTCGACAGTCAGCTGAGGGAAGATGAGTCGCCCCTGGGGGACGAAGGCCAGCCCCGCCTGCACGCGTTTGTGGCTTGCGGTTCCCATCAACTCCCTACCCTCGAGGTTGATCGAAGAACCGTGTCGCGCGGGCACCATGCCGATCAGGGATTTGAGCAGCGTGCTCTTGCCCATGCCGTTGCGACCGACGATTGCCATTGCGGCGCCCGGTTGTACCAGGAAGGACACGTCGTGGATCACTTGGCTTTCGCCGTAGGCGACATTCAGGTTATGCACTTTGAACATGGTCGGCCTCAATGTCCCAAGTAGACTTCTATGACGCGCGGATCGTTTTGAACCTCTTCCACGCTTCCCTCGGAGAGCAGTCGTCCTTGGTGGAGGACGGTGACCTTTTTCGCTATCGAGCGTACGAAGTCCATGTCGTGTTCGATCACCACCAGAGACTTGCCGTTGGCGATCCGCTTCAGCAGTTCGGCCGTCTCCTCCCGTTCGCGCGGACTCATCCCGGCTACCGGCTCATCGAGCAGCATCAGGTCGGAGTCCTGCATCAGCAGCATGCCGATCTCCAGCCACTGCTTCTGGCCATGCGAAAGTTTTCCGGACTTCATCCGCAGGTGATCCTTGAGCATGATTTCCTCGGCGACGTAAGCGATGCGCTCGCGGACTTCCTTGGTGCGACGAAAGAAGATCGATGCCCACACACCATGTACCTGGGGAATGGATATCTCCAGGTTCTCGGCTACGGTCAGATCTTCGTAGATCGATGGCGTCTGGAACTTGCGACCGACACCCAGGCGCACGATTTGATAATCGGACAGCTTGCTGAGTTCGGTGCCACGGAAGCGAATGCTGCCGCTGGTCGGTTTGGTTTTGCCGCAAATCATATCCAGCAAGGTGGTCTTGCCGGCACCATTGGGGCCGATGACGACCCGCAGTTCGTTTTCATCAATCGACATGTCCAGTCCGTCGACCGCCTTGAAGCCGTCGAACGAGACAGTCAGTGCTTCTATGGACAGGATTTTTCCATTCATGAGAGTCGATTTGGCATTGACGGGTTGGCTGGCGGCGATCGATTCGGGTCGCTGGGAAGCGACCGCAAAATGCGTAGTGACGAGAGCGTTGTCCATGGCGGGCGATCCTTCAGGTTTTCACTCGCAAGATCTTCCGGAACAGATCGGCGAGACCGTTCGGCAACACCCAGACGACGAAGATGAACATGCCGCCCAGGAAGAACAGCCAGGTCTCGGGATAGTGTTCCGACAGATAGGACTTCGTGAAGCCGACCAACAGGGCTCCGACAACGGCACCGACCACTGACAAGCGCCCGCCGACGGCGGCATAGATCACCAGCTCGACTGAAGTCACAGCACCGATCAGGCTCGGCGTGACGAGCCCGGCTTGCAGCGCAAACATGGCGCCACCAACGGATGAGAGTACTGCCGAAACCGTGAATATGAAGGCCTTGATCATGGCGGTGTCGAAGCCGGAGAACCGGACCCGATCCTCGCGATCGCGAACGGCAATAAGCAGTTTGCCGAATCGGCTGTGCAGCAGCAGTGCCGCCAGGGTGGTTGCCGTCAGGAGAAGCGCGACTTCGACCCAATAAATCGCCTTCTTGCCGGCGTCATCGATGATGTCGAAGCCGAGCAATGTGCTGAAGTCGGTAATGCCGTTGGCGCCGCCGGTCTCGCCTTGCTGGCCGATGTTGAGGACCACCAGGGTCATGGACAAGGCAATCGTCACGATCGCGAAGTACACGCCGCTGACGCGTTTGCGGAATATCGCGTACGCGAATATGAAGGCCACCGGAATTGGAACGAGGAAGATCGACGCGAGGGTCACGCCGAAGCTGGAGTAGGGCTCCCACCAAAACGGCAGTTGCTCGACGCTGCTCCAGACCATGAAATCAGGCAGCTCGGGCGCCGATGCCTCCAGCTTGAGGAACATGGCCATGGCATAGCCGCCGAAGCCGAAGAAGACGCCCTGCCCGAGGCTCAGAATACCGCAGTAGCCCCAGGCCAGCACGATTCCGACGGCGACGAAGGAAAAGGCCAGATACTTGCCGACAAGGTTGAGCCAGTAGGGTCCGAGCGCCAGCGGCAGTAGTCCGAGCAGCAGCAATGCCAAGCCCGCGTGAGCGAATTTCTCGCCCTGTTTGGCCGAGAGGTTCATGAGATCAGGTCCTCACTTTCGAAGCGAACAAGCCGTTCGGACGAAAGTACAAAACGGTGATCACCAGCAGGAGAATCGCCACTTTGGCCATCGAACCGCTCATCAAATATTCCAGAGTGGTTTGCATCTGGGCGATGAGGAAGCTGGATGCCGCCGTTCCGAGCAGACTGGCGACGCCGCCGAAAACGACGACGATGAAGGAGTCGACTATGTAGAGTTGACCCGTGCCAGGGTTGGTGGATCCAACCATGGTGAATACGCTGCCGGCGATTCCCGCGAGTCCGGAGCCCAGAGCGAAAATAAGGGCGTCAACGCGGTTGGTATCGATCCCCACGGCAGAGCTCATGGCGCGGTTTTGCGTCACGGCGCGCGCGCGAAGTCCCCAGCGCGTCTTGTGCAGGATGTACCAGACGCCCAGCGTCACCAGAATCGTCAGGGCGACGATGAATATGCGGTTGAGAGGCAGTTGAATCGATTCGGTGGGCTCCCATGCGCCGGAAAGCCAGGCCGTCAATGGAACGCTTACTTCCTGTGCGCCAAACACCGATCGGTAGGTCTGCTGCAGGATCAGGCTGAGGCCCCAGGTTGCCAGGAGCGTGTCCAGCGGCCGATGATAGAACCAGCGAATGAAGCCGCGTTCGAGCAGATAGCCAAAGGCGAACGTGACGCAGAAGGCGAGCAGGATGGCGACAAACAGGTACACGTCCATCAGCCCCGGCAAATGACGCTCGAAGAAGCTTGCAGTGAGATAGGTTGTGTAGGCGCCCATGGCCATGATCTCGCCGTGGGCCATGTTGATGACGCCCATCAGACCGAAGACGATCGCCAGCCCCAGCGCCATCAGCAATAGGATGGTGAACAGACTCAGTCCGTTGAACAGTTGCATCACGAGAATGCCGAAGGTCACGATAGCTTCCTTGATCGATGTCGTGGGCATGACAACCCCCGCCTCGGGGCGAGTAACCGCCCCGAAGCGAAGGACTGTGCATGCTCCGCGCTCAGAGCTTGGGGAATGGGTTCGGCTCGATCACACCCGACTCAAACACGATATCGAACTGCCCATCGGTTCGGGCGCGGCCGATGCGAATCTTCTTCGAGACATGGTGATTGGTCTTGTGAATCGCGACCTTGCCTTCCGGCGCATTGAATTGAATCCCGCTGGAAGCAGCCACAACCTTGTCCACGTCGAACGACTTCGCCTTCTCGACTGCCATCTTCCACAAGTAAACCGAGTTGTAGGCGCATTCCATTGGATCGCCGACGACGCGATCCTGGCCATACTTGGCCTTGATGGCCTTGACGAATTTTTCGTTTTCCGGGCTCTTGATGCTCTGGAAGTACCCCATGCAGGCGTAATAGCCGACGGCATTTTCCTTGCCGATGCCGTCGATCTCGTTTTCCGAGACGACCGTGGACAGCAGTTTCTGTTTGCCGCCATCGAGGCCGGCGGCTTTCAACTGCTTGTAGAACGCCACATTGCTGCCGCCGACTACGGTGCTGTAGATCCAGTCCGGCTTGGCCGCCTTGATCTTGTTGATGATGGAGGAGAACTCCGTGTGCCCGAGGGGCGCATACTCTTCGCCGACCACCTTGCCGCCGAGCCGTGCAACGGTGGGCTTGGCAATCTTGTTGCAGGTGCGCGGGTAGATGTAGTCGGAACCGACCAGGAAGAATGTCTTGCCCTGCTGCTTGGCCATCCACTCGATTGCGGAAATTACCGATTGGGTCGCCTCTTGCGAAGTGTAGATGACCTGCTTGTCCTCTTCCTGGCCCTCGTAGTAGGTTGGGTAGTAGAGCAGCCCCTTGGACTGCTTGAGGACCGGCAGAACGGCCTTGCGGGAAGCCGAGGTGTAACAGCCCACGATGGCCGCCACCTTGTCGCGTTGCAAGAGCTGTTTGGTTTTCTCGGCGAATGTCGGCCAATCGCTGGCGCCGTCTGCCACGACGGGGTCAATCATCCGTCCAAGGACGCCCCCGGCGGCATTGATTTCGTCAATTGCCATTTTCTCGGCTTCGACCAGTGCTGCCTCGGCAATGGCGATGGTGCCTGTAAGTGAATGCAGCAAACCGAGCTTGATCGGTTCGGCAGCAAAACTGCTTTTGGTCAAAAGACCGGCGCCAGGGATTGCACCTGCAGCCACCAAACTACCGCTAATCTGCATGAAGCGACGCCGACTGATTTTGCTCATTGATTTCTCCTTGCTAGGTTGTGGAAATACTCGTTTTTGGCCCGCCACCACATAAACAAATCAAATACAGAACGACCAACTACTCCCTGCCCCGGGCATTCCCCTCACATCGAGCGGATTTCTTTGGGCTGTCACGCCTCAGATTTATGCGACGTCAAAGCCCAAACCTTGGGACTGACGAAACAAAAAAAGCCCAAAGCAGCGCAAGCGCTGCTTTGGGCTTTCTTAGCCACCTCATACTGCCGGCATCATTGGCGGCAAACGAGGATGTATTTGTTTCAGACGGCGATCCGTCAGTTCTTGGCAGCAAATTAGCAAGAATGCTTGATGGCTGTCAACCACTTTTTTCCAAAACACTATATAGGCGGCCTTGGTGCTGCGCAGCATTTCGTCGGTGCCATCACGGATATCTGACCTGCTCACCGCGTCGCGCGCATTTCCTACAGGTCGATCCGCTCGCCGAGCTGGGGCAGGTGCGGCCTGGGCCAGCCCAGCTCATCCTGGATGGCCTGGGCGAACACCGCGGAGGCGGCGGCCTCGCCGTGCACGACGTAGGCATGCTTCGGCGGCGTGCGGAAACCGCGCAGCCAGTCGAGCAATCCGGTTCGATCGGCATGGGCCGACAGGCCGCCCACCGTATGGATTCGGGCCCTGACCGGGATGGCCTTGCCGAAGATACGGACCAGGCGGGCGCCGTCGACCAGCCTGCGGCCGAGCGTTCCCGCCGCCTGGAAGCCGGTGATCAGGATGCTGCATTCGCTGCGCGGCAGGTTTTCGCGCAGGTGGTACTTGATGCGGCCGGCATCGCACATGCCGCTGGCCGAGATGATCACCGCGCCGCTGCGAACCTCGTTCAGCGCGCGCGACTGGTCGACATCGGCGACAAACTCCAGTTTGATTTTCCCCGGATGCTGCTGCATCCAGTCGATCAGTTCGTGGGTATGGCTGTCGACCAGGGCCGGATGCTGCAGCGTGATGTGCGTGGCGGCCGTGGCCATCGGTGAATCGATGTAGATCTTGAGCGGCGCAAGACGCTCGCGACGCACCAGGTCGGCCAAGATGTAGATGATCTCCTGGGTGCGGCCGACGGCGAAGGCGGGGATGATCAGGTTGCCCCGGGTATGGCGCGTGCGCTCGAAGGCCGCCACCAGTTCGTCCTCGGTTTCGCTGAAGGGACGGTGCAGGCGGTCGCCGTAGGTCGATTCGATCAGCAGCACATCGGCTCCGTCGGCGACCTTTTCGGGATCGTGCAGCACCGGCCGGTCGCGCATCCCGAGGTCGCCGGAAAACACCAGCCGGCGCGGCTTGCCGGCATCGGCGAGCGTCACGTCGAGCCAGGCGGAACCGAGAATATGGCCGGCGTCGTGGAAGCTGACCGATATCTTCTCGGCCGGGCGAACCGGCTCGCGGTAGGGCGCCGGACGCAGCAGCTTGAGCGCCGCCTCGGCTTGCGCCACGGTGTAGAGCGGTGGCTGCATGCTGCCGCTCTGGCCACGGCGCCGCCGATGGCGCAGTTGCCACTCGGACTCCTTCTCCTGGATGTGCGCGCTGTCGCGCAGCAGCACCTGGAGCAGGTCGATCGTCGCCGGCGTGGCATAGACCGGGCCGCGATAGCCGAGCACCGACAGCAGGGGCAAGAGGCCGGAATGGTCGATATGGGCATGCGTCAGCAATACGAAATCGATGGCGCGAACGTCGAAGCCGAATTTCAGCGCATTGAGGTTTTTCGTCCGCGCCTCGCGTCCTCCCTGAAACATGCCGCAATCGACCAGGAACCGGCACTCGCCGGTTTCGACCAGCGTGCATGAGCCGGTCACCTCGCCGGCCGCCCCGAAAAATCCGATTCGCATTATTCGATCCTCCCGCCAGGCCTCATCTTCGGCCTCATTGCGCGGGATTTCAATCTCGGCGGAATCCGGGGAGCAACCGGCTGCCTTGATTCCTGCCCGGGAATCGGGCGGATGTCAGCAGCAGAGCGTCTTGATGTCCTCGGGAATCGGGATCGGCTTGATGCGCAGCGCATCGTCGGGATCGCGGATGGCGAAGATGCGCACCTCGCGTCCCTCGGCCAGCACCGTGTCGCCGCGCCGCGCGACATGGCGCATGACGAAGCTGCGAGTGTTCCAGCTCTCGACGAACGTCTCGATCTCGATGTCCTCGCCATAGGTGGCGGAATTGAGGAACTTCGCCTGCGCGTCGAGCAGCGGCGTGCCGATGATGCCGCGTTCGCGTTCCATCTCGCGCCAGCTCGGCACGCCGCAGGCGGTGAAGAACTCGCGGCTGGCAATATCGAACCACCTGAAATAGTTGGCGAAGAACACGATCTGCGCCGGATCGCAATCCGAAAACGCGATGCGCAGGCGCTGCATATGCTTACGCCCCGGTTTCGCCGTATTGTCGTTCACGGCCTGCTTGCCTGGCGTTTGAACCAGCGCACCGGCACCGGCTTGACGGCGCGCTGCGGCGCGCCGGTCTGCAGCAGCACCTGGTCGAGGCCGCTGCCGGCTTCGTCGGCCAGCGCCGCGGTGCGCGCCCGGCCGATGTCGGCGGCATCCTTGTGCGCCAGGTGCTCGACGATGTGGCGCAGGTTGTCCTTGGCGCGTTCGTTGGTCGCGCCGTAACCCTTGACCAGCCGCGCGCAGAGCGCCAGTTCGAAGCCGGCCTGCCAGTCGCGCGCCGCGGCTTGTTCCACCGCGGCCAGCCAGCGCTCGATCAGCGCCTGCTCCTCGGCGTAGCGCTGGCCGCGGCGGCGCAGCGGGCGCAGGCCGGCCAGCAGGCGCAGCGCGAGAAAACCGGAAATGCTGTCGGCGCGCAGTTTCAAGGCGATGCCCAGCGGCGCCTTGCCCGCCCGCCGGCGCCGGCTTTCCCAGGCCAGCAGGCGCCGTCCTGTTGACGGCGGCAGCAGCCCGGCCAGTTCCGTCACGCCAGGCTTGAAGTGATCGGCGATGCGCAGCAGATCGCCCGCCGCGGCGCCGGCCTCGGCGCGCACGCGGGCGAAGCGGCTGGCACGGCTCTTCAGGTCGGCGACGCGGATGACATCGTCGAAGGCCATCCACAGCGCCAGGAAGCGGGCGCCTTCGCGCGCCAGTTCGGCGCCGTGCCGTCCCTGCGGATCGGCCAACTGCTCGGCGGCGCGCAGGCGCTCGACGCGTTGGCGATACAGCTCGCCGTAGGCCGCGTCCTGAAATTCGACGACGCGCGCATGGCCCTGGGCGATGAGGTCGGGGTGCTGTAGGGCGGACTTCAGTCCGCCATCCACCTCTACAACGCCATCCACCCCCTGGCCTACTGAAGTCGGCCCTACAGAGACTGCCGCCGTGCAGCGTTCGAAACCCAGCGCGAAACCGCGCAGGCTGGCCTCGACGCCACGCCCCGAGGTACGGATTACATCCTCGAAGGCGGCGCGGGCGAAGGGCAGTACGCCGCTGCCGGCAATGGCGCCGCAGAGCACGGCGCTGGGCACCGTGCCGGCCTCGCGCGCGGCGGCGGCCACATCAAAAGTCGCCAGTTGCCGGCTGTTGGCGGCGGCGACCTGCAGCAGGCGCTCGCTGTCGAAGCGGCCGTCGCCCGGCGCCAGCTTCTCGAAGGTGGTCAGGGTGCGCTGTGAAGATGCCAGCAACGCGGTGCGCTCGGGCGAGACGAAGCCGTTCTGGATCGCGCGCACCGCTTCGAGCAGCTCGGAGGCGACCATCAGGTCCACGCAGCCCGGCACCGGCGCCAGGCTCAGCACGGGTGTGCGGCCGCCGAGTTCGACACGGGTCTGCGGATGGATTTCGACGTAATAGGTGGTGGCCCCCGTGCGCTGCGCCACGCCGGGAATAGAGGTGGCCTGCGCCGGGTGGCCGGCGCGCGTGGCGATTTCGACCAGCCATTCGGCCAGCACGCCGCCGCCTTCGCCGCCGAGCGCGGCGATCAGGATCGTGATCGGCTGTCGCCGATTCATGCCGGTTGCATCCAGTCGATCACGCCGCGGCGCACGGCCGCGAGCAGGCGTTCGCCGAAGCCCGGGTTCTGCACCACCTCGACGCGGTAGAACGATGGACACAGGGTCGCGGCATGCGCGTTTTCGCCGCACAGGCCGCAGCCGACACAACCCTCGATGACCGTCGCGACCGGGTCGACCTTCAATGGGTCATCGCTGTCCTTCAGCGTCAGCGTCGGGCAGCCCGACAGGCGGATGCAGGAATGGTCGCCCGAGCAGACGTCGTCGTCGACGCCGTATTTGACGCGCACCACGCGCTGGCCGGCCTTGAGCAGCGAGGCCAGCCAGGGCTTGACGCGGCGCTGGCGTTCGAGCTGGCACTCGCCTTCGGCGACGATCACCTTGAGCCCGCCGGCATCGGTGGTGAAGGCCTCCTCCAGGGTGCGGCGCATCGCGTCCACCTCGTAGCTGGGCACCGTGCGCAGCCACGTCACGCCAAGGCCCGTCAGCGTGCGCTCGATGGTCTGGTTGCGGTCGACCAGGCTCAGGCGCTTGTCGGGCGCGCCCGCCTTCTGCTCCTCGTCGGGCGTGGAAATGATTTCCTGGGTGCCGGTGGCGGCCGTGTAGCCGTTCTTCATGATCAGCAGCACGGCATCCGTCTTGTTGAACAGCGCCGACTCGACGCCGGTGAGCAGGCCGTTGTGCCAGAAGCCGCCGTCGCCCATCACCGCCAGCGCACGCCGCCCGAGCATCGGTGAGACGCCGGCGCGGCTGGCCAGGCTCATGCCGTAGCCGAGGATGGTATGGCCGAAGCCGAAGGGCTCGAAGGTGGCGAAGGAATGGCAGCCGATGTCGGCCGCGACATGCACCGGGCCGACGTTGGCCTGCGCCAGCTTCAAGGCGGAAAACACCGGCCGCTCCGGGCAGCCGGTGCAAAACTGCGGCGGCCGCGGCGGCAGCGGCGCGGCGAGCTGCGCGGCCACCGCCTGGCGGCGCGCGGCGTTCGCCGTCAGCCAGTCCTGCGCGGCGGCCAGCGGCAGATCGGCGGCGTGACGCGCGAGGAATTTCACGAGGCCCGCGGCGACGACTTCGACCGTGTATTCGCCGGCCATCTGCAGCAGGTCCTTGCCGTGGATCGCAGTGCCCAGGTCCTGGCGGCGCAGGGTCGTGGCGATCTCCTGTTCGATGTACTCGGGCTGGCCTTCCTCGACCACCAGCACGGCGCGCTTGCCGCGGCAGAAATCGGCGATCTGCTCGGGCACCAGCGGATACGTGACGTTGAGCGCGAGGATCGGGAACTCGGCAGCGCCGAAGGCGTCGGCCAGATCGAACTGCTGCAGCGCGCGCACCAGGGTGTTGTGCAGGCCGCCCTGGACGATGATGCCTACATCATCCGACGCAACTGAGCGGCGGCCGGCGAAGATTTCGTTCAGCCCCTGCTCGACGATGTAGCGCCGCGCCGCCGGCAGGCGCTGCTCGGTCTTCAACTTTTCCTGGCGGAAGGTGGCCGGCGGATGCGCCAGCTTTTCGTAATCGAAGCGCGCCGGCTCGGCCAGCAGCGCCTTGCGCGAGACCGCGGGCGGCACGTTGTCGCGGCATTCGAAGCTGCCGCGCACATGGCAGGCGCGCACCCGCAACTGCAGGATGGCTGGCGTGTTGCAGGCCTCCGAAAGCGCGAAGCCCTGTTCGACCATGCGCACCATGTTCGGCAGTTGCGGTCGCGGGTCGAGCAGCAGCAGGGACGACTTCATGGCGAAGGCATGGCTGCGTTCCTGGATCACGCTGGCGCCCTCGCCGTAATCCTCGCCGACGATGATCAGCGCGCCGCCCATGACGCCGGGCGAAGCCAGGTTGGACAGCGCATCGGCGGCGACATTGGTGCCGACCACCGACTTCCAGGTCACGGCGCCACGCAGCGGATAGTGGATCGAGGCGCCGAGCATGGCGGCGGCGGAGGCTTCATTGGAACAGGCCTCGACATGCACGCCGAGCTCGGCCATGTAGTCCGCGGCCTGCACCATGACGTCGAGCAGATGCGACACCGGCGCGCCCTGGTAGCCGCCGACATAGGCCACGCCCGACTGCAGCAGCGCCTTGGTGATGGCCAGGATTCCTTCGCCGTGCAAAGTCTCGCCGCCGCCCAGGCGCAACTGGCGCACCTCCTTGCCGAAGGAAACCTCCATCGCCGTCCTCGTAGGAAAATTCGAGGGCCAACCTTACGCCGGATGCGCCGATTGCTCCATGCAATAATGGCTCTAGCAGCTATTCAAAAAAAGTTATGCGATGACCCTGCGAGCCATGTGGACACAGGCCGTTGGCGCGGGCCGGCGGGCGCGCTTTTTCCAGGAACACGCGATTGACCGACATCCCTGAACTCGACCTGACGGCCTATCTGCAGCGCACCGACTATGCCGGAGACATCGCGCCGACGCACGCCGCGCTGGCCGCCCTGCACCTGGCGCACGCGACGCGGATTCCCTTCGAGAACCTCGACATCCTGCGCGGCCTGCCGATCGCGCTCGACCTGCCCGGCATCCAGGACAAGCTGGTCGGCCGCCGCCGCGGCGGCTATTGCTTCGAGCACAACCTGCTGTTCGCGGCGGTGCTGCGCGCCTTCGGCTTCGGCGTCACGCAACTCGCGGCGCGCGTGCGTTACGGCACCACGGCCGTGCTGCCGCGTACCCACATGCTGCTGCTGGTCGAGGCCGAGGGCGAGCGCTGGCTGGCCGACGTCGGCTTCGGCGGCGAAGGCCTGCTGCTGCCGGTGCCCTTCGTCGTCGGCGCCGAGGTGCGGCATTACGCCTGGAGCTACCGCGTGATCGAGGAAGCCGGCCCGACCTGGGTCCTGCAATCGAGCCGCGACAAGGCCTGGCACGACCTCTATGCCTTCACCCTGGAGCCGCAGCAGATCGTCGACTATGAAGTCGTCAACCACTACCTGTCGACCCACCCCAACTCGCGCTTCGTGCAGACGCTGACGGTGCAGCTACCGGGCCCGCAGAAGCGCATGATCCTGCGCAACCGCAAGCTGGTCGAGGATCGCGGCGCCGGTGTCAAACTCGAAAGCCGCACGCTGGCCGACGACGAGGAATTGCTGCGCGTGCTGCAGGAAAGCTTCGACCTCGAATTCCCGCCGGGAACCCGCTTCGTCAGGTGATAAATACCTCAGTTCAATCCGCAGATGACGCAGATTACGCAGAGAGAACAACGGGGTGGCCTGCACCCACGGCTCACCCGCCAAGTGATATGGCTTGGCCAGGCAGCGCCCTGATCCATCTGCGCTAATCTGCGAAATCTGCGGATCAAATGCTTTTTGTAGGGTGATAAAAGTTGGCGTTGGCGGCACGGCGACCGGCGTCGCGCCGCTCCGCTTCAGGCCGGCGCCAGGCCGTGTTCCGGATGGCTCGCCGCGGCCAGCAGCGGCGCCATCGCGGCCTGGAACTCGTCGTCGTAATCGCCCAGGGTTCCGACGTGTTCGCTGCAGCCCGATATGATCGCCGCGACGCGGTGCACCGGCAGCGCACGTGCCTGCGGCGTCAAGCCTTGCGCCCACAGGCCCGCCTCCTGGCCATAGCTGCCGACGCAAAGCCACCCACGGTCGTTGGCCGGCGGCGACGACAATTCCGGAAGGTAGCCGCCGCTTTCGGCGGTGCGCGTACGGCATGCCAGTTCGAAGCCAAGTTCCTGCGCCTTGTGATGCAATTCGGTCCAAGTCATGTTCGCTCTCCCGGTTGCGCCATCGCGGCCGCGATGCGTCTTCCTTATAGGCCGCTTCACCGGACATGTCATGACGCGGCGCATTAGCTGCACTGCGGCAAAAGCGGCGGTCAGGGCGCCGCCACCGTCTCGCCACCGTCTCGCCAGCGTCAACTATTGCCGCAGCCGGAGGCTGGCCGCAATGCGCTGGTAGTCAGTCAATAAGGAAATGACGCATTGCCTGTAGGAGCGAGCTTGCTCGCGATAAGCCGTTATCGCGAGCAAGCTCGCTCCTACATCCATCGGTTTCGACATGTCTGCGTGCTAGGTGCGCAGATCCTGTTCGTAAGCCGACAGGGTCTGGCGCGCGATGATGAGTTGCTGGACTTCGGTTGCGCCTTCGTAGATGCGCAGGGCGCGGATTTCGCGGTAGAGCCTTTCCACCGGATGCTCGCTGACGACGCCGAGGCCGCCCCAGATCTGCAGCGCGGCGTCGATCACCTGCTGCGCCGTTTCGGTCGCCGTCATTTTCGCCATCGCCGCTTCGCGCGTGACGTTCTGGCCCTGGTCGCGCAGCCAGGCCGCACGGTAGGTCAGCAGCGCCGAGACATCGACGCCGGTGGCCATTTGCGCCAGCTTGGTCTGGGTGATCTGGAAGTCGGCCAGCATCTGGTTGAACATCGGCCGCGTCGTGGCGCGGCGCAGTGCCTCGTCCAGCGCATGGCGGGCGAAGCCCAGGGCGGCGGCCGCCACCGAGGTGCGGAAAATGTCCAGGGTCTGCATCGCCACCTTGAAGCCCTGGCCGGGCGCGCCGAGCATGGCGCTCTTCGGAATCCGGCAATTGGTGAAACGCAGCCGCGCCAGTGGATGCGGGGCGATGACGTTGATGCGCTCGGCAATCTCCAGCCCCGGCGTCGCGGCATCGACGATGAAGGCCGACAGGCCGCGGGAACCCGGCGCCTCGCCGCTGCGGGCGAAGAGGACATAGAAATCGGCGATGCCGCCGTTGGAAATCCAGGTCTTCTCGCCGTCGAGCACGTACTCGTCACCCTCGGCGCGCGCCGCGCAACTCATTGCCGCGACGTCCGAACCGGAACCTGGCTCCGACAGGGCGAAGGCGGCAATCGCCTCGCCGGCGGCGACCCGGGTCAGGTAGCGTTGCTTTTGCGCGGCCGTGCCGTGCAGCGTGATCGCGCCCGAGCCCAGGCCCTGCATGGCAAAGGCGAAGTCGGCCAGGCCCGAGTGCCGCGCCAGGGTTTCGCGCAGCAGGCAGATGGCGCGCGTGTCGATGACGTCGTACTGGCCGCCGTGGGCGCTGCCGCCCACCGCATAGCGCAACCAGCCGGCGGCGCCGAGCCGCTTGACGAAGTCGCGGCAGGCGGCGTCGGTGTCGCCGTGGTGATCGTCGCTGATGTTGGCGCTGGCCCAGCGCTCCAGGTCGGCCTGCAGCTGGCGGTGGCGGTCATCGAAAAATGGCCAGTCGAGATAGCTCTTGTCGCTCATGGTTTTTCCTTGTTGGCACTTACATGGTTTCGCCGCCGGAGACCGAAATCGCCTGCCCGGTGACGGCGGCCGATTCCGGCTGGCACAGCCAGAGCACGGCACTGGCGACTTCTTCGGGCTGCACCAGGCGGCCCTGCGGATTGTGCTTGACCAGTTCGGCCGTGGCCTCGGCGGCGCTGCGGCCGGTCTTGGCCTGGATGTTGGCCAGGGTATCGCGCACGATGTCGGTTTCGGTATAGCCGGGGCAGACGGCATTGACGGTGACCGGCTTTTTCGCCAGTTCCAGCGCCAGCGCCCGCGTCAGGCCCAGCACCGCATGCTTGGCCGCGCAGTAGGCGGTGACGTAGGCATAGCCCTTGAGCGAGGCCGTGCTGGCGATGTTGACGATGCGGCCCCAGCCCTGTTCGAGCATGCCCGGCAGCGCGGCGCGGATGCCGAGATAGGTGCCGGTCAGGTTGACCGCCAGCATCTGGTTCCACAGCGCCGGATCGGTGCGCATGAAGGGCGCGCTGGCCGCCTGCCCGGCGTTGTTGATCAGGATCGCGACCGGCCCCAGGGCCGCCACGGCACTGGCGAAGGCGGCGCTGACGGATTCCGCATCGGCGACGTCTACCGTCACGCAATGCACCTCGGTCAGTTCGCGCAGCAGCCCGGCTTCCTGCTCCAGCGTCGCCGCGCTGCGGCCCATCAGCGTGATCCGCGCGCCCTGCCCGGCCAGCGCCCGCGCAATGGCGGCGCCGATGCCGCGGCCGCCGCCGGTGACCACGGCGTGGCGTCCCGCCAGCGCCGACTTTATTTCACTCATGACGTCTGCTTGAGCATTTCGCGCAAGCGAAAACGCTGCGTCTTGCCCGTCGCCGTGCGCGGCAGTTCGTCGACGAAGCGGACGGTGCGCGGGCACTTGTAGATCGACAGCGTGGACTTGAAGGTCTGCAGCAGCGCTTCGGTGATGGCCGCCTGATCGGTTTCGGGATTGCGCGGCACGACGAAGAGGGCGATGCGCGTCAGCCCGTCTTCATTGGGAAAGCCCACCACCGAGGCGTCCTGCACGTCGGGCACGGTCAGCGCGCAGGCCTCGATCTCGGCCGGGCTGACCCACTGGCCGGAGACCTTGAGCATGTCGTCGGAACGCCCGAGGTGGCACCAGCGCCCTTCGGCATCGAACTCGAACATGTCGCCGGGGAAATACCAGCCGTCGCGCAAGGCGCGCGCCGTGAGATCGGGTTGCTTCCAGTAGCCGACGAACTGGCAGGCGGCGCGAATGGCGATCTGGCCGGGCTGGCCGGGTGTGGCGATGTCTTCGCCGTCCTCGCCGACGAGGCGAATCTCGGCCCAGGAGACAGGCTTGCCCGAAGAACCGGCGCGCGAATCGCCGGGCTGGTTGAGCAGGAACAGGGAAACCGTTTCCGAGGCGCCGACGCCGTCGAGGATCGGCTGGCCGCACAGTTCCAGCCAGTCGTCATAGAGCGTCTCCGGCAGCTTCTCGCCGGCGGCGACGAAATGGCGAATGGCGCGAAAGGCCGGATTGGCCGGCGCGCCTTCGCGCAGCAGGTTGCGGTACATGACCGGGGTGCTGAACAGCACCGTCGGCCGGTGGCGCTCGACGGTGTCGATGATCAGCTTGGGCTCCGGCCAGGCCGGCGACAGGATCACGGTTGCGCCGTTCTGCAGGCCGCCCATCAGCGAATGGCCGAGGGCGAAGCCGAAGAATATTTTCGAGGTGGTGAACACGCGGTCGCCCGGCCCGACGCCGAGGCATTCTCGTGCCAGGCAGTCGGCGACCAGCACGCTGCGCTGCGGATGCATGACCGCCTTGGGCTTGCCCGTGGTGCCCGAGGAGTAGAGCCAGAAGCCGACATCCTCGGGGCTCATGGGCGCCGATTCCAGGCGGGCCGACTGGCCGGCGACGATGGCGGCATAGCCCAGGCAGGGTGCCGGAGCCGCACCGCCGACCACCACCACGAGCGGCGGCTGCTCCAGCGTTTCCGCCGCGCTCTGGTACAGATCGAGAAAATGCGCATCGACACAAATCACCCGGCATTCGCTGTGCTGGATGATGAAGAGCAGGTCGCGCGCGGCCAGCCGCACATTGAGTGCGACGGCGATGGCGCCGATGCGCATGGTGCCGAGGTAGGCCGCCACCAGTTCCGGCGAGTCGTCCATGAGGAACAGCACGCGGTCGCCGCGCTCCACCCCATGCGCACGCAGCGCATTGCCGCAGCGATTGACCTCGGCGTCGAGTTCGAAATAGCTCATGGCCCGCTCGGCGCACAGAATTGCGGTCTGCGCGCCCAGCCCCTGCTTGAGCGGCCGGCCGATGATTTCGTCCGCCGCGTTCATGGTGCCGCTTGGCACTGTTCCATCAAAATTCATTTGCCATCCCGTTCCCAAGTCTGGGTGATACCCCCGGAAGCACGGCTCCCGGGGCGATTTGCAAAACTTAAAGGTTGTGAAGAAATCGTCCCCCAAGGGGACTTCCTTCGGGGCGTAGCCGCTGGGCCG
>NZ_JASJPC010000014.1:0-47794 GCF_031426875.1 Sulfuritalea sp.
AGCAAAAAAGCAAGGAAAACCGCTTAGTGGAGCTAAGTGGATACCCCATATATAATCTCAGTATGAAAGCCAGCCCTCCCCGCAAAGGCCGCGGTGCGGTGATCTCGCCCGATGGCCGCTTCGACGCCTGGCAGCGCGAGGCGGCGGCGGACGGCTGGTGGAACGAGGAAGACGAAGCCCCGGCCACCGAGTTGATCGTCGATACGGCGAAGTCGGTGATCACTTACAACGACTCGCCCGACATTCCCTACGACCGTTCGATCAATCCTTATCGCGGCTGCGAGCATGGTTGCGCCTACTGTTTCGCGCGGCCTTCGCATGCCTATCTGGGCCTCTCGCCGGGGCTGGATTTCGAGACCAAGCTTGCCTACAAGGCCGATGCCGCGCAAACCCTGCGCCGCGAGTTGGCCAAGCCCGGCTACGTCTGCCGGCCGGTCGCGCTGGGCATCAACACCGACGCTTGGCAGCCGGTGGAACGCCGCCTGCGGGTGACGCGTGGCATCCTCGAAGTGCTGGCGGCAACGCGCCATCCGCTGACCATCGTCACCAAGTCGGCGCTGATCCTGCGCGACCTCGATCTGCTGGCGGAAATGGCGCACGGCGATCTGGTGCATGCCGCGGTTTCGATCACCACGTTGGACGGCGACCTGGCGCGGGCGATGGAGCCGCGGGCGCCATCTCCCCAGCGCCGACTCTCCGTCATTGCGGCGCTGGCCGAGGCCAGGATTCCGACTGCGGTGATGGTCGCGCCGCTGATCCCTGCCTTGAGCGACCACGAGCTGGAGAACATCCTCGCGGCGGCGCGCGAGGCCGGCGCGACTTCCGCCGGCTACATCCTGCTGCGCCTGCCGCATGAAGTGAAGCCGCTGTTCCGCGCCTGGCTGGAGAGCCACCGGCCGGGCCGCGCCGAGCACGTGTATAGCCTGATGCGCCAGCTGCATGGCGGCCGCGAATACGACAGCACCTTCGGCACGCGCCAGCGCGGCAGCGGGCCGCTGGCCGAGATCATCGCCCAGCGCTTCCGGATTGCCGTGCGCCGGCTGGGGTTGGATACGCTCCATGTCCGGCTCGACGTCACGGCCTTCCGTCCGCCACCACTGCCGCCGCGCGCAACGCCGCAGCTGTCGCTGTTCTGAAGCGGCCGGGACGCGCACGCCCTGCCGGTAGAATGCCGCCGATGAAAGTCCTCGGCATCGAATCCTCCTGCGACGAAACCGGCGTCGCGCTCTACGACACCGAGCGCGGCCTGCTCGGCCATGCCGTGCATACCCAGGTGGCGATGCACGAGGCTTATGGCGGCGTGGTACCGGAGCTGGCCTCGCGCGACCACGTGCGGCGCCTGATCCCGCTGCTGGAGAGCGTGCTGGCCGAAGCCGCCTGCACGCGCCGCGACATCGACGCGATCGCCTACACGGCGGGGCCGGGGCTGGCCGGCGCGCTGCTGGTCGGCGCCAGTTTCGCCGAGGCGCTGGCCATGGCCCTGGCTGTGCCGGTGCTGCCGGTGCATCACCTGGAAGGCCATCTGCTCTCGCCGCTCCTGGCCGACGACGCGCCGAGCTTCCCCTTCATCGCCCTGCTGGTCTCCGGCGGGCACACGCAGCTGATGCGCGTGGCGCGTGTCGGCGACTACCGGCTGCTCGGCGAATCGCTCGACGACGCCGCGGGCGAGGCCTTCGACAAGACCGCCAAGCTGCTCGGGCTGGGTTATCCCGGCGGCCCGGCGCTGGCGAAGCTTGCCGAGTCGGGCAAGCCCGGGCGCTACAAGCTGCCGCGGCCGATGCTGAACAGCGGCGATCTGTCCTTCAGCTTTTCCGGGCTGAAGACGGCGGTGCTGACCGCGGCGCGGGCGCAGGCGTTGAGCGAGGCCGACCGCGCGGATCTCGCCGCGGAATTTCAGGAAGCGGTGACCGAAGTGCTGGCGGCCAAGGCCGTCGCGGCGTGTCGCCAGCACCAACTTTCGGCGCTGGTGGTGGCCGGCGGCGTCGGCGCCAACCGGCGCCTGCGCCAGCGGCTCGACGAAGCCATGGCGAAGATCGGCGGCCGGGTGTTCTATCCGGCGCTGGAGCTATGCACCGACAACGGCGCGATGATCGCCTTCGCCGGCAGCCAGCGTCTGCTGCAGGGCGAGGCGCCGAATCGCGGCGGCGCCTTCGCGGTGCGCCCGCGCTGGCCGCTCGACCAGATTTCCTGAACGTTTGCCGCGGCTTTCAGGCGCCGAGCAGTTTCCCGATGTGCAGCACGCGCGCGCTCATTGAGCGCATCAGCGCGATGCCGAAGGCCGGCCGCGACTTGACCATGGCGAGGAATTCATTGCGCCCGATCAGCAGCCAGGCGCTGTCGCTTTCCGCCGTCGCGGTGGCCGAGCGGCCGGTGCGATCGACCAGCGCCATTTCGCCGAAGGCGCCGCCCGGCCCGACATGCTCGATCACCGTGCCGTCGACCGAAATCGCAATGCGACCTTCGGTCACGACGAACATGCAGGCGCCCACGGCGCCCTTGGTGACCACGGTCTGACCGGCGGCGGCCGAGGTGGGCGTCGGGTCGCCCAGCGCATGCTGCAATTCGGCCAGCATTTTCCTGTCCAGCGTGTTCCTGTGTTCCAGCACCTCGGTGGCGGTCTTTTTTGCCGCCGCCAGTCGCGCCAGGCCGCGGCGCAGGCGCTGGGCCATCACGCTCATCAGCATCAGCGCGAAATCGGGCATCTGCTGCAGCGAGCCGAGGAATTGCTTTTCGTCGAGCGACAACACCCGGCAGCTCTTCCTGGCGGTTGCCGTCGCGCTGCGCGGGATGTCGGCGATGGCCGCCATTTCGCCGAAAATCTCGCCGGGCAGCACCAGTTCCAGCGGCTTGCCCTTCAGCGTCAGGGTCACGTCGCCGTCGAGCAGCAGGTAGATGCGGGCCCCCTTGGAGAAAAACCCGGAGGCCTTTTCGTTTTCGACAAATATCTGCTGGCCGGCCGGAAACTGTTCCAGGGTTCCGGCGAGGCGGAAAAACGCCAGGGCCAGTTTCGGGTCGTAGAGGGACGCCGCCTCGCCCTTGGCCCCGGGGTCGGCCGCCGGCGTGCGCACCGGGGCGCTGGGTTTGGCTGAAAAGTCCAGATCATCCATGGCGGGTTTCCTGCATCGAATGGCTGCGCGCGGGCTTGTCGCAAGCGGTGATTATAAGGGGCGCAGTGACGGGCGATTATCTTGACGACGCATGGTCCGGATCAGGCACAAATCACGGCTACAATGATCCGGGTGCTGCGAACGAGCCTGGAGCCGCCAATGAGCTGGACCGATAGCCTGCTTACCGGAATTGACGAAATCGACGAGCAGCATCAGGTGCTTTTCGATGTCCTGGCGCGTCTCGAACTGGCGGTTTCCTCGGAAGACAAATGGTCGGCCGTGCATTTCGCGATCGTCGAGCTGACCAATTTCATGAACATACATTTCGCCGTCGAAGAGGCGCTGCTGCGCCTGCACGGCTACCCCGACCTGGACGCCCACATCGCCGCGCATCGGGCCTTCTCTGTCGACCTGGCGAAAATCAAGCAGCATTCGATCCGCCAGGACGTCAGCGATGAACTGATGGTCCTGGTCAAGACCTGGCTGGTCGAGCACATCGGCGTGGTGGACAAGGCCTACGTGCCGCATCTGCGCACGGCGGCGGTGGTGAAATCCGGCGGCAACTGAGTTGCCGGCCCGGCGCTACTTGCGGCCGCCGATGCGGCCTTCGGTGCCGGCGAGCAGCTTCTTGATGTTGCTGCGGTGACGATAGATCAGCACCGCGCACATCAGCGCGACGGTCACGGTGCTCTCGATCCCGCCCAGCAGCCACCCGGTGAGAACCGGTGCGGCCGCGGCGGCCACCAGCGCCGCCAGCGAGGAATAGCGCGTGACGGCGGCAACCGCCAGCCAGATGCCGGCCGTGATGCCGGCCAGCACGCCGGAAAAACCCAGCAGCACGCCGAGCGCCGTCGCCACGCCCTTGCCGCCCTTGAAGCCGAGGGTGAAGGGAAACACATGGCCGAGGAAGGCGGCGAGACCTGCCGCCGCAATCGCCGCCCCGTCAGCGCCAACTCTTGCCGCGATGAACATCGCGAGCCAGCCCTTGGCCGCGTCGCCGAGCAGGGTCAACAAGGCGGCGAGCTTGTTGCCGCTGCGCAGCACATTGGTGGCGCCGGGATTACCCGAGCCGAAACTGCGCGGATCGGCCAGGCGAAAGGCGCGCGAGACGATCACGGCAAAAGGTACGGAGCCGAGCAGATAGCCGAAGGCGGCAGAAACGAGCAGGTTCATTGCGGATTCCCTAGAATGGCTTGAATTCTAATCTGGAGCTGTGATGGACTTCATTTTCATCGACGACATGCGGGTCGATGCGCACGTCGGGATTTTCGAGCGCGAGAAGGCGGCGCCGCAGTCGCTGGAAATCAGCCTGACCTTCGGCGTGCCCGACGAGGCGGCGCAGGACGACGATATCGACAAGACCATCCGCTACGACGCGGTGATCGATCGCATCCGCGCCGAACTGGCGACGCGCCACTTCAACCTGCTGGAGACGCTCGGCGAATACGTGATCGGCCTGTTGTTGAACGAGTTCGGCGCGCCCTGGGTCAAGATCAGCATCGCCAAGATGGGCATCATGAAAGGCGTGCGCCGCGTCGGCGTGCAGATCGAGCGATCCCGTGCGGATCGCGCCTAAAGACTAGGCCAGGCCGCACTCCACGATCTTCGGCTGCAGCACCCGCAGGATGTCGTGCGGATGGACGCCGACCAGGTAGCCGCGGCGGCCGCCGTTGATGTAGATCAGCGGCAGGTCGAGGATGGTTTTTTCCATATGCACCGGCAGCGGTTTCCTGGTGCCGAAGGGCGAACAGCCGCCGACCATGTAGCCGGTATGGCGCAGGGCGTCCTCGGGCTTGCAGGGGCTGATCTTCTTGACCCCGATCTGGCGCGCCAGCTCCTTGGTCGACACCTTGCGGTCGCCGTGCATCAGCACGATCAGCGGCTTGGCATTTTCGTCTTCCATGACCAGTGTCTTGACCACGGCGTGCTCGGCGACATTCAGCTCGCGAGCCGATACCTGGGTGCCGCCATGCTCCTCGTACTCGTAGAGGTGGTTGGAATGGGCGACCCCGTGCTTGTGCAGGAACTTGGTCGCCGGGGTCTCGGGGCCCGAATTCGGGTAGCTGGCGTCTGATCTCATGCGACAAATTGTACGCTCCCCGCGAAAGTCGCCGCCGCGCGTAAGGAATCCGCGGCGCGCGCGACCAATAGCTATCTCATGCCTGTCTCGCGCTTACGGGAGCCCACCATGAATCGAGGACGACTTTTCTCGCCGCTGCTGGCCTGGCTGTGCACTGCGCTGCTTGCGCCCGCGGCCTTCGCCGCCTGCGCGGCGCACAGCGGCGAGCAGCGCGCGGTGCTGCTCGAGCTCTACACCTCGGAAGGCTGCGACAGTTGCCCGCCGGCCGACCGGCGCCTGTCGCAGTTCAGGGACCGCGCCGAGTACGCCGGGCGACTGGTGCCGCTGGCCTTCCATGTCGACTACTGGGATCGTCTCGGCTGGACGGATCGTTTCGCCAGTCCGCGCTACACCGAGCGCCAGCAGACGATGGCCGGCCTGGCGCGCTCGCGCCTGGTGTACACGCCGCAGTTCCTTCGCAACGGCCGCGACTGGCGCAGCGGCGCCAGCCCGCTCGACGGCGTCGGCGACGCCCGTCCGGGGGCGCGCATCGCGCTGCAGTTGGGCGCCACGGGCGCGGCGGGCCTTGCCGTCGGCGGCGAGATCGTCATGGCACGGCCGGGACTCGATGCCTGGCTGGCGGTTTACGAAAACAATCTCGAATCCGAAGTCCGCGCCGGCGAGAATTCCGGCAAGACGCTGCGCCACGACTACGTCGTGCGGCGCCTGCTTGGACCGCTGGCGGCGGGCGCCGACGGGCGCCTGACGCTGCGTCAGGAAATCGTGCTGGAGCCCGGCTGGAAGCGCGCCGATCTCGGGGTGGCGGCCTTCGTCCAGGACAAGGCGACGGGCGAGGTGGTGCAGGCGCTGCAGCGCCATGCCTGTCCCGGTTGAAACAGATCAGCCGCGCGGATGATGCACGCGATGCAATTGCTTCAGCCGCTCGCGTGCGACGTGGGTGTACACCTGGGTCGTCGAGATGTCGGCGTGGCCGAGCAGCAACTGCACCACGCGCAGGTCGGCGCCGTGGTTCAGCAGATGCGTGGCGAAGGCGTGGCGCAGCACATGCGGCGAGATGCGCTGCTGCGGAATGCCGACCTTCAGGGCGTATTTCTTGACCAGGGTCCAGAACATCTGCCGCGTCATGGCGCCGCCGCGCGTGGTGACGAAGACGGCGTCGGAGACATGCTGTTTGAGCAGTTCGCCGCGCGCGCCGGCGATGTAGCGCTGCAGCCATTCGGCGGCGATCTGCCCCAGCGGCACCAGCCGTTCCTTCGAGCCCTTGCCCATCACGCGCACCACGTTGTCGTTGAGGCTGACCTCGAACAGGCGCACGCCGACCAGTTCGGACACGCGCAGGCCGGTGGCATAGAGCAGCTCGAACATGGCGCGGTCGCGCAGACCGAGCGAGGTCGCCACGTCGGGCGCGTCGAGCAGGTCTTCCACCTGCTTCTCGGAAAGTGTCTTGGGAAAGCGCTGGATCGGCCGCGGCTTGTCGATGTTGAGCAGCGGATCGGTGCGCAGCCGGCCCTGGTCCAGCAGCCAGCGGTAGCAACGGCGCAGCGTGGCCATCAGCCGCCGCTGGCTGGCCGACTTGATGCCGCCGGGGCGGGCATGCAGATGCGCGAGATAGGCGTTGATCGCCGTCTCGCCAGCGCCAACTATTGAATTGCCGGTGCCGGCCAGCCAGCCGGAAAACAGCGTGAGATCGGTGCGGTAGGCCGCCAGCGTGTTCTTCGACAGCCCGTCGGCGAGCCACAAGGCGTCCACGAATTCGTCGATCAGCGCGGCATCAGCGTCCTTCATGCCTTGCCGCCGGGCCGCCCCAAGGCAAGGCAATCGTGCTCACGGAGCGCAGCGAACACCGGTCACCCCCTTTCGCGGAAAGGGGGCCGGGGGGATTGTCGTTCGTGGTCCAGCAGCCATCGCTTGATATCGAGCAGGAAGCCGCCGCGCTGCCGCGCGAAACCGCCGAGGCCCTGGTTCGCCGCGACCACGCGATGGCAGGGCACCACGATCGGATAGGGGTTGGCGCCGCAGGCGTTGCCCACCGCACGCGGGCCGCTGCGGATGGCCGCGGCGACTTCACCGTAGCTCATGGTGCGGCCCGGCGGAATCGCGGTGATCTGGTCCCAGACGCGGCGCTGGAAATGCGTGCCGGCGGGCGCCAGCGGCAGGCCGAATTCGAATGACGGGTCTTTCAGCCAGGCGCGCAACTGGCGCACGGCTTCCTGCGCCAGCGGGGTCTGCGGCGCGAGTTCGGCGCGTGCTTCGAGGTAGTCGATGCCCGTGATTTCGTCCTGGTCGCAGCAGATGCCGACAGCGAATCCCGGTGCGGACAAGATTGCGGAATAGGGCTTCATGGCGGCACTCCCGATGTCGATCAACGCATTATTGTCGATCCCCGACAAGCGATCTGCAAGTACAGCCGGCGTTAGCGTTTCATCGCCCGCAGCGCGCTGACCCGGCCGGCGGTGTCGGGATGGCTGCTGAGCAGGTCGCCGACGCCGAACAGCCCGCCGCGATCGGCGGCGCGGCTTTTGGCATGCGCTGCGTCGAGCCGCAGCAGCATGTCGATCAGGGGGTCGAGCGAAGCCGGCGTCGACAGCAGCAGGCGGCCGGCATAGGCATCCGCTTCGAGTTCGAACTCGCGTGAATAGCGGGATTCGAGCAGGAGCGTGGTGAGGCCGGCGACGACGGTGGATATGTCGCCGAGATAGACGCCGACCACGAAGGAGACCACGGCGCTCTGCAGCAACTGGCGCATGCCGTGGTGGTGGCGCAGGTGGCCCAGCTCGTGCGCCACCACGGCGACCACATCTTCGTCGCGTCTGGCCAGGGCCAGCAGCTCGTCGAGCACCACCACGTCGCCGCCGGGCAGGGCAAAGGCATTGGCACCCAGCGTGGGGCTGGCGCGGAACAGCAGGCGATGCGGCGGCAGGCTGTCGCCGGCACCACCCAGCGCCGCCACCCTGGCGGCGATCTCCTGCTGGCGTTGCGGGCTGGTTTTGCTCGGCGCCAGCAGCCTGGCGTCGAGTCCCTTGAGCACGGCATCCGAAATCGATTGCGTCACCGCCTGCGGAATCGCCGGCGCCAGCAGCCCGGCAATCCAGGGCAGGGCGTAGGCATAGATCGCGGCGACGATCAGCACGGCGCCCGCCAGGGCGGCCAGGGCCCAATGCCAGTGCCGTTCGGCGCTGGCTACCGCGCCGACCCCGAAGCCGGCGCCAGCGAGCTCGGCGGCCCAGGCCGCGCTGTCGCGGATTTCGCAAATGGCGCCATCGGCGAAGCGGATCGTGCTCGGGGTCCGGTCGGTGCCGGTGCAGATCTCGACGGCATCCAGCGCGGCGCTGCGGCGGCCGAATTCACCCTCGACCACCACCGCGCCATCGCGCAAGCCAAGATTGGCGGGGTGGCGCCGCGAACTGCGGCCGTCGAAATAATCCGCTGCGATCATCTACAGGGCGATGTCGATGTCCATCAACTCGGATACTTCGTCGCCTATCGCGGCGGCATTGGCGCTTTCCCCGGCGACAAAACTGTCGAGCGGTTCCGCACTCAGCAGGCTCATGCAGCTTGCCCGGTAGCGCGCGAGGCGGACTTGCGCCCAAGGCCAGTAAAGCCCGAGCGTGAGCAGCAGCAGCACCAGATTGCCGGCGAGCAGACCGAAGTAGGCGAGGACCGCCAGCGTGCTGGAAAAACCCATCCGTTCCAGAGTGACATGGTTCCACACCAGGTTGGTGGTCCGCACGCGAATATACGGCAGCAGAAACAGCATCAGGGCCATCGTGCCGACACCGAAGGCCAGCGGCAGCAACAACTGCGAGGCGCCGCCTGCCGCCGCCAGGAATCCGATGGCAAACATGCCGATCAGCGCGAGCCCGAGCGGCTTGAGGAAAATGCCGTAGAACTGCCTGCCGCTGGCCGTGCAGTGAAATTGCGCGCTGCCGTAACGCAGATTGTTGAGCACAAATGTCCGTTGCTGGCGGTAGAACAGCGGAAACAGCAGCCCGAAGCTTATCGCCGCGAGCAATCCATAGCCGACAAATGCCGTCAGCGCCTGCCGGTAGCTGCCGTGAAATGAAAAGCGCAGGCCGCGGTAGCTGGTGTTGTGGGCGCGGAAGCGAAACGCCCGCACAATCAGCCACGGCGCCACGGGAAGCAGCACCAGAACGGCAAGGCCGTAGGCCAGCGGGCCGGCATTCTGCGCCGCCGTCAGCGCGATCAGCAGCAGGACGGCAATGGCGCGGCCCTTGAGGATGGCGATCGGATTGCCGTGGTAGCTGAAGGCGGAATTGTCGAGCACCAGATTGCGGTGAAAAAATATCTCGCGACGCACCTTGGCCCATGCCGAATAGATGCCGAGGGTAATCAGCGAAAGAAACAGATTGACGATCCAGATGCGGAAATACTCGCCGCCGCTGCCGGTAAAGGCGAAGGGATGGGACTTGCGCTCCCCTGCATCGGCCGCGACCGCCGGCGACAGTGGGGTCGGTGGGGACAGCGCGGCATCGTGGGCCTGCCGCGACGCGGGATTGCCGAGTGTCTGGTAGGCAGCACGCAGGGCGTCGAGGCGCTCGGGCGACGGCGGATTCGGGCCGTTCAGGCTCGCACGCAGTTCGCTCAGGCAGCGCTGGTAGGCGGCAGCAATGGCCTCCGGTGTGGCATCGCGAACCACGCCCAGCGTTTCGTAGCAGCTCGTTGCATTCATCATCGTCCCTGATGTTGTTGGCGCTGCCCGACTGCCCGACTGCACCTTGTACGCCGGCAGCAATGCCGTATGGAATAAATGTCAGGCAGATTAGCGGCTACTCATTCCAATGGCAAGTCGGCGCGAAGGGACTCGCGTCGTTCAGCAGGGCCTGATCTCGATCAGGGCATGATCTCCGAGTCCCGGCAGGTGATCCGCCAACGGCCGGCAAACGGTCGGCGTGCACAGCGTGTAGCCGGCGGTGTAGGGCGAATGGGTCAGGCGCAGCACGGCCTGCGGCGGCAAAGCGGGGCGGTAATGCCAGATCCCGTTGCGCAGCAAGGCACCGGCCGGCGGTTCCATGCCGGCGCCGCTGCCGCGGATGCGCGCTTCGGTGATGACCAGTGTGCTGCCTTCGATGCGCCAGTCTTCCTCCCAGCGGATCTTCTCGATCGAGTGCATCCAGCTCAGCGTGAAACTCTCGATCGCGAGCGAGGCCGCGACTGCGCCCGCCGCGAGGCAGAGGCTCATGCCGAAACGAGTCTCCGGCTGCGGACCAGGTGCCAGATCACGAAGGCCGCGCTCATGCCGAAGCCGATTTCGTCGGTCAGCGGAATCGCCGCGACCAGCAGGAAGGCGGCCGTCGCGGCGAAGGCGCGTTCGCCCATGTTGAGCGGGCTTTGCAGGAAGCCGATCGCCGCCGCGCCCCACAGCATGATCGACACCACCGCCTTGAACACGATGTAGGCGACGGCAGCCACGGTCCAGTCGCCCTGCAGCATCAGTGCCGGCGTGTACACCGCCATGTAGGGAATGACGAAGCCGGCGATGGCGATCTGCACCGCCTTGAAGCCGATCTTCATCGCCGACTCCTTGGCGATCGAGGCGGCGGCGAAGGCGGCCAGCGCCACCGGCGGCGTCAGGTCGGCCATGATGCCGAAGTAGAAGACGAACATGTGGCTGACGATCAGCGGCACGCCGAGCTTGAGCAGCGCCGGCGCGGCGATCGAGCTGGTGATGATGTAGTTGGGGATGGTCGGAATACCCATGCCCAGCACCAGGCAGACCAGCATCGTCAATACCAGCGAGAGGAACAGGCTCTTCTCGCCGACGCTGAGGATGAAGCCGGCGAAGGAGGACGCTGCGCCGGTCAGCGTCAGCACGCCGATGATGACGCCGACGATGGCGCAGGCGACACCCACGGGCAGCGCCTGCTGGGCACCTTCGACCAGGCTCATCTTCAGCAGGTGCAGGGTCTTCATGCCGCCCTTGAGGGCGAAGGTCTGCGCCACCAGCGCGGCGATCAGCGCCAGCAGCGGATAGATGCCCCAGGTCTCCATGTTCTTGACGAAGACCGCGGCGGCAAGTCCCAGCGCAAACCAGAACACATAGCGGAAGGCGATACTGGAGACGCGCGCGGCGATCGCGGCGCCGAGGATCAGCACGGCGGTGAGCACCAGTCCGATCATGCCGGCGAACATCGGCGTGAAGCCGTTGAACAGGGTCCACACCAGTACCACCAGCGGCAGCAGCAGGTACCAGTTGTCGCGCATCGCACGCCAGGGGTTGGGACATTGCTCCTTGGGCAGGCCGACCAGGTTCTTGCGCCCGGCTTCCAGATGCACCATCCAGAACGCCGTCACGTAGTAGAGGATGGCCGGGATGGCCGCCGCCTGGACGATGTCGGCATAGGGCACGTTGATGTTCTCGGCCATGATGAAGGCCACCGCGCCCATCACCGGCGGCATGATCTGGCCGCCCATCGACGAGGTGGCTTCCACGGCGCCGGCGAAGATGCCCGAGTAGCCGAACTTCTTCATCAGCGGAATCGTGAATTGCCCGGTGGTCAGCACATTGGCCACGCCGGAACCTGAGATGGTGCCCATCAGGCCCGAGGAGATCACCGCGACCTTGGCCGGGCCGCCCTTGCTGTGGCCGACGAAACCCAGCGCCAGCGAGTTGAACAGGTTGATCATGCCGGCATGTTCGAGGAAGGAGCCGAACAGGATGAAAAGGAAGATGTAGGTCGCCGAAACCAGGGTCGGGATGCCGAAGATGCCTTCGGTGCCCAGCGCCAACTGGTTGATGATCTGGTCGAAGCCGTACTCGCGATGACCGAGGTCGCCCGGCAACAGGTGGCCGAACACGCCGTAGAGCAGGAACAGGCCGCAGACGATGGGCAGCGCGAGGCCGAGGATGCGCCGTGAAGCCTCGAAACACATGATGACCAGGGCGGTGCCGACGAACAGGTCGACGTTGCTCGGGTCGCCGGAGCGCTGGATCAGATCGCCTTCGAATACCCAGTGATAGGTCGACAGCGCCAGGGCGCCGAAGGCCAGCACCGTATCGCCAGCACCAACTTTCGAGAGCCGGCCGGCGCTCTTGAAGGCCGGGTAGAGGATGAAGGTGATGCACAGCAGGAAGCCGACGTGCAGGCTGCGGATCACCAGGCTGGACAGCGGATGGAAGGCCGCGACGATCAGCTGGTAGGTCGAAAAGGCCAGGGCCAGTCCGGTGAGAACCGTCAGCCAGCCGCCGCCGAGCCGGCGCTGCACGCCATGCTCGGAGAACTCTTCCTGGCCGTGGTCGGGGGCGGCGCTGCGATCGGTCACGGCGATGTTTCCGTTACTTGATCAGCCCGACTTCCTTGTAGTACCTGGCGGCACCCGCATGCAGCGGCGCCGGCGGCGCCTTGGCGGCATTTTCCCTGGTGATGGCCTTGGCCGCGGCATGCGCGGCCTGCAGTTCGGGCAGATGGTCGAAGATCGCCTTGGTCATCTTGTAGGCGGCATCGGCGGACACGCCCTCGTGGCTGACCAGGAAGTTCTGGATCGTCACCGTCGGCGTCGCCTCGGTCTGGCCGTTGTAGGTGTTGGCCGGCACCGTGCCCGACTGGTAGGCGGCTTCGCCGATCTTGGCGACGACGTCGGCGGGCACCGAGACGATGACGATCTTGACTGCCGTGGCGAGGTCGCGGATCGCGGCGACGCCGAGGCCGGCCGAAATCAGCGTGGCGTCGAGCTGGCGGTTCTTCATCAGTTCCACCGACTCGCCGAAGGGCAGGTACTCGACCTTGGCGAAGTCCTTGTAGCTCAAGCCGGCGCCCTTGAATATCGCGCGGGCATTGAGTTCCGTGCCGGATTTCGGCGCGCCGACGGCGATGCGTTTGCCTTTGAGGTCGGCCAGGGTCTTGATGCCGGAATCGGCATTGGCGACGATCTGGATGTAGTTGGGATAGATCGCGGCGATGGTGCGCAGCTTGTTCAGCGGCGTCTTGAAACCCGCCTCGGGGTCGCCCTTCCATGCATCCGACAGCGAATCGCCGAGCGTGAAGGCGATCTCGCCGCGCCCCGCCTGCAACAGGTTGAGGTTCTCGACACTGGCCTTGGTCACCTGGGCCGAGGTCTTGGCGCCGGGCATGGCCTTGCCGTAGACCTGTGAGAGGGCGACGCCCATCGGGTAATACACGCCCGAGGTGCCGCCGGTGAGGACGGTGACGAATTCCTGGGCGTGGACGCTTGCGGAGAGAGCCAAAGTCGCCGCGGCGACCAGCAGGGTACGCGCTTTATTCATGGGTGATTCCTCCGGGGACGGGTTTGTTGAGAGGTGAAGCTTACAACACTCGGCGATATGAAGAAGACACGGACGGTGCTTCATGACAGAATCGTGTTCGGACGAACAACTTATGCAGCATGGGCGAACTTAAGCAGGATAGTCAATGAAACTGCCAAAGCCGGAGAACCTGACCGGCGATTTTTGGGGCGGCTTTGCCGCCATGCTGGTGGCCTTGCCTTCGGCGATCGCTTTCGGCGTGACCATTTATTCCGTGCTCGGCAGCGCCCATGCCGCGCTCGGTGCGCTGGCCGGCATTCTCGGCGCGACGGCGATCGGCATCGTGGCCTCGTCCTTCGGCGGCACCAGCCGGCTGATTTCGGCGCCTTGCGCACCGGCCGCGGCCGTGGTGTCGGCCTTTGCCATCGAGGCCCTGGCCAGCGGCACGCCGGTCGACACCACGCTGCTGCTGCTGACCCTGCTCGGCCTGCTTGCCGGCCTGATGCAGGTGGGATTCGGCGTCCTGCGCCTGGGCCGGCTGATCAAGTACATGCCCTACACGGTGGTCAGCGGCTATCTTTCCGGGGTCGGCCTGATCATCATCGGCAGCCAGGTGCCGAAGCTGCTCGGCACGCCGAAGGACCTGCACTTCTGGGCGGCGCTGGGCGCCCCCGGACAATGGCGCTGGCAGGGCATCGTGGTCGGCGTCGTCACCATCGTCGTGATGCTCGGGGCGCCGCGCCTGATCAAGGCCGTGCCGGGCGCCGTACTCGGCCTGGTGGCCGGTGTCGCCGCCTATTTCGGCCTGGCCCTGCTCGACCCGGCGCTGTTCAGCCTGAGCGGCAACCGGCTGGTGGTCGGGGCACTCAGCGGCGATGGCGGCGGCAGTTTCTTCGCGGGTCTCGCCGGACGTTGGACGTCGATTTCCGACGTCAGCCTGCAGCAGTTGCAGATGCTGGCGATACCGGCGCTGACCCTGGCCGTGCTGCTGTCGATCGATACGCTGAAAACCTGCGTGGTGCTCGATGCGCTGACGCGCTCGCGCCACGATTCGAACCGCGAGCTGATCGGCCAGGGCCTGGGCAACCTGGCCTCGGGCGCGATCGGCGGCATACCGGGCGCCGGCACCATGG
Organism: Sulfuritalea sp.; assembly: GCF_031426875.1. Taxonomy (NCBI): domain Bacteria; kingdom Pseudomonadati; phylum Pseudomonadota; class Betaproteobacteria; order Nitrosomonadales; family Sterolibacteriaceae; genus Sulfuritalea; species Sulfuritalea sp. Next base: position 14,542 of record NZ_JASJPC010000014.1, read on the forward strand.
GCGCCACGCTGGTGAATATTTCGGGTGGCGCCGCCAGCCGTTTCTCGGGAGTGGTCGAGGGCGTACTGGCGTTGCTGGCCTTCCTGCTGCTGGCGAACTTGATCTCCTGGGTGCCGGTGGCGGGACTGGCCGGCATCCTGATCGTGATCGGCGTGCGCATGATCGACCGCAACAGCCTCCACTACCTGAAGTCGCGCTCGACCATGCTCGACTTCGCGGTGATCGTCGCGGTGATCGGCACCGCCCTGACGGTGAGCCTGATCGCCGCCTCCGGCGTCGGCATCGTGCTGGCCGTGATGCTGTTCATCCGCGAACAGATCGGCGGTTCCGTGATTCGCCGCAAACTGCTCGGCAACGAGACATTTTCCAAGCGCGTGCGGACCCACGAGGAGATGGATATCCTCACCACGCACGGCACCCGTGCCGCGATCGTCGAACTCCAGGGCAGCCTGTTCTTCGGCACCGCCGATCAGCTCTACCTGTGCCTGGAGCCGGAACTCAAGACACGCGATTTCCTGATCCTCGACATGCGCCGCATCCAGACCGTCGATGTCACGGCGGCCCACCTGCTGGAACAGGTCAAGGACATGCTGGCCGAGCGCCACGGTTTCCTGATATTCAGCCAGATCCCGCCCAACCTGCCGTCGGGGCGCGACCTGCAGCAGTACTTCGACCAGGTCGGACTGCTGCACGCCGACAGTCCGGTGAAGGTATTTCCGTCCCTCGACGACGCGCTGGAATGGGTCGAGGACCGCATCATCCACGACGCGGCGCTGCTGAAGGACGAGGAGATCGCGCTGGAACTGCACGAAGTCGAACTGTTCGCCGGGCGCAAGGAACAGACCCTGGCGGCGCTCGAAGCGTGCATGGAGAAGCGCAGCGTGGCGGAGGGCGAAACCATTTTTTCGCGCGGCGATGCCGGCGACGAGCTGTTCCTGATCCGGCGCGGCGCGGTGCGCATCGTGCTGCCCCTGACCGATCGGCAATCGCATCACCTCGGCACCTTCGGCCGCGGCGCCTTCTTCGGCGAAATGGCCTTCCTCGACGGCGAGGTGCGCTCGGCGAATGCCGTGGCCTTCACCGATACCGAGCTCTACGTGCTGTCGCGCCGCGCCTTCGACAAGTTCGCCGAAGAGCACAAGAAGCTGGGCCTGCGGTTGATGGAAGGCATTGCCAGCGTGCTGGCCAGCCGCCTGCGCTACACCAACGCCGAGCTGCGCGTGCTCGAATCCTGAGCGCATCGCCGCAAGGCGGAATCCTCTGCGTCCAGGAGCGAAACCGTCGTGGCGCAAGGGTTTATGCCAGCGTCTCTACCGGCTTACCGTTAGCGGGATTACTCCGGCCGTAGTATTTCAACGACACGCGATCGGGAGTAAGGTGTAGACATTCAAGCTGCTTTCCCTGGCCATGAAGATCGCTGCCCTCTGGCACCGCATGCTGCTCGTCGTCCTGCTCGGCGGAGCGTCACTTGCAGCTGGCGCCGATGAACCAAGGTGGAATTCTCCGGCGCGTCTGGTGGACAGCTTTGTCGAAGTGGCGCTGCACAGCGCCTACTCGACGCGGCAGAACCCCGTGCGCAAATGGATCGTGCCCTTGCGCTATTTCATTGTCCATGGCGTGGGCGACGAGGAACTGCATCGCCGGCTGATACGCGTGCATTTCCTGCATCTGGCCGAGATCACCGGCCTGGCGATCCAGCCCGCCGGGAGCGAGACGGCGGCCAACTTCCTGATCGTGCTGACCAGCGAAGACAGGCTGGAGTTGGATATGCCGCGCTATTTCGGCAACGGTTCGGCGCACCAGCGCGCGGCCCTGTATCGGGACAGCCTGTGCCTGGCGAGCTTCGCCATCGAGCGCAAAAAGGGTTCGATCGTGCGCGCCGTGGCGATGATACCGGTCGATAGGGCGCGCGGAAACGGCGACCTGGTGTCCTGCGTGGTCGAGGAGCTGACCCATGCCATGGGCTTGCCCAACGATTCGCCGAAGGTCTTTCCGTCGATCTTCAGCCGCAAGTCCACCCAGGCATTTCTCACCGGCCTCGACCATCTGCTGCTGAGCTTGCTCTACGATCCGCGCGTCAAGCCCGGCATGGACGAAAAAACCGTGCGTCCCATTCTGCAGACGATCGCCGCCGAGTACCAGCGCGACAAGCGCTTCGACAGCGCCGAGAAGATTGCCGCCGAAAGCGGACTGGCGGGCCTGGATCGCTAGGGTCTGTTGACCATCATGTGACGGTGGCGTTGAGGCCGGGCGCCTGGTCCGCCGGTGGACTTTCCTCGCCGGCATCGCGCCGCCGGTGGCGGCGCTTGTCCCGCCCCGAAGCCTGGCTGCTTTGCGCCGCAAGCTTGCATTGACACCTGCAATGACGCGGGCGTAGCATCGAAAGCAATGCCAGCAGGAAATTTCGCGGGATCAACCACCAAGGTATCTCCATGCGTGAGGCGCACACCTCGTTCTCGCCTTCAAGTGCCCCCGTCGACGACCATCCGGAACTGATTTTTCACGAGGGTGATTCGACGCTGGGCCACACCATCTGGTTGATTTTCGTCGGGGCGCTGATCTACGGCGGACTGCTGGTGCAAGCCTCGCCGCAGGATTATCGAGGGCGTATCTACGGTGTCGGCGGTCTGATGGTTCTCGCCATCGCCGCGCGATTGACCCTGCGCTACCGCAGCAATGTTGCGGCGGTGCGCCTGCTCGCCGTCGGCGGCTGGATTTTTGCGACCTATGCGACCTTCATCGGCGAAGGCGTGCGAGCGCCTATCCTGATTGCCTATCCGGTCATATTGATTTTCTCCGGATGGATGCTGGGTGTCCGCTATTGCCTGGGGCTGCTCGTCGTCAGCTGCGTCGCCGTGATTTTCATGGGCATGGGCCAGCAGGTCGGCATTCTCGGAAATCTCAGGCCAGCTACCCCGGTCATGATGACGGTCGTGCACCTGTTCGTCCTGGCGATGAGTGCGACATTGACGATCTATCTGCTGGATTTGTTCCGCGAACGCTACCGCGAAGAGTGCCGCTTGAATGACGAGATCAAGCTGCATCTCAAGGCCGTCGAAAAGCGCGAAGGCTACCAGCGCGCACTGCTTGAAAATTTCCCGTTCATGGTCTGGCTGAAGGACGAGCAGGGCCGCTACGTCACTGTGAATCAGGCCTTTGTGAAGGGCTTCGGCTGGCCGTCCGCGGAAGCTGTGGTGGGCAAGACCGACCTCGATATTGCGGCCTCGACCATGGAGGAAACGGCCCGCCCGGAAGACCTGACGGTATTCACCAGCAGCAGCCTCAGCCCGGTCGAGGAGTTGATCGACATCGGCGGGGAGCGCCGCTGGTGCGAGACCTGCAAGTCGCCGGTGCTGGTCGATGGGCGGGTGGTCGGCATGGTCGGCTATGCCCGTGATATCACCGCGCGCAAGGCGGCCGATGCGGCGATTGCCGAATCGCAGAATTTGCTGCGGGCCGTGATCGATACCGCGCCGCTCAGGGTGTTCTGGAAGGACCGCCGCTTGTGCTACCTCGGCTGCAACGCGGCATTTGCCAGGGACGCCGGAATGGCGCACCCGCAGGATGTGATCGGCAGGGACGACTATCAGATGCGCTGGGCGGATCAGGCGGAGGCCTATCGCGCAGCCGACCGCGTGGTCCTGGAGTCGGGCATCGCCAGGCTAAACGTGGAAGAGCGCCAGACCACCGCCGACGGCCAGGAGACATGGCTGCGCGTATCCAGGGTACCGCTGAGGAATGCGCAGAACGAGACGATAGGCGTGCTGGGGATCTACGACGACATCACCGAAGCCAGGCAGGCTGCCGCGGAGCTGGAATGGCATCGGAATCATTCGGACAGCGGCTGAGGCGGGAGCCTCCCCCGACCGCAAGCCGCGTCGCTGCCGACGCCTGGCTGCCGGCAGCTCCTAGACTGCGGCGGCCGCCCGCAGTGCGGCGATCTCATGGTCGCTGCGCCCGAGTTCGCGCAATATCGCCTCGGTATCCTGGCCCAGCAGGGGCGGCGCGCGTCGATAATCGATCGGGGTGGCGGAGAAGTGGATCGGGTTGCCCACCTGCGGCGCAGTGCCGCCCGCGGCATGCGGCATCTCGACCTGCAGGCCGCGATGGCGCACCTGCGGGTCGGCAAACACACCGGCCAGGTCGTTGATCGGGCCGCAGGGCACGGCGGCGTTTTCCAGCAGGGCGATCCAGTCGGCGGTGGTTTTCATCACCGTGGTCCGGCGCAGCAGTGGGATCAGTTCGGCGCGATGCCTGACGCGCTCCGCATTGCTGGCGAAGCGCGGGTCGGCACTCCATTCGGCATGGCCGGCGATGTCGCAGAAGCGCGCGAACTGGCCGTCGTTGCCGATGGCCAGGATCATGTCGCCGTCGGCCGTGGGGAAGTCCTGGTAGGGCACGATGTTGGGATGGCTGTTGCCCATGCGGCGCGGCGCCGTGCCCGAGACCAGGTAGTTCATCGCCTGGTTGGCCAGGCAGGCCACCTGCACGTCGAGCAGCGCAAGGTCGATGTGCTGCCCCTGGCCGGATTTCTCGCGATGCAGCAGGGCGGCGAGGATGGCATTGCCGGCGTACAGCCCCGTCAGGATGTCGGTCAGCGCCACGCCGACCTTCTGCGGTCCGGCGCCTTCCTCGCCCTCGGCGCGTCCGGTGACGCTCATCAGTCCGCCCATGCCCTGGATCAGGAAATCGTAGCCGGCGCGTGCCGCGTAGGGGCCGTCCTGGCCGAAGCCGGTGATCGAGCAGTAGACGAGTTTCGGGTTCAGTGCGGCGAGGCCTGCATAGTCGAGGCCGTAGGCCTTGAGGCCGCCGACCTTGAAATTCTCCAGCACCACGTCGGCCTGCGCGGCCAGCTCGCGCACGATCTGCTGTCCCGCCGGCAGGGTGATGTCGACCGTCAGCGAGCGCTTGTTGCGGTTGGTGCACAGGAAATAGGCCGCGTCGGTGGTCGCCTGGCCCGCGCCGTCGGCCAGCCAGGGCGGCCCCCAGCCGCGCGTGTCGTCGCCGCCTTTGCCATTCGCGTCGGGCTTCTCGATCTTGATCACCTCGGCGCCGAGATCGCCGAGCAGCTGCGAGGCCCAGGGCCCGGCCAGCACACGCGACAGGTCGAGGACCTTGATATGCGACAGCGCGCCCATGGGTGCCGGGTTCAGGGTGTCTTGCCCAGCAGCTTTTCCTTGAGGTCGTCCTGTGCCGGCTGGTCGCCGAGCCAGATCCGCAGCAGCGCGCGATAGAAATCCTCGCCGGCGATGTCGCCGCCCTTCGGCGTGCCGTTGAAGGACAGCCGCGTCCCGCTCTCGGGCAGCCAGTCGAGATTCACCACCGATTTTTCCGGGGCGGTGCCTATCGTCAGCATGGCGCTGCGGAACTGGTCGATCCTCGGCTGCAGGGTCTTCAGCGTCGCTTCGTCGTGGTTCTTCTTCAAGGCGTCGAGCAGGGCGTTGACGAAATCTTCGGCGCTCAGCTCGCGCAGGGTGACGATGGCGATGCGCCTGGCGCCCTTGGCGGCGAGGACCTCCGCCGTGGTCGCTGCCTTCTGCGGCAGGTAGAGGCCGATCGCATAGACCTTGAAGAAGACCCGGCTGCGCAATCCGGCGCCGTTGATCACCGTGTCGCCAGCGCCAACTTTCTGGGTGTCGTCGAATTTCACGCCGGCCACATCGACTGCTGCAAGCGCCGGCAGGGCAAGGGCCAGCAACAGCATGGCAAGGATCTTTTGCATGACGGGATCTCCTCGAATTGGGTGTCGGCCGCCATCATAGCGTCGACCCGAGCATGCTATCGTTGCGTCATCGAGCGGCGGGGAGAATGCCATGCAGCGCAGCGTGTTGGGACTCGGGATCTTTCTGGCGGCGGGCCTGGCGCATGGCGCCGAAGCGCCGCGCGAGGTGAGCTCCGGCGCGGCGGAGCGCGAAGCCGTCGCCGTCACGGTGTACCACGACGATCTGGCGCTGGTGAAAGAGCGCCGCCGGGTCGAGCTGCCGGCCGGGCTGACGCGCCTGTCGCTGCGCGACGTGGCGGCGCAGATGCGCCCCGAGACGGCGCTGCTGCGCGCGGTCAGCGGGCAGCCGTTGGGCCTGGTCGAACAGAACTTCGATTTCGACCTGCTGACGCCGCAGAAGCTGCTGGAAAAATACGTCGGCCGCGAGGTGACGGTGATCCGCCCGCATCCGACCAGCGATGCCGAACGCCGCGAGAAGGCCACGGTGCTGGCCGCCGGCCAGGCGGGTTACCCAACTGCGATATTGCGCTTCGCCGACCGCATCGAGACCGGCGTGCCGGGGCGGCTGGCCTTCGATGCCGTGCCGGCCAACCTGCGCGATCGTCCCACGCTCTCGGTGCTGCTCGAAGCCGCCGGCGGCAAACAGACGGTCGAGCTTTCCTATCTGACCGGCGGCCTGTCGTGGCAAGCCGATTACGTCGCGAACTTGTCCACCGACGGCAAGAGCCTCGACCTCAACGCCTGGGTGACGCTGACCAATCGCAGCGGCGCCGGCTTCGACGATGCGGTGTTGCAACTCGTCGCCGGCACGGTCAATCGCGTGCGGCAGACCGACTCCAGGGTCTATGCCATGGCGGCGCCCGCGGCGGCGCGCGCCAAGGCGCAGGAAGCCACGCAGGAGGCGTTGCTCGATTACCACCTCTACAGCTTCGAGCGGCCGACCCGCATCGCCGACAACCAGACCAAGCAGCTCGCGCTGCTGGCTGCCAGTGCCGTGCCGGTGCGCCGCGAATACCTGCTGGCCGGCAACGACTGGTACTACCGCGACCGCCAGGTACAACAATTCGGCCAGATCGGCCAGAAATTGAAGCCCGCCGTATTCCTGGAATTCGAGAACAAGGGGGCCATCGGCCGCCCCTTGCCGGCCGGCATCGTGCGCGTCTATGCGCGGGACAGCAAGGGTGCGGCGCAGTTCGTCGGCGAGGACCGCATCGGGCACACGGCGAAGAACGAGAAGCTCAAGCTCAGGCTGGGAGAAGCCTTCGACATCACCGCCGAGCGCAGGCAGACCGGTTACCGCAGGATTGCCGACAACGTCAGCGAAACCGCCTGGCGCATCGAATTGCGCAATGCCAAGGACGAGGCGGTGACGGTCAGGGTGCAGGAACCCCTGCCCGGCGACTGGGAGATGCTGCAGCAGAGCCACCCGCACAGCAAGGAATCGGCGCGCGTGGCGGTGTGGAACATTGCAGTGCCGGCCGGCGGCACGACGCTGCTGGAGTACACGGTGCGCGTGAAGTGGTGAGTCGCGCGCCGCGCTTCGCCGCTCCCCGATGCCGACGCGACAAACGCTTATCCAGCGGCGGCCGCTATAATCATCGACAGTACTGATCGACGGATACCGCTGTTCTATGCGGTAGACCGTGGGCGGGCCGAGGCACGAGGTACCGGCAGGTACCGGCAGCATGGGAAATCGGAGGAGTCCAAGTGAGTGATAGTTCAACAGCAGGCGATCGCGCCGCCACGGCCGGTCGCGGCGGTGCCGCGGAATTATGGCAGGGCGTGCTGGCTGCGGGTTTCATCGGGCTGGCGGCGGCGCTGCTGGGCGGTGTCGATACCAGCGGTTGGCTGGCGGCAGGATTCGTCGTCTACTCCGCCGTCTTCGTGCTCATCACCGGCGCCTTGCAGCGACGCCTCGCGCTGCGTCAGTTGCAGAATCTGGAGCAGGAACTGGAGCGCTTCGCCGCGCCGCGGCCCGATCTGGCCCGGCGCCTGTCCCAGGACGGGGCGACCGCAAGGATTGCGCAGAACACCAACAAACTGCTCGACGGCGCGCACCAACTGGTCGCGGACATACGCCAGACCGGCACCCGGGTTGCCGTCGAGGCGGCCAAGCTGAACCGGCGCGTGCATCAGACCTCGTCCCTGGCGGCGAAGCAGCGCGAACTGGCGACGGCGGTATTCGCCGCCAGCGCGACCACCAGCGATGCGATCCGCTCCCTGACCGAAAACGCCGACGCGGTCAGCGCCTCGACCACCAAGCATCTGGATGCCTCGCGCCAGTCCTACCAGGAACTGCTGGATGTCACCCAGCGCATCAGCGAGATTGCCAGGCACGCGCAGACCTTCGCCACGGTGGTCGATGAACTGAGCAAGAAATCGGCGCAGATCCGCGACATCGGCCTGATGATCAACGAGATCTCCGACCAGACCAATCTGCTGGCGCTGAATGCGGCGATCGAGGCGGCGCGCGCCGGCGAATCGGGCCGCGGCTTCGCGGTGGTGGCCGACGAGGTGCGCAAGCTGGCGGAGAAGGTCAAGTCGGCGACCAGCGTGATCGCCGAAAACACCACGGCGATGATCGGCCTGGTCGGCGTCACCGAGCAGGAAACCGTGCGCATCCGCGAGGACAGCCGGATCACCAACGATGCCGTGTCGCGCTCCTCGCAGAGCTTTTCGCTCATGGTGGAGGACTTCGGCCGCATGAGCGAGCAACTGGCGAGCATCAGCGACTCGGTGCATAACATCGGCGACATCAATGCGACGGCCAACGAGCAGATCAGCGAAATCCACCAGTTCAGCGAGCAGGTTTCCGAGCAGATGAGCGAGGCGGAACGCTTCTCGTCTGAACTGCGCGAGCTCACCGAACGCATCCAGTCGGTGGCGACGCGCTTTGCCATCGGCGGCAGCGCCATGGACCGCATCATGAGCTCGGCCGGCACCTGCCATCAGCGCGCCACGGCCTATCTGGAGGCCGCCGAGGCGAAGGGCCTGCCCATCTTCGACCAGAACTACCGCCCGATCGCCGGCAGCAATCCGCCGCGCTACAGCACCGGCTACGACGCCGCCGTGGAAGCCGACCTGCAACGCATCTACGATGAACTGCTGGAGCAGACGCCGGAACTGATGATGAGCCTGGTGGTGGATACCAGGGGCTATGCGCCCGCGCACAACCGGCGCTATTCCGAAGCGGCCAACGGGAATTACCAGCACGACCTGATGAAGACCCGCCACAAGCGCATCTTCGACGACTTTGCCGGTGCGCGCTCGGCGCAGAATCGCGAACCCTGCCTGGTGCAGACCTACCTGCGCGATACCGGCGAGGTGCTGTGCGAGCTGAGCATCCCGGTCATGATCAAGGGCCGCCACTGGGGCGCCTTCCGCACCGCCTTCCTGCCGGCCGCGCTGGAAGCCTAGTAAGCAGCATGTTGAAACCGATGGATGCAGGAGCGAGCTTGCCCGCGATAGCGGCTTATCGCGAGCAAGCTCGCTCCTGCAGGGAATGCGCCTTTTCCTTGTTGACTGACTACTAGCCTTCGGGTCGGTTCAGGCCCGCGTCTGGCCGTCGCCCAGCACGATCCACTTCTGCGAGGTGAGGCCTTCGAGGCCGACCGGGCCGCGGGCGTGGAACTTGTCGGTGGAAATCCCGATCTCGGCGCCGAGGCCGTATTCGAAACCGTCGGCAAAGCGCGTCGAGGCGTTGACCATGACCGAGGCCGAATCCACTTCGCGCAGGAAGCGCATCGCGTTGCTGTAGTTCTCGGTGACGATGGCCTCGGTGTGGGCCGAGGAATACTTGTTGATGTGCTCGATGGCCTCGCCGACATCGGCGACGATCTTGACCGAGATGATCGCCGCCAGATACTCGGCGTACCAGTCCTCCTCGGTCGCGGCGATGGCCTGCGGCACCAGCTTGCGGGTTTCCTCGCAGCCGCGGATCTCGACACCGCGGCTGGTGAGCATGGCGCAAAGAGTTGGCGCTAGCGATACGGCGACAGAACGCGCGATCAGCAGCGATTCGGCGGTATTGCAGGTGCCCAGGCGTTGCGTCTTGGAGTTTTCGAGTATGCGCAGCGCCTTGTCGGGGTCGGCCGCGTCATCGACATAGATGTGGCAGTTGCCGTCGAGATGCTTGATCACCGGCACCCGCGCCTCCTTCGAGATGCGTTCGATGAGGCCCTTGCCGCCGCGCGGCACGATCACATCGACATACTCGGGCATCGCCACGAGGTGGCCGACGGCCTCGCGGTCGGTGGTCTCGATCACCTGCACCGCCGTTTCGGGCAGGCCCGCGGCGGCCAGTCCGGCGCGCACGCAGGCGGCGATCGCCTGGTTGGCGCGCAGGGCTTCCTTGCCGCCGCGCAAAATCGCCGCATTGCCGGATTTGAGGCACAGCGCCGCGGCGTCGGCCGTGACGTTGGGCCGCGCTTCGTAGATGATGCCGACCACGCCCAGCGGCACGCGCATCTTGCCGACCTGGATGCCCGAAGGACGGCGCTTCATGTCGCTGATCTCGCCGATCGGATCGGGTAGGGCGGCGACCTGTTCGAGTCCCTGCGCCATGGCTTCGATGCTCTTGTCGGTCAATGTCAGGCGGTCGATCATCGCCGCGTCGAGGCCGTTGGTTCGCGCTTCGGCGACATCGGCGGCATTGGCTGCGAGCAGCTCGGCGCGGCGTTCGCGGATCGCCGCCGCCATCGCCAAGAGCGCCGTGTTCTTGGCGGCGGTCGAGGCCCGCGCCGTGGCGCGCGAAGCGGCGCGCGCGTTGCGGCCGACCTGCTGCATGTAGTCCTTGATGTTCATGAAAAACCTTTCAGCCACTGAGATCACAGAGGACACAGAGAGAAACGGAACGAGGGCTTTTCTCTGTGCCCTCTGTGGCTAAATGCTTCTGCTTCTGGTCAAACGCAGCGCCAGCTGAAGAAACTCGTCCCAGACGTCGCCGCGCGCGAGACCCTTGATCATGCGGTCAATTTTCGCCGCTTGCAAGAGCGCCGGCCGCGCGGAGTTGGCGCGCGCTTCGGTGGCCAGCGCCCAGAGCACCAGCGGCGGCGCCGCGTCCTCGCCCTTGAGGCCTTCCAGCGTGCGCGCGGCACGCACCGTGTCGCGGTTCTTCAGCGCGTCGCGCAGGTCCGAGACGTCGTAGCGCGCGACGTTCATCACGGCGCCTTCGATCTGCTCCAGCGAGATTTCGCCGGGCGGATAGAGCAGGCCGAGTTTCTGGATTTCCTGGTGAGCCGCGAGCAGGTTGCCTTCGACGTGGGCGGCGATGAATTCGAGCGCCGGCCTCGGCGCGCTCTGCCCTTGCCGCGCCATGCGCTCGGCGATCCACTGCGGCAGGCGTGCGGGCGGCGGCGCGTTGCATTCGACGGCGACGCCGGCATTCGACAGCGCCGTGACCCAGGCCGCCTTCTTCGCCTGCCAGTCGAGTTCGGGCAGGGTGATCAGGGTCACGATGCCGGGGCCCAGCGTTGAAATGTAGCGCTGCAGCGCCTCGCTGCCTTCGCGTCCCGGCTTGCCCGAGGGGATGCGCAGGTCGACCAGCTTGGAGCCGCCGAACAGCGACATGTTGCCGGCCGCCATGAACAGCTCGTCCCATTTGAAGCCGGTGCCGACGATGATCACCTCGCGTTCCTCGAAGCCCTGCCGGCGCGCCGCGGCGCGGATTGCGTCGCCGGCCTCGATCACCAGCAGCGGCTCGTCGCCGTGCAGCAGGTAGAGCGGCGCCAGCGGCTTATCCAACTGCGCGAGGTGCGCCGCGAGCTGTTCGGGCCGCAACTGCATGAGGCTCTTACTCGGTCTTGACCGGCTGCAGCTTGGCCGCCGCCAGCCGGCGCATCAACTGCTGCACCAGGTCGTTCTGGATGTCGCGCCAGAGCAGTTGCTCTTCCGACTCCTTGGACAACACCAGATCGTCGCTGAAAGTGATTTCACGGCGCAAGGTGATGGTGCTCGGCGCGATGTATTCGGTCGGACCGGCGACGGGCGGCGCGTCCGTGTACTTGACCGGCGGCGTAGCCGCCGCGGCCGTGGCGACGTTGGCATGCACCTTGAAGGCGAAGCTGCGCACCAGCTGGAATTCGCGGGCGCGGCCGGATGCGCTGAGCGAGAGGATGTTTTTCTGCACGGTGTCGCCGAGCACGGTCAGCACGGCCTCGGCCTCCCTGACATCGTTGACCACGCGGGTGCCCGGCGACGAGGCTTCGATGTTGCGCTTGAGCTGGGCGTGGAACTCGGAGGTCGGGTCGAGCGAGAGCGCGATGGTCGCGAACGGCAGCTTGTGGCCGGGCAGCGCCGCGCTGCCGCGCAGCTTGAAGCCGCAGGCGGCCAGCAGGCTGATCAGCAGCAGGATGACAGACAGTTTTGCGGCGCGCATCGCTATGTCTCCCGCAGGGCCGCCCCAAGGGAGGCATGCGCCCCCGTGGGGGGCAGCGAACAGATGTGAGCGTGGGGGCTCATAATTTTCTCCTTAGACCACTATATTGACCAGGCGGCCGGGCACGACGACGACTTTCTTCGCCGGCTTGCCTTCCATGAATTTCTGCGCGGCTTCCGCGGCCAGCGCCGCGGCTTCGATCGCCGCGCGGTCGGCGCCGGCTTTGACGCGGATGTTGCCGCGATGCTTGCCATTCACCTGCAGCACCAGTTCTTCTTCGTCCTGCACCAGGGCCTCGGCCAGAGGCTCGGGCCAGGCGGCGTCGAGGATATCAGCGCCGAAACCCAGTTCGATCCACAGCGCGTGGCAGATGTGCGGCGTGATCGGCGAGAGTATGCGCAGCAGGATGCCGAAGCACTCGGCGACTACCGCATCGCGGCCGTTCCCGGCAGGAATCTTCTCCAGGCTGTTGAGCATTTTCATCGCCGCCGAGGCGACGGTGTTGAACTGGAACTTGCCGAGGTCGTAGTTGGCCTGCTTCAACAGCAGATGGATTTCGCGGCGCACTGCGGCGAGCGGCTCGGGCAGCTTGGCCGGCATCGCGGCGCGCGCCGCGATCGCCGGCTGCTCGGCGTGACCGAAGGCCCAGACGCGACGCAGGAAGCGGTAGGCGCCCTCGACGCCCGAGTCCGACCACTCCAGTGTCTGTTCCGGGGGCGAGGCGAACATCATGAAGAAGCGCGCCGTGTCGGCGCCGAACTCGTCGATCAGCGATTGCGGGTCGACGCCGTTGCGCTTGGATTTCGACATGGTGCCGACGCCGCCGTAATCCACCGGCTGGCCGTCGGCCTTCGACGTCGCGCCGATCACATGGCCGCCTTCGTCGCGCTTGAGATCGACTTCCTCGGGCGCGAAGTACTCGATGCCGCCCTTGTCGGTGCGGCGGCTGAAGATATGGTTCAACACCATGCCCTGGGTCAGCAGGTTGGCGAAGGGCTCGTCGTAGTTGACCAGGCGCTTTCCATCCACCGTAATGTCGCGCATGACCTTGGTCCAGAAGCGCGAGTAGAGCAGGTGCAGGATCGCGTGCTCGATGCCGCCGATGTACTGGTCGGCGGGCATCCAGTGGTTGGTTCCGGCATCGACCATGGCAGAATTCGCCGCACGCGTCGTCGGATCGACGCAGTAGCGCGCGTAGTACCAGCTCGAATCGACGAAGGTGTCCATGGTGTCGGTTTCGCGCTTGGCCGGCTTGCCGCACTGCGGGCAGGCGCAGTCGACGAAATCGGCGCGCTTCGCCAGCGGGTTGCCCGAGCCGTCGGGCACGCAGTCTTCGGGCAGCTTGACCGGCAGTTGCTCGTCGGGCACTGGCACGGTGCCGCAGGCGTCGCAATGGATCAGCGGAATCGGGCAGCCCCAGTAGCGCTGGCGCGAGACGCCCCAGTCGCGCAGGCGGTACTGGACCTGGGTATCGCCGAGATCCTTGGCCTTCAGGTCGGCGGCGATGGCGGTGACGGCTGCTTCGAGGCCGAGCCCGTCGTACTTGCCGGAGTTTACGCACACGCCATTTGCTTTGTCGCCATACCACTGCTGCCAGTGGTTTGTCGTGAAAGCAGTGTTTGTATAGCTAGCTTCTAACTCTTGCTTTCCTTTTTCCGTTAATCGGCCATCAAGTAGAGCCTTGGCCAACTCGCCACGCAGCCCAGCGTTCTCTATCACCTGTTTGATTCCCAGGCCGTACTTCTTGGCGAACTCGAAATCGCGTTCGTCATGGGCAGGCACGGCCATCACCGCGCCTTCGCCATAGCTCATCAGGACGTAGTTGCCGACCCAGACCTCGACCTTCTCGCCGGTCAGCGGGTGGTCGACGAATATGCCGGTCGGCATGCCCTTCTTTTCCATGGTCGCCATGTCGGCTTCCATGACCGAGCCGTGTTTGCATTCGTCGATGAAGGCGGCGAGTTGCGGGTTGGTCTGCGCGGCGTAGGTCGCCAGCGGATGCTCGGCGGCGACGGCGCAGAAGGTCACGCCCATGATGGTATCGGCGCGGGTGGTGAACACCCAGAGCAATCCCTTTTCAGTGCCGGAGGCACTCTGAACGTGCCCTTCCCCTTCAAGGGGAAGGGCTAGGGATGGGGATGGGTTGTTCGCCGTCGACACCCCATCCCCTCCCTCGATCCCTCCCCTTGAAGGGGAGGGAAGATTTGTGCCGCCTGTGGCGGGGAGCTCGTATGGAAAGGCGAAGCGCACGCCGGTGCTCTTGCCGATCCAGTTGGCCTGCATGGTCTTGACCCGCTCCGGCCAGCCCGGCAGCGTGTCGAGTGCGGACAGCAGCTCGTCGGCGTACTGGGTGATGGCCAGGTAATAGCCGGGAATCTCGCGCTTCTCGACCACGGCGCCGGTGCGCCAGCCGCGGCCTTCGATGACCTGTTCGTTGGCGAGCACGGTCTGGTCCACCGGGTCCCAGTTCACCACCTGGGTCTTCTTGTAGGCGATGCCTTTTTCCAGCATGCGCAGGAACAGCCACTGGTTCCACTTGTAATACTCGGGCGCGCAGGTCGCCAGTTCGCGCTCCCAGTCCAGCGCAAAGCCGAGCGACTGGAGCTGCTTTTTCATGTAGGCGATGTTGTCCCAGGTCCACTTGGCCGGCGGCACCTTGTTCTGCATCGCGGCGTTCTCGGCGGGCAGGCCGAAAGCGTCCCAGCCCATGGGCTGCAACACGTTGTAGCCCTTCATGCGGTGGTAGCGGGAGAGCACATCGCCGATGGTATAGTTCCGCACATGCCCCATGTGCAGCTTGCCGGACGGATAGGGAAACATCGACAGGCAGTAGTACTTCGGCCGGGAGTTTGTCAAATCCGCGGTCGCGGCGGCGCGGAAGGTCTGGGAGGTGTTCCAGTAGGCCTGCGCGGCCTGCTCGATTTCGGTCGGAAGATATTTTTCCTGCATGGCCGGGGCGTCTATTTTGAGTGCTGGCAAAGGGCGGAATTATACCCGCCACCTCTGATCGAAAGGATTCGCATGTCCCCTTTGAGCCGGGTTTTCGCGGTGGTTGCCGTTCTTGCTTCGCTGTTTCCCGCCTCGGTGCTGGCGGCGGCCGCAGCCACCGTGGAGGCGGTGCAAGCGCCCGCCTGGCGGGATCGCAACGGCATCACCGTGCCGCTGGCGGCCGGCATGGAACTCAAGAGCGGCGATGTGCTGCGCACCGGGCCGGGCGCGCGCGCCTACGTCATGCTGGCCGAGGGCAGCCGGGTCAAGTTGGGCGAAGCCGCACAACTCGACATTCATACGCGCAGCCTGCGGCCCGAGAAATTTTTTCGCGGCGCACTCGACATCCTGACCGGGCCCTTCCGTTTCACCACCGCCCGGCTGAAGAAGACGCTGCCGCGCGAACTGGCGATCCGCGTCGGCACGGCCACCATCGGCATCCGCGGCACCGACCTGTGGGGCCGGGCGGACAAGGACGGCGACCTGGTGGCGCTGCTCGAAGGCCGCATCGAAATCACCCGCGCCGGGCAGACCACGGAACTGGCGCAGCCCCTGACCTATTACGACGCGCCGCGCGGCCAGGACGCCACCGTCAAGGCGCTCGACCCCGAGGTTTTCAGGAAACTGGCGCGGCAAACGGAAATCCTCGCCGGCGACGGCGCGTCGCGCTCGAACGGCAAATGGCGTGTGCTGGCGGCTGCGGCGGCCGGCGAGGAGGCCGCGCTGGAACTCTACGACCGGGTGCGCGATGCGGGCTTTGCCGCGCGCGTGAAGCCGCGTGCGGCGGAGGGCGGGGGTTGGCGTTACGACGTGCTGCTGGCCGGTTTTGCCAGCGCCGATGAAGCGGCCGTCGCTGCGGCCCGACTGACCGCCGCGACCGGCCTCAAACCGAGCGTGGTGCGTTAGCGTCCTGTTGCGCGGCCGATCCGATCAGCCGCCAGCCGCGCACCGTCAGCGCCGCACCTTCCTGCGCCACTTGCATCGAAAGCGCCCACAGGCGCGCCTGGGCACGGGCCCACGGCCGCCAGCCGAAGGATGCCGCATCGGCACGCAGGGATTCGGCGGCCACCAGTTCCAGCAGGCGATCGACCGTCAGCCTGAAATAGTCCGACGAGCCGGGGGCTGACCGGCGCTCGGCCCAGCGCTCGGCTTCGCGCCACAGCGCAATGGATCGCGCATCGCTGATGCCGGCCTTTTTTGCCAGCCAGGGCAGTAACTTGGGTGTCTTGGGTTTGCTACTCATGCGATTCTCCTTTGCGGTCCGGCTGTTCCGGCCTTATGAGCCGGGCTAGCCCGCTTTGCATACAATGTGTTGCATTGCAGCATGACGGATTCTACCGCTTTGATATGGGTGAAGCACTCTAAATCAAGGTTTTTTGATGCATTGCAATATCGACTTGTGCAAGGTCGAAATTCCTTGGTTCGGGCGATGGTTAGCGCTTACTGTTGGCCGTCCCGGGCGCGGCCCGTCGATATAATCGACGTCTTACCTGCCGATGGCCGCCATGACCCCTTTGCTCGACAACCTCAACGCGCCGCAACTGGCGGCCGTCACGCTGCCGCCGGCGCACGCCCTGATCCTCGCCGGCGCCGGTTCGGGCAAGACGCGGGTGCTGACGACACGCATCGCCTGGCTAATTTCGACCGGCCAGGTTTCGCCGCCCGGTGTGCTGGCCGTGACCTTCACCAACAAGGCCGCCAAGGAAATGCAGACGCGCCTGGCGGCGATGCTGCCGATCAACGTCAGGGGCATGTGGATAGGCACTTTCCACGGCCTGTGCAACCGGCTGTTGCGCGCCCATTACCGCGACGCCGGCCTGCCGCAGCTGTTCCAGATCC
This sequence comes from Sulfuritalea sp., assembly GCF_031426875.1. NCBI lineage: Bacteria > Pseudomonadati > Pseudomonadota > Betaproteobacteria > Nitrosomonadales > Sterolibacteriaceae > Sulfuritalea > Sulfuritalea sp. Next base: position 31,467 of record NZ_JASJPC010000014.1, read on the forward strand.
TCGACTCGGCCGACCAGCAGGCCTCGGTCAAGCGCCTGCTCAAGTCGCTGAACATCGACGACGAGAAATTCCCGCCGCGCGAGCTGTGCCACTTCATCAACGCGCAGAAGGAGCAGGGATTGCGGGCCGCCGCGGTCGAGGCCTGGGACGACTGGGCGAAGAAGCGCGTCGCGCTCTACGAGGCCTACGAAGCGCAATGCCAGCGAGAGGGCGTGGTCGATTTCGCCGAACTGCTGCTGCGCTCCTACGAGCTGCTGGAGCGCAACGAGCCGCTGCGCCGGCATTACCAGGAGCGCTTCCGCCATATTCTCGTGGACGAATTCCAGGATACCAACAAGCTCCAGTACCGCTGGCTAAAATTGTTGGCGGGTGGTGGCGCCAATTTGTTCTGCGTCGGCGACGACGACCAGTCGATCTACGCCTTCCGCGGCGCCGACGTCGGCAACATGGCCGACTTCGAGCGCGAGTTCAAGGTGCAGAACCTGATCCGCCTGGAGCAGAACTACCGCTCGCACGGCAACATCCTCGACGCGGCCAATGCCATCATCAAGAACAATCCCTCGCGTCTGGGCAAAAATTTGTGGACCGAGGCCGGCAGCGGCGAGCCGGTGCGCATCTACGAATCCTATTCGGACGGCGACGAGGCGCGCTGGATCGCAGAGGAAGTCAAGGCCCTGCAGCGCGACGGCCATGCGCGCGCCGAGATCGCGCTGCTCTACCGCAGCAACGCCCAGTCGCGCGCGCTCGAACATGCGCTGTTCAACGCCGGCCTGCCTTATCGCGTGTATGGCGGCCTGCGCTTCTTCGAGCGCGCCGAAATCAAGCATGCGCTGGCCTACCTGCGCCTGATCGCCAACACCGAGGACGACACGGCCTTCGCCCGCGTGGTGAATTTCCCCGCCCGCGGCATCGGCGCGCGCAGCCTGGAAAACCTGCAGGACGCGGCCAAGGCCGCCGGCAGCAGCCTGCATGCGGCGATCCCGCAGCTCGCCGGCGCGGGCGGCGTCAAGCTGGCCGCTTTCGCGCAACTGATCGTCAAGCTGCGCGAGGCCGCCCACCTGCCGCTGCCGGAACTGGTCGACCACGTCGTCGAGCTGTCCGGCCTGCGCGCCCATTACCAGAACGAAAAGGAAGGCCAGGAGCGCCTCGACAACCTCGACGAACTGATCAATGCCGCGGCCAGCTTCGTCGCCGAGGAAGGCGAGCCGAACCAGGACGGCGAAATCACCGGGGAATTCGGCAACGACCTCTCGTCCTTCCTCGCCCACGCCTCGCTCGAAGCCGGCGAGCACCAGGCCGGCGAGGGCGACGACGCGCTGCAACTGATGACCGTGCATTCGGCCAAGGGGCTGGAATTCAACGTGGTCTTCATCAGCGGTCTGGAAGACGGCCTGTTCCCGCATGAGAACTCGATGAACGAGGACAAAGGTCTGGAGGAGGAGCGACGCCTGATGTATGTCGCCGTCACCCGCGCGCGGCAGCGGCTTTACCTGAGCTTCGCCCAGACCCGCATGCTGCACGGCCAGACGCGCTACAACCTGCCCTCGCGCTTCCTCGACGAAGTGCCCGAGGAACTCGTCAAGTGGCTCACGCCGCGTGCCGGCAAGGGTGGTTTCGCCGTCTCGTCAGCGCCAACTTTCAACGCCGCGCCGCGCCGCAGCGAGTCGTCGGGCGGCAGCGGCTTTCGCATCGGCCAGAGCGTCATGCACGCCAAGTTCGGCCTCGGCGTCATCATCAATGCCGAAGGCGGCGGGACGGATGCGCGCGTGCAGGTAAACTTCGGCGCCGCCGGCATGAAATGGCTGGCGCTGTCGGTGGCTAAACTGGAGGCAGCATGAACATGACAATCCCCCCAGCCCCCTTTCCAGGAAAGGGGGTGACAACGGTTCGGCCGCTATCGCGGCTTCCGGGTATTGACTGGCTGCCTACTTGGGGCGGCCCTGCGGAGGCAGCATGATCGACGTTGACGTAAACGGCATCAGCATCCACTACAGGATCGAGGGCAGCGGGCCATGGGTCACGCTTTCCCACTCGCTGACCTGCGACCTGACGCTGTGGGACGAGCTCGCCGCGGCGCTGGCGCCGAGTTTCACGGTGCTGCGCTACGACACGCGCGGCCACGGCAACAGCAGCGCTCCGCAGGGAACCTACAGCTTCGACCAGCTCGCCGCCGACGTGGTCGGCCTGCTCGACGTGCTGGACGTGGAAAGTACGCATTTCCTCGGCCTTTCGATGGGCGGCATGATCGGCCAGCACCTGGCGCTGGCCGCGCCGCAACGCGTGGACAAATTGGTGATCGCCAGTTCCACCAGCCGCATCCCGCCCGAGGCCGGCCCGCTGTGGGACGAGCGCATCGCCACGGTGCGCGCCCAGGGCTGCGCCGCCATGGTCGAGGGCACGCTCGGCCGCTGGTTTACGCCGGGTTTCCGCGCCGCGCGGCCGGAGGCCATGGCGCGCATCGGCAAGCTCATCGCCGCCACCCCGGCGGCCGGCTACATCGGCTGCGCCGGAGCGATCCGGACACTCGACATCACGGCGCAGCTCGGCGCCATCGCGGCGCCGACCCTGGTCATCGCCGGCGCCGACGATCCCGGCACGCCGCCGGCGATGAGCGAAGTCATCGCCGCGGCGATACCCGGGGCGCGCCTGGAAATCATCCCGTCGGCATCGCATCTTTGCTGCATCGAGCAGCCGGAAATCTTCAACCGGCTGGTCCGCGACTTTCTGGAGGACTGAACATGGATCTGGGCATAACTGGGCGCAGCGCACTGGTCTGCGCATCGAGCAAGGGGCTGGGCCGCGGCTGCGCCTTTGCGCTGGCGCGCGAAGGCGTGAATGTCACGCTGGTGGCGCGCGGCGCCGAGGCGCTGGAAAAGACCGCCGCCGAAATCCGCGCGGCGACCGGCGCGACGGTCATCACCGTGGCTGCCGACATCGTCACCGCGGCCGGCCGCGCCGCGGCGCTGGCCGCCTGCCCGTCGCCGGATATTTTGGTCAACAACGCCGGCGGCCCGCCGCCCGGCGACTTCCGCAACTGGTCGCGCGACGACTGGCTGGCGGCGCTCGATGCCAACATGCTGACGCCGATCGAGCTGATCAAGGCCACCGTCGACGGCATGATCGCGCGCAAGTTCGGCCGCATCGTTAACATCACCTCGGGCGCGGTCAAGGCGCCGATCGACGTGCTGGGCCTGTCCAACGGCGCGCGCTCCGGCCTCACCGGCTTCGTCGCGGGCCTGGCGAGGAAGACCGTGGCGCACAACGTCACCATCAACAACCTGCTGCCCGGTTTCTTCGACACCGACCGCATCGCCACGGTGATCGGCGGCCAGGCCAAGGCGCGCAATGTTTCCTACGAGCAGGTGCTGGCCGAGCGTGTGGCGACGATCCCGGCCGGCCGCATCGGCAATCCCGAGGAGTTCGGCGCCGCCTGCGCCTGGCTGTGTTCGACCCAGGCCGGCTTCATCACCGGGCAGAACTGGCTGCTCGACGGCGGCGCCTATCCCGGCACTTTCTAGTACGCAGACATGTTGAAACCGATGGATGTAGGAGCGAGCTTGCTCGCGACAACGGTTCATCGCGAGCAAGCTCGCTCCTACAGGGAATGCGACTTTTCCTTGTTGACTGACTACTTGCGGCGAAGCCCACGCCTTCTGCCGCCACAGGCGCAAGCCGATTGACCGAAATGGAGTGACCATGCCCGCCCTGCTCAACAACGTCGATCCCGACGGACTGCTCGAATATTCGGTGGTCTATACCGATCGCGCCCTCAACCACATGTCCAAGGCCTTCCAGGGCGTGATGCGCGACATCTCGGCCAGCCTCAAGCAGGTCTATGGCGCGAGCGCCGTGGCCATCGTGCCGGGCGGCGGCACCTTCGCCATGGAGGCCGTGGCGCGCCAGTTCGCCGGCGGCCGGCGCTGCCTGGTGCTGCGCAACGGCTGGTTCAGTTTCCGCTGGTCGCAGATCCTAGACATGGGGCGGATTGCCGAGAGCACCTCGGTGCTCAAGGCGCGCCGCAACGGCGCGGGCAGCCAGGCGCCTTTCGTGCCGGCGCCGATCGATGAAGTGGTCGCCGCGATCCGCGCGCAACGCCCCGAGGTGGTATTCGCACCGCATGTCGAGACCGCCTCCGGCATCCTGCTGCCCGACGACTATCTGCGCGCCGTGGCGGACGCCGTGCGCGAGGTCGATGGCCTCTTCGTGCTCGACTGCATCGCCTCCGGCGCGCTCTGGGTGGATATGCGCGCGATCGGCGTCGACGTCCTGATCAGCGCGCCGCAGAAGGGCTGGAGCGGCCCGTCCTGCGCCGGCCTGGTGATGTTGGGTGAGCGGGCGCTGGCGCGCATCGCCGACACCAGCAGCAGCAGCTTCGCCTGCGATCTGAAGAAGTGGCTGCAGATCATGGAAGCCTACGAGAAGGGCGGCCACGCCTATCACGCAACGATGCCCACCGACGCCCTGCGCCGCGTGCGCGACGCGATGCGCGAAACCGAAGCCCATGGCCTCGAACTCGCCCGCAGCCAGCAATTGGAACTCGGCCGGCAGGTGCGCGCGCTGCTGGTCGAGCGCGGCTTTGCCAGCGTCGCCGGGAAGGGCTTCGAGGCGCCCGGCGTGGTGGTCAGCTACACGAGCGACCCCGAGATCCAGTCGGCGAAAAAGTTCGTAGACCTGGGGCTGCAGGCCGCGGCCGGCGTCCCCCTGCAATGCGACGAGCCGGCCGATTTCCGCAGCTTCCGCATCGGCCTGTTCGGCCTCGACAAACTGGGCAATGTCGAGCGCACCGTCGCGACGCTGAGGCAGGCACTGGACCGCCTGGCCTGAACGGCCGGCGCGGGCTCCCGGCGTGAGCCGTGTCGATGACCCTGCCCGCCCCGGCGCTCGCTGAAATCCGCCGCCCGTCGCGGCTGCTGCCGGCGCTGGGTTTCGTCCTCACCGGGCTCGCCGGCCGCGCGCTGATCGACAAGTTGCTGGCGCTGCGCGGCGGCGCCGAACTGGTCGCGCACTGGGCGCAGCTGAGCAGCCTCGCCGACATCGTCGCTGGCGTCACGCTGGCCGGCATCGGCATCGGGCTCACCGGCCGCGTTGCGGGCGTGGCGCCGTGTCGCCAGCGCCAACTCTTCGGCGAGGCCCTGCGTCTGGGCCTGATGCTCTCCGGCGCCTGCCTGCTGGTCTGCGTCGCGCTGGCGCTGTCCGGTCGGCTCGCCCTGTTGCCCGCGCCGCAGGCCGGGCTGGTGCTGCCGGCGCTGGGCGTCGGCTGGCTCGCCGTCGCTCCCGGCCTGCTCACCGCATGGCTGCTCGGCCGCGGCCAACCCGGCCGCGCGATGGCCTGCGTCGCGGCGATGCTGTCCGCGCCGCTGCTGGCATTGGCGCTGGCGGCGAGCGGAGCTGAACTTGCGTCCCTGCTCGCCGCCCAGATCCTGGTCGGCGGCGTCGCGACGGCGCTGCTGCTGACGGGCGAGGGTTCGTGGCGCGAGGCGCTGGCGCAGCGTCATGGCCTGCGCCCCTTCATCGCGGCCGGAATTGCCATCGGCATCCTGAGCCCGGCGGCGACGGCCGTCGCGCGCATGGAGATCGCAGCTTCCGCCTCGTGGGAAATCGCCGGCGCGGTGCAGGCCCTGTGGCGCAGCAGCGAATGGATCACGGCCATCGCCGCGGGGCTGCTCAACGCGCATTTTCTGCCGCGCCTGGCGGCGGCGCGCGATGCGGCCGGATTTGCGGCGGAGCTGCGTGTTGCATCGCGCCAGGTGCTGGCGCCGGCAACGCTGGCGCTGGGCCTGTTGTGGCTGCTGTTGCCGCAGGTATTGGCACTGCTCTACCGCGAGGGCCTGCCGGTCGACCGGGTCGACGCCTTGGCCTTTTTCGCTGGCGACGCCTTGCGCATGCTGTCCTGGATTTTTCTCTTCGGCCTCTTCGCGTGCGGCGCCGGATGGGCGGTGAGCGTCGGCGAACTGCTGTCCCTGCCGTTGTTCGCCGCGCTCCTGTGGCTGCTGCCCGGCCCGCTCTCGCTGCCGGCGATCGGCCTGGCCTGGATGCTGGCTTACGCGGTATATGCGGGATTCAATGGCTGGGCGCTGCGGCGAGTCACGGGCTTGCTGCGATAATTGCCCGCCTGCCAACGCATGCATGCAGTCGCACCAATTCGATCCGGATGCTCGTTCAGTACAACGGACCTGCAGCATCGGCGAACCTATCGTGGAGATAGTGCAATGAAAAATCCGGCGTTCGAGCGTCGCTTGCGCGCAATGCGAACCTACCACGCCAACAAGCGCGGCAACGCATTCGACAAGGGCGTGCTAGCCTTTCATCGCTATGACGAGTGCGCCGCTGACGATCTGTCGTGGTGGGACGACTGCCAGATCATCGTCAATCGGCGGCGGGTGATGATCTGGTGGACGCATCCACGTTTCAAATACCGCAATGCCATTGAGAATTCCGCCTGGGAGGCGGCCGGCGAATCCCCGCCGCCCGGCGACTGGTTGGCCACGATACGCAGCAATCCGGTGCGCAAGAAGGTCGGAAAGTCCCGCAGTCGGATCGTCGCCTACAAATCCTCCGAGCCGGATGCCGAACACCGGGCCTACTACGACAAACTGCGGGCCGCGGAGGATCGGATTGCGGACGAGGGCCTGGACCTGGTCGTTCGCCCCTCGCTGGCGCGGCGTTCCCTCGACTGGTGTACCGGGCTCGACCTGTGTATTCCTGTCGAAGTGCGCAACATCGCTGAACTCCAGGCGCTGGCCGCGATCGGCCGCCGCCTGCTCAAGGGCGAGACGACGCTCGGCCGGCTCTATCCCGGCTACGAATACGGGCGCAATGCATGGCGCGCCGAGCAGGATCGGCGAGATGCCAAGGGAAGATTTTCGATTCAGTTGCTGTCGATGCCGCTGGCCAGGGCAATCGCATGAACGCTGGAAACGGCATCTCCTCCCCCTTCAAGGGGGAGGCCGGGAGGGGGATGGGGGCGAAAGTGAGCGTTTCGTAGGCTTGTTATCGGCGGTTTGCCCCATCCCCTCCCCAGCCCTCCCCTTGACGGGGAGGGAGGCGGCGCTTCATGCGATTGCCCTGTGCCGTTAGCCTGACGGCCGATTACGGCCTCGGGTCTTGGGCTAAGATGTAGCCCTGACTTCGCCGGAGAAGCGCAATGGGACTGCCACAACGCGATCTCGAGTGCCACACCTATGCCGAATACGCGGCTTGGCCGGACGACGTCCGTTATGAACTGATCGATGGCATCGCCTATGCCATGGGTCCGGCGCCGGCGCGGCGGCATCAGGAGGTTGCGGGGGAGATGTTCCGCCAGATCGCCGATGCGCTGGAAGGATCGCCCTGCCGGCCCTATATCGCGCCCTTCGACGTGCGTCTGCCGCGCGCCGGCGAGGCGGACGACAAGATCGACACCGTGGTGCAGCCCGACATCAGCGTGATCTGCGACAAGGCCAAGCTCGACGAGCGCGGCTGTCGCGGTGCGCCGGACTGGATCGTCGAAGTCTTGTCGCCCGGCAGCGCCGGCCATGACCAGGTGGTCAAGCGGGAACTGTACGAGCGCGTCGGCGTGCGCGAGTACTGGCTGGTGCATCCGGTCGACAAGGTCGTCACCATCTACCTGCTGGTGACTGGCGCCTACGGCAAGCCGGCGGTGCAGGAACTGGTCGGCGACACCACCGCGGCCGTCCTGCCGCAGGTGACCATAACCTGGGCGCGGGTGCTGCGCGAAGACTGAAGCGCGGAAGGTCGCCGGCGGCGTCGGGCTGGAATTTTCGGAGGAGATCGATATGCGATTGCGTCATGCACTGTACGCTTGCGCGTTGTTTGTCCTGAGCTGCGCGGGAGCAATCGCGCAGGAAGACCCCGAGGCTGTCTATGCCAGGCTCCACCGCGCCTTGCTGGCCGGCAATGCCGAGGAAGTGGCGGGCTACAGCACGGCGGCGACCAGGGCCGAACTTGCCGCCAAGCCGCTGGCGGAACGCAACGCGCTGATGCGTGCCATGGCGCAGGCAGCGCCCAGGACCTACACCGTCACCGAAAAATCCATCGCCCCCGACGGCAAGAGCGCGACGCTGCGCGGCGCCGGCATCAGCGAGTACCAGACCCGCGCCGAGGCCTACCTGACGGCAAGCTTCAGGAAGGAAGGCGAGGCGTGGAAGGTCGCCAGTTGGGGCTGGTCGAACCAGAAGCCGCCGCCCATCGCCAACCCGGTCAAACCGGCGCCGGCTGCCGCCAAGCCGGCCGAGCCAGCCGCGCCGCCGCAGGTGGTGATCACGCGCAAGCTGGGCCCGCTGCCTGCCGCCGCGCCCGACCGGCCCGAGGTCGCACCGGCCCCTGTTTCCGCCACGCGGAGGCCGTCGCGCGCGCATCTCGACGCCCGCGTCTGCCTCAGGCAGCGGACCGACAGGGCGGTCATGGAGTGCGCGGAAAAGTATCGCTGAAGCCCACGGCGCAGCGCGGCCCCGTCGTCTATTCGAACCTGGCGCCTTTCTCGGCCAGGAGTTCCCGCAGCACCGAGCGATGACAGTGCGCTTCATCCGCGCAGTAGCAGCCGACCGAAAAGTTGCTCTGCTGCGACAGCGCGGCAAGCAGATCGATGCTGCGGCTGGCGTCGGGCGCGGACATTTCGCTGCGGTACTTCCTGATGAAGGCGGCCCACTGGGCCGGCGTAGTGGCTTCCTGGCCGAGCTTCATGGTGTCGACGCTCGGCGCCAGGTTGGGATACCAGACGTCATACCAGTTGCCCGAGGCAAACCCGGTTTTCGGTACGCCCCGCGGCGGGCGGCGCACGGTGCCGATGCGGATGCCTTCGTCCTGGTTGCGGGCGGTGCCGAGCCTGACAATGCGAACCACCATCGCTGCCTCCTTGTTGGTTACCGTCAGCGGCATTTTACGTAAGCCGCCAGAACACCTTTGGCGCCGTCTCGCCAGCGCCAACTCCTGATGTCTCGTCATTCCGGCGAAAGCCGGAATCCAGAAGTGACGTTAAGGTTTGCCGGGACTCGCCCCGGCGGGCGAGGCACTTTCTTGCTGCGCGGCAAGAAAGTACCCAAAGAAACGCGCCCCGCCTCCCCGGCCCTGCGGGCTGCCCTCGCTGCGAAAGGCCCGCCGGGCCGGTCGCTAAACTAGCCGGCCAAAAGCGGCCGTCGTCGGACAACGCGACCGGAATTCCCCGGCGAACCTTCCTCGCTCGGCGGGTCAGAGGGGAAGAAAAACCGCCGCGCGTGGTAGGTCGCGACGAAATGCAATTCGATGCTGCCCCGTTTGGCTCCAGCGCCGCTTACGCTTTATCTTCAGGGCGAGCAACCAAGTCTCCCATGCTGACCCCCAGTGCGTCGGCAATCCGTGCGATGTTGCAGATCGAAATGTTGCGCTGGCCTCGCTCGACCGAACTGATGTAGTTGGGATGCAGGTCGGCAGCTTCGGCCACGTTCTCCTGGGTCAGTTTTTTCTCCACTCGGATGCGCCGCATGTTCGTTGCGAAAAGCTGCTGCGCTCCACACTTTTGAGTTGGGTTGTGCATGCCCGAAGTTTTTCCGAGCAGGCCAATTGAATCCACACACTTTGAGTTTGGTTTGAGTTACATTGACTCCATCGCGGGGATAGGCTTCCAGCATAGCCGGAGGGCTTATCAAGGTTTGGCCTTGTCCGCAACTGCGCAGGAGGTGATGGTAATGAGCTGGGAAATCTACGAAAAAGCGGAGGACAAGGACGGCGTGAAAGAGTGGTCCTTGTTTATCGTGATGAAGGGCGAGCAACTCTCAAACAGCACGAGCAGCCCGCTCAAAATGGGTTACTGGTTTTTTGGTAAAGACGATGGCGATCCTGCGGGCAAAAGGTTATACAAAGAAGGATTGAGGGAAGCCAAGGCGGAAGTTGAAAGACTGAACCGACTATCAGTTCCGCCGCGTCGATAGCCAAAGCGGCAAAACGGTTTGCCTTCCCTTCTGACCCGCCAAGTGAGGAAGGTTCGCCGGGAAATTCCGGTCGCGTTGTCCGACGACGGCCGCATTTTGGCCGGCTAGTTATTTCCGGCGCGGAGCGCCGGAAGGTATCCAGGCGATTAGCGACCGGCCCGGCGGGCCTTTCGCAGCGAGGGGTGAGCGCGGGGTTTCGCAAGGCCAATTGATTGGCCTTGCGCCGCGCGAACGGGCGAGACTCTGGCGAGCCCTCCGCCCGCAGGGCCGGGGAGGCGGGGCGCGTTTCTTTGGGTACTTTCTTGCCGCGCAGCAAGAAAGTACCTCGCCTGCCGGGGCGAGTCCCGGCATCTCTCTTCGAAGGCAAGCCTAAAGAGTTGGCGCTGGCGCTACGGCGCTTTAAGCCCGTTTCTTGGAGGCCGCCTTGGCCCGCGCCTTCTTCGCCGCTTCGAGTTCGTCGAACAGCGCGCCGAATTCCAGCGCCAGCTTGTGGCTGCGGTCGAGGTGGATCATCGGCTTGGCCTGCTGGTGCGATTCCTTGATCTTGACCGAGGACGAGAGGAAGGAGGCCAGCACCGGCAGGCCTTCCTTGCGCAGCTCGTCGATGATCTGCTGCGGCAGGCTGGCGCGGGCCTGGAACTGGTTGATGACGATGCCTTCGACTTCGAGGCCGGCATTGTGGTCGGCGCGGATTTCATTGACGTTGTCGAGCAGGCTGTAGAGCGCGCGGCGGGCGAATTCGTCGCAGTCGAAGGGGATCAGGCAGGCGTCGGCGGCGATCAGCGCCGAGCGGGTGTAGAAGTGCAGCGCCGGCGGCGTGTCGATCCAGATCTCGTCGTAGCCTTCCAGCGCGTCGAGCGCCTCGCGCAGCTTGTAGATCTTGTAGCGCGATTCGAGCTTGGCCTGCAGTTCTTCCAGCGCGGGGCCGGAGGGCAGGATGGAGAGGTTCTCGAAGGGCGTCGCGGCGATGAAGTCCTCGGTCGGCAGCGGCCGCAGCTTGAAGCTCAGCATCTGGTCGAAGAACTCGTTGGCCGTGAGTTTCAGCTCATTGGCGGCGGCGCCGAGCAGGTATTGCGTCGAATTGGCCTGCGGGTCGAGGTCGATCACCAGGGTGCGGGCGCCGCGGGCGGCGGAAATGGCGGCGAGATTGCAGGTGATGGTGCTTTTGCCGACACCGCCCTTCTGGTTGAATACGACGCGCTTCATGATCGACTCCCGGATTTGGATCGGGCGATTTTGCCACAGCGCATGCTGCAGTGCGGTATGCCATGCGCCAGACGGAGCCGGCGGCTCGTGCCGGCTCGTGGATTTCCGTAATGGTGCCGTCAGCCCGAGAGGTCTAAAATCGCGCGTTCCCCTGTCAGCCGGTTAGCCGCGATGTCCAACGAACAAGAGAATCTCTCCGCCGCCGCCCTCGAGTATCACGAATGGCCCACCCCGGGAAAGATCGCGGTGGTGCCGACCAAGGGCCTCACCAATCAGCGCGACCTGGCCCTGGCCTATTCGCCGGGCGTGGCCGCGGCCTGCAATGCCATCGTCGATGATCCCAACATGGCCAGCCGGCTCACCTCGCGCGCCAACCTGGTTGGCGTCGTGACCAACGGCACGGCGGTGCTGGGCCTGGGCAACATCGGCCCGCTGGCGGCCAAGCCGGTGATGGAAGGCAAGGGTGTGCTGTTCAAGAAGTTCGCCGGCATCGACGTGTTCGACATCGAATTGCAGGAACCCGACGCCGACAAGCTGATCGACATGATCGCGGCCATGGAGCCGACCTTCGGCGGCATCAACCTCGAAGACATCAAGGCGCCGGAGTGCTTCTACATCGAGTCGAAACTGCGCGAGCGCATGAAGATACCGGTGTTCCACGACGACCAGCACGGCACGGCGATCGTGGTCGGCGCCTTCATCCTCAATGGCCTGACCCTGGTCGGCAAGAAGATCGAGGAGGTCAAGCTGGTCACCTCGGGCGCCGGCGCCGCGGCGCTGGCCTGCCTCGACCTGCTGGTGAATCTCGGCGTCAAGGTCGAGAACATCTGGGTCACCGACATCGAAGGCGTGGTGTACCAAGGCCGCACCAAGCTGATGGACCCGATCAAGGATCGCTACGCCAAGCAGACCGATGCGCGCACGCTGTCCGACATCATGGCAGGCGCCGACGTGTTCCTCGGCCTTTCGGCCGGCGGCGTGGTCAAGCCGGCGATGGTGGCGAAGATGGCCGCCAATCCGCTGATCCTGGCGCTGGCCAATCCGACGCCGGAAATCACGCCGGAGGAAGTCAAGTCGGTGCGCGATGACGCGATCATCGCCACGGGCCGTTCGGACTACCCGAACCAGGTTAACAACGTGCTGTGCTTTCCCTTCATTTTCCGCGGCGCGCTGGATGCGGGTGCGACGACCATCACCGAGCTGATGAAGCTCGCCGCGGTGCGCGCCATCGCCGAGCTGGCCCAGGCCGAGGCCTCCGACGTGGTGGCCCAGGCCTATGGCGGCGAGAGCCTGGCCTTCGGCCGCGAGTACCTGATCCCGCGCCCCTTCGATCCGCGCCTGATCGTCAAGATCGCCCCGGCCGTGGCGAAGGCCGCGGCGGAGTCGGGCGTGGCGACGCGGCCGATCGCCGATTTCGATGCCTACCGCGACAAGCTCAACAGCTTCGTCTATCACTCCGGCTTCGTCATGAAGCCGGTGTTTGCCGCCGCGAAGAAGGCGCCGCGCCGCGTCATCTACTGCGAGGGCGAGGACGAGCGCGTGCTGCGCGCGGTGCAGGCGGTGCTCGACGAAGGCCTGGCGCGGCCGGTACTGATCGGCCGTCCCGAAGTCATCGACAAGCGCATCGAGCAGGCCGGACTGCGCGTGGTGGCGGGGCGCGACTTCGAGGTGGTGAATCCGGATTCCGATCCGCGCTACAAGGACCTGTGGCAGGGCTATCACGAGATCATGGGCCGCCAGGGCGTGACCCCCGGCATCGCCAAGCAGGCGCTGCGCTCCGACCCGACGCTGATCGGCGCCATGCTGCTCAAGCGCGGCTATGTCGATGCCATGCTGTGCGGCGTGGTCGGCCGTCACGCGCAACACCTCAAGCATGTCAATGACGTGATCGGCCTCGCCGCCGACGCGCACTGCTTCGCCGCGATGAACATGCTGCTGCTGGCGCGCCACACGCTGTTCCTCTGCGACACCTACGTCAATGAAGACCCGTCGGCCGAACAGATCGCCGAGATCGCGCTGATGGCCGCCCGGGAAGTGCGCCGCTTCGGCCTCGAACCCAAGGTGGCGCTGCTCTCGCATTCCAACTTCGGCAGCCTGCGCTCGGCCTCGGCCCTGAAGATGGCCGCGGCGCGGGCCATCATCGAGGCGCGCGCGCCGGGCCTCGAAGTCGATGGCGAAATGCACGGCGACGCGGCCCTGTCGCAGGCCATCCGCGAGAAGCTGTACCCGGATTGCCGTCTCAAGGGCGAGGCCAATCTGCTGATCATGCCCAATGTCGATGCCGCCAACATTTCCTTCAACCTGATCAAGGCCACCTCGGGCGACGGCATCACGGTCGGCCCGGTACTGCTCGGCGCGGCGCAGCCCGTGCATATCCTGACCGCCACCGCGACCGTGCGCCGCCTGGTGAACATGACCGCGCTGGCGGTGGTCGATGCCAATCACCTGAGCGACAAGGCCGCCGGCTGAACGCCGTAGCGCCAACGCCAACTCTTGGCCTGGCGCGCCCTGATCAGAGCGCGGCGACCAGCGCCGCCAGCGCGGGCGGATCGACCACCAGGCCGATGTGGGAAACGCCGGGCAGCAGCGTCACGCGCAGCAACGGCTGCTGCGCTTCGAGCAGCGGCGCGTAGCGTTCGGCGATGAAAAGCTCGTCGGCGCCGCCGACCAGCACCCGCGTCGGCCGGCTGATCGCCCGCACGTCGGCCAGATAGTCCTCGCGCGGGCGGAAGTTGCGCTGCAGGCGGTAGGAATAGGTCGGCGTGGTCCTCGCCGCGGCCTCCGCCGGCAGGGCGAAGGCAAGCACCGGCAGTTGCTGGAACCACGGCAGGCCGAGCGCGTCGAGCAGGCTCAGGCCGATCATGCGCGGCACGAAAACCCTGACCCAGTCGCCGGCCTGCGGTCGCGTGGTCGGCGCCTGCTGGTGCAGCATCGGCGCCAGCAGCAGGTAGCGGTCGAACAGCGCGCCCAGCGGTCCGCCGGCGATGCGCAAAGCAAAGCCGCCGCCCGAGGAGTGGCCGACCAGGCTCAACTGCGCGCCGGGATGGGCGGCACGCCGGCCGGCGACGAAATCGGCCAGGTCATCGTCGAGCTGGCCGACGTAGTCGATATCGCCGCGGCGTCCCGAGGCGCCGTGGCCGCGCATGTCCAGCGCATAGGCGGCGATGCCGGCGCGCGCCAGCGCGAGGCCGACCGCATGCATGGCGTGGCTGTCGCCCGAGGAGCCGTGGATCAGCACCGCGACGCGCCGCGCATCGCGCGCCGGATAAGCGCGGTAGGCCAGCGCCGTGCCGTCGCGCGCGGTGTGGCGGCTGAGCGCCGGCAGGCCCTGGTAGTCGATCCTGGTCACCGCGCGGCTGACGGCGGCCAGGGTGCCGAGGGCGACGCCGATCAGGCCGGAGAGCGGCGCCCATGCCGGCATCGCCGCAGCAGCTTGGCCGGACCTGCCGCGCAGGCGCCACACGCGCCCGGCGCGGGCCATGAAGGCGCCGGCCAGCGCGCCGTAGAGGCTCGCCACCGCCAGCGCGAAAGGCCGCTCGCGCGCCAGGTCGGGGTCGATCGCCAGCATCACTCCGAGGGCATAGCGGAGGACGAAGATGGCGAGGATCAGCGCCATCGGCAGCCAGCTTCCGGGCAGCAGGAAGCGGTCGGTGGCGGAATCGAAGCCGCTGCCGCGCGGCGCCGGCAACCGGCTCGCAAGACCGCCGACGACCGCTGCGGCGACGGCCCAGGCCAGGGTCACGGCGGGCGCCGGGCCGAATGAAGACCAGGTGCCGGCGAGCGACAGCAGGCACATGAGCAGCGGCAGGATCAGCAGTCGCGGCGGCGTCGGGCGACGCGCCCTGGCCTGGCTGACACCGAGCAGCAGCAGGGCCAGCAGCAGGCCCCAGACCCATGCGGGCGTATTGGCGAGGATGCGGGAAATCACGGGTGGACAGCCTTTCGCGGCACGGGCAAAGGCGGCAGTTTGTCGTCGGCCGCAGGCTTTGGCAAGCACGCGCCGGCAAGCGGCCGGCCTTGGCACCATGCTTGGCACCACCGTGGCAACCCCGTGGCAACCCCGTGGCAACCCCGTGGCAACTTCGCCGCCATGGTTGAATTTTCGGCGCGGGCAGGGTAGCTTGCGTGCCTTGCGATTCGAGTTCGCCAAACAAGGGAGACACCCATGAGCCATGCCATCCGCTTTCACGCCCCCGGCGGTCCCGAAGTCCTGCGCTGGGAAGAAGTTGCCGTTGGCGACCCGGCGCCGAACGAGGCGCGCGTGCGGCATCACGCCGTCGGCCTCAATTACATCGACATCTATCATCGCACCGGCGCCTACCCGCTGCCGCTGCCTTCCGGTATCGGCCTCGAAGGCGCGGGCGTGGTCGAAGCCGTCGGCAGCGCGGTGACCGAGTTAAAAGCGGGCGACCGCGTCGCCTATGCCGGTGGTCCGATCGGAGCCTATGCGGAAGTGCGCAACATGCCGGCCGACCGCCTGGTCAAGCTGCCCGACGCGATCGACTTCAAGACCGGCGCGGCAATGATGCTGCAGGGCATGACCGCGCAATACCTGCTGCGCCGCACCTGCAGGGTGGAGCCCGGCGACACCATCCTGATCCACGCCGCGGCCGGCGGCGTCGGCCTCATCGTCTGCCAGTGGGCCAAGGCGCTGGGCGCCACGGTGATCGGCACGGTCGGTTCGGACGAGAAGGCGGCGCTGGCAAAAGCCCACGGCTGCGACCACACCATCATCTACACGCGCGAAAACTTCGTCGAGCGGGTCAAGGACATCACCTCGGGCAAGGGCGTCAGGGTCGTCTATGACTCGATCGCCAAGGACACCTTCATGGGCTCGCTCGACTGCCTGCGGCCGCTGGGCATGATGGTGCTGTTCGGCGCGGCTTCGGGCCCGGCGCCGCTGCTCGACAGCGGCGAGCTGGCCAAGCGCGGCTCGCTGTTCTTTACCCGGCCCACGCTGTTCACCTACATCGCGCAGCGCAGCGACCTCCTGGCCATCTCCGGCGAACTGTTCGACGTCGTCACCGCCGGCAAGGTCAAGATCGAAGTCAACCAGAGCTATGCGCTGAAGGACGCGGCACAGGCGCAGATCGACCTGGTGGCGCGCAAGACCACCGGTTCGACGGTGTTGCTGCCTTAGTCCGCAGACATGTTGAAACCGCTGGATGCAGGAGCGAGCTTGCTCGCGACAACGGCTTATCGCGAGCAAGCTCGCTC
>NZ_JASJPC010000015.1:0-3191 GCF_031426875.1 Sulfuritalea sp.
AAGGCCGATTATGTAGATGCCTTGATTATGTTGAGCTTTCAGCGACGTGGCTTGCTGGAGCTCGTGGCCATGGATCATTCGGGCGGCTGATGAAATTTTGAGCTCGACATAATTTCAGCGTTCTCCTGAAGTGGCGTTTCCACTCCAGGAGACGCTCATGAAACCAATCCCACAACCCCGGAGCGCGCAGCCTGCGCGTTCATCTGAAGTTCTTTCCGACCCTGTCGCCGACGAGTTACGCCGGTACGACGACCATCTGCGTGACGTCCGCGGCCTGGCGGCCTGCACGCGTCGCAACCATTGCCGCATCGTCGGTCAGTGGTTGCAGAAGAAGTTCGCTGGTGGCGTCATCAAGATAGGCAGGCTGCATGCGGCCGATGTTCGCCGCTTCATTGCTCGGCAACTGGGGGACAGCCCATCGCATTCGGCGGCCGCCCAAGTCGCAACCGCCTTGCGAAGTTACCTCCGCTACCGGACGATCTGCGGCGACTCAGTGGCGGGTCTGATCGCGGTCATTTCCTCGCCGGTGCAGTGGAAGCTTGCATCGCTGCCACGCGCCCTCAAGCCGGACGAAGTTCGACGGCTGCTCGCCGTACTCCCTTACGGGCGCAGGCCCCGGCGAGGCTATGCCATTGTCCGCTGCGCACTGGACATGGGGCTGCGTGCAGGCGAGATCGCGAACCTGTCGATCGACGACATCGACTGGCGCGCAGGCACGGTCATGCTGAAGGGCACGAAGTCGCGACGACAGGACATCCTGCCGCTGCCGATGACCACCGGACAAGCCTTTGTGGACTACCTGCAGCATGAGCGCCCGGCAACCACGAGCCGGGCACTCTTCCTTTGCCGCCGCGAATCGCGTGACATCCCGATCACAACCCATGTGATCCAGAACGCGATCCGCCGCGCCTGCCAACGGGCCGGCCTACCTGGTTCTGGATCGCACGTACTGCGCCACACACTGGCGTGTCGCCTTGTCGAGAACGGCGGCTCACTCAAGGAAGTTGCCGATGTTCTCCGGCACCGGTCGTTGGAAACCACCCGGATCTACGCCAAACTCGATACGCCAAACCTTGCTGATGTCGCGCTGCCCTGGCCGGGGAGCGAATCATGAGCCGACGCCAAAGCTTGCAGGCCAGAATCGACGACTATCTGGCCGAGCGTCGCCGCCAGGGTTTCCACCTGCGCTCCCGCGCCACCTTCCTCTCCAGCTTTGCCCGCTTCGTGGAATCCAAGCGCCATCGGGGTCCGCTGACGGCGGAACTCATGGTCGAATGGGTACGTGCCGGCAAGGATGGTCATGGCGATGCGGGCACCTGGGCGCGCAGTTGGGGACGACTGCGGCACTTCATCCGCTACCTCCAGCAGTTCGAGCCCGACACCGAGGTTCCCGAGGCGTCGCTCTTCGGTCCAGAGCCGGGGCGTGTTGCACCCCACATCTACCGTGAAGACGAAATCGTCGACTTGCTCGCGGCGACGCGCGCACTCGGCCCCGCCGCCAGCCTTCGGCCGTACACCTACGAAACCTTGTTCGGCCTGATGGCCTCGACCGGGCTGCGCGTTTCCGAAGCGATTCATCTGCGCGATGCGGATGTCGATCTCAAGCACGGAATGCTGACGATACGGCAGACCAAGTTCGCCAAGTCCCGGCAACTGCCAATCCATCCCAGCACGGTCAAGGCACTGGCGCGTTATCGGAAACAACGTGAGCGGCATCTTCCGACGGCAGCCGGCACGCCGTTCCTGATCGGTAGTCGCGGCTGCCGATTGGGGCTGCCGCTTGGAGAGCGGCAGGCGCATCGCGTCTTCAACGGTCTGCGCGATGGCCTCGGCTGGGTCAATCGCGGCGGACACGAGGCGCCCCGCTTGCACGACATGCGCCACACCTTCGCTGTGCGGCGACTGGTGCGCTGGTACGCCGACGGTGCCGATGTCGACCAGAAGATGCTGGCGCTGTCGACCTACATGGGCCATGCCGAGATCTTCTACACGTACTGGTACCTCACCGCCGTTCCCGAATTGATGGCGATCGCTGCCGGCCGGTTCGAGCAATTCGCCGATCTGGCGGGAGATGATGATGCGTAGGCAACCCAAACCGCCGCCGTCATTTCCTGCGCTCCTACAAGCTTTCTTTGTCGAGCATCTGACGCAACAACGCGCACTCAGCCCGCAGACGGTTGCCGCTTATCGGGACGCCTTCATGCTCTTCCTGGGCTTTGCAGAGGTGCGCCTTGGTCGCTCGCCGGCGCAGCTCACGCTGGCCGACATCACGCCGGACCTGATCATGGCCTTCCTCGATCATCTGGAACAAGAACGGCACAACAGCGTGCGCAGCCGCAATGCCCGCCTCGCGGCGCTGCGCTCGTTCCTGAAGTTCGCCGCGCACCGCGACGTGTCATCGCTGCAGGTGATCGAACACGCGCTCGGCGTTCCGGCAAAGCGCTTCGAGCGTCCGATGCTCGGCTATCTGTCCCGGGAGGAAATGCTGGCGGTGATCGGGACGCCGGATAGAACGTGGTTTAGCCAACGGGATCATGTGTTGCTGCTGTTGCTCTACAACACCGGTGCGCGGGTTTCAGAGATCGTCGGCGTGAAGGTCGGCGAGGTGGTGCTCGACGATGGGGCCGCCTGCGTTCATCTGCACGGCAAGGGACGGAAACAGCGCAGCGTGCCGCTGTGGCGTTCGACCGTCAGGACGCTCCGGGCTTGGCTCCGGCGGAATTCGCAGTTTGATGCGACTTCGCCGTTGCTACCCAATCGCGGTGGCCAAGCGATGTCGCGATGGAACGTGATGCAGCGACTGGAACGCGCCGTCCAAGTTGCCACAGAATCCTGTCCCAACTTGGCGAAACGCCAGATCACGCCGCACGTGATTCGCCACACGACGGCAATGCACCTGCTGCAGGCCGGGGTCGACATCAGCGTGATTGCGCTTTGGCTCGGTCATGAGAGTCCGGCAACCACTCATCAATACGTCGAGGCCGACCTGGCGATGAAGGAACGCGCACTGGCGAGGCTGCAAGAGCCAGAGACAAAGCTCCGGCGCTATCGGGCGCCCGACTCGCTGATCGACTTCCTGCGCACGCTCTGATTATGTAGAGTGCGAAATCGGCGCCTTCCGCTTCAGTCGGGCGGTTGGCGTACGACGCCGGACATGGCTCAACATAATCGAGGCATCTACATAATCGGCC
>NZ_JASJPC010000016.1:0-77308 GCF_031426875.1 Sulfuritalea sp.
CGTACGTCCGGTGGTGTGGGAGGGAGGGGCCGTGAGGCTTCTTCCTATCCCGATTAGGCGTCCCAAGTCGCCCTCGCGCCACACAACCTACGATTTCACGTCACGCAATCCACAAGGAGCGCCAATGGTCCCGCTGAATGAGTTGCTGCTGTTTTCTGGAGCTGCCCTACTGATGGTCCTGACGCCCGGGCCAAACATGATCTACTTGATCTCTCGATCTATCTGCCAGGGCCGGAAGGCGGGAGTTATCTCGCTGCTCGGCGTCATCGCTGGCTTCCTCGTTCACATGTTCGCCGCGGCCATTGGTCTCACCGCGCTGTTTCTGGCGGTTCCGTTGGCGTATGAGATTCTCAAGTGGGCGGGGGCGGCATACCTCTTGTACCTGGCGTGGCAAGCAGTCAAACCGGGCGCCAGGTCGCCGTTTGAGGCCGGGCAGCTTCCTGAGGATCCGCCTTCCAGGTTGTTCTTCATGGGCTTCTTGACCAACGTCCTCAACCCGAAGATTGCTGTCTTCTATCTATCGATCTTTCCGCAGTTCGTGTCACCGGAGCATGGGTCTGTCTTCATGCAGAGCGTCGTGCTCGGCCTTACTCAAATCACCGTGAGCTTCACGATCAATCTAGCCATCGCGCTCTCAGCGGCCAACCTAGTCAGTTGGTTCGTGCGCAATCCCCGCTGGTTGGCGGCACAAAGGTACTTCATGGGCTTTGTCCTCGCTGGCCTTGCCTTGCGCCTTGCGGCAGAGCAACGTAGGGCCGCGTAGACTCAACAGCGAAGTGCAACAAATATCAAGACGCATGACAGATCTCTGATGGCGTTTTGTATTCATGCCGTTTGCGTGGCCGGGTGTTCAGTTCGTGGGCGATCCGATCGCACTGTTTCCGGGTCAGGCTTTTCATGCAGGTGCCCCTGGGTAGATATTGCCTGAGCAGGCCATTGAGGTTTTCGTTGGGGCCTCGCTCCCAGGAGTCATAGGGCGTAGCGAAATAGCCACTCCATTGCGGGGCCGGACTTCAGTTCGCCATCCACCCTTGGCCGACTGAAGTCGGCCCTACAAATCCATCGAACCTGGCCGGTTGAAACCGGCCCTACAGAGGTCACGGCACTTGTGAAGCAGACCGCCGGAACGCAGGCACCGCGTCAATAGCGATAGCCGGCGCCGAACAGGATCACGTCGGTGTCGCGGTGGTGGTTGGTGTTGACGCGATTCCAGGAAAAACGTGCGGCCCACTGTGGGCTGAACCGGTAGGCGGCGGACGCGGTGAAGATCCAGGAAAATTTGCTGTCGCCGCCTTCACCCGGCGCGGCGTCGCGGTAGCTGTCGACGGCAAGGTAGGGGCCGAAGCCGATGCCCAAAGCCAGGCGGTCGCTGGCGAGCACCTCGCGCACGCCCCATATCTGCGCGGTGACGCCGGTACGCCGGATCAGCCGGGCATCGCCTTCGTTCAACACGCCGAGCGTGAGGTCGACATGGCGCGCCAGGCCGCGGCGGTATTCGAAGGCCCGCGCGGTGCTGAGTTCCGATTCGTAGCTATTGACGATGGTCTTGCCGAGAAACAGCGTGATTTCATCGCTCGTCGTGGCCGTCGACTGGCGCGGCGCGGAAACCTGCGGCCCGCGCTCGGACACCGGTTCCAGCAGATAGCCGATGCCGAACATCAGCGCGCTGGTGTCGATGCTGTTGGGGGTGACGATGCGGTTGAAACGCATCTGGTACAGCCAACGGCTTTCGCTGTAGTAGGTCGCCGCCAGGCTGCCGATGGTGCCCCAGCCATGGACGTTCGCATAGCCGTTGCTGGCCGACGACGGCGTGGTGTCGAAATAGCGGTAGGGCCCGATGCCGGCGGCCAGCGACAGCCGGCGGTCGAGCAGATTGCTGCGGCCCCAGACCTGAATGCCTTGCCCGTCGCGATGATGGCCGGGCACATGGCCTTCATTCAGCCAGGAGAAACTGGCGGCCAGGTTTTCACCGAGGGGATGCTGATACTCGAAGGCCCACGCGGAGGTTCGTTGCCGGGTTCCGGACTCTTCGAGGCCGCCGGCAAACAGGGTCAGCTCCTGTGCCTGTGCCGCGCCTGCCAGCATCAGCGGCAGGGTCACGCAGAATAGTCGCCACATAGTGTCTTACCTCCGCTGGTTTTCCGGCTGGGCCAGGCGCGGCGCCGCATGCGCTCCACGCTTCAGCGATGTTGTTGGACCGCAGCGATGGTCGCGGCGTTCCAACAACCCGCTACCCTCGATCGATCGGCGGTGACAGCCATCCGGCCCCCTGCCCGGCCGCCTTAACGTGGCTGCCGGCGGCTGTCGACTCGCTGTCCGTAGCGCTATGCTTATAGGGCTAATCCGTTGTGCGGTATGTACGCCAGCGTACATAGCCCCTTGCAGGAGGATGCGATGAGCGTTCATCTCGATCACCTCATGGTGCCGCCGTGTCGCCAGCGCCAACTTTCTGTACCATGGTCCCGGGCCAGGGCTGGAGCGCGGCAGGCGCGATTTGAAGGACGTCGGAGCGATCGAATGGGCAAGGCTTACGTAATCGGGCACATCACCGTCAGGGATGCGGGCAAGTGGGACGAGTACCGCAGTCGGGTCCCCGCCACGCTGGCACCGTGGGGTGGCGAACTGGTCTTCCGCGGCGCGCGGGCGGCGCTCCTGGCGGGTGAGCACACGCACCCGGATGTGGTGGTGATCCAGTTTCCCGATCAGCAGGCCGTCGCCGGCTGGCATTCGTCGGCGGCCTACCAGGCCCTGGTGCCGCTGCGCCAGCAGGCGGCGGACGTGGTCCTGTTGTCCTACGACGCTTAAGGAGCGGCGCAACCGCGGGAGCGGCGCAGCCGCGCTGCAGAATTGCAGGTGGACTGCCGTACAATCGGGGCATTCACATTACCCATTTCCTGACAGAGGCAACCGATGGCAAAACCCAATTATTCGTTCGAGAAGCGCCAAAGAGACCTCGCGAAGAAGGCCAAGAAAGAGGAAAAACGCCTGCGCAAGGCAGGCACGACTGCAAATCCGGACGGCTCGGAAACCCCCGATCCGGCTGCGCCGCCCCCGGCGACCGAGGTAAAGCCGGTTCCCTGAGCCTGCCGCTGCCGGCGCCGCGCAGCGCGCGCCGGCCTCAGAGCTTGTGAAGAAATCGTCCCCCAAGGGGACTTCCTTCGGGGCGTAGCCGCTGGGCCGCAGCGGGGTGTGGCCCAGCGGCTACCGGAATGTACGTCGTTGTACATGAGGATAGCCGGGTTTGCCAAATGAGCCGCCCAAGCCCCGATCCGGCACGCGCAGTAGATTTATTCACAAGCTCTCAGCGTGCGAGCCGGTATACCGCCAGGCTGCCGAGAAAGTTCGGTTCTTCGAGGACCAGGCGGCCGGCCTCGTCGAGCACCTGCCGCTCGCGTATGACCAGGCTCATCTTGGCGCACAGCGCCTCGAAATCCAGCAGCGTGAAGAAGCGCAGGTTGGGCGTGTCGAACCATTCGTAGGGCAGGTCTTCCGACACCGGCATGCGCCCGGCCATCACCGCCATGCGGTTCTTCCAGTAGGCGAAGTTGGGGAAGCTGACCACCGCCTCGCGCCCGACGCGCAGCATTTCAGTGAGGATGCGCTCGGTGTGGCGCACGGTTTGCAGGGTGCGCGAGAGCACCACGTGGTTGAAGGTCTGGTCGTCGAAACCGGCCAGGCCCTGTTCCAGGTTGCCCTGGATCACGTTGATGCCGTTGCCGATGGCGGCCAGCACGGCGGCGCCTTCGAGCTCGACGCCATAGCCCTTGGCGCCGCGTTCCGCGATCAGGCGCTTCAACAGCGAACCGTCGCCGCAGCCGAGGTCGAGCACGCGCTCGCCGGGCTGCACCCAGCTGGCGATGAGGTCGAAATCGGCACGCTCGAGGGCCTGGTTCATGGCTTGATCCGCTTCAGGTAGTTGGCGACCACGGCGTGGTAGTGCGGCTCGTCCATGAGGAAGGAGTCGTGGCCGTGGGCGCTGTCGATTTCGGCGTAGGCGACATCCTGGCCGTTGTGCACCATGGCATGGACGATCTCGCGCGAGCGCTCGGGCGAGAAGCGCCAGTCGGTGGTGAAGGCGACCACCAGGAAGCCGGCACGGGCGCGGGCGAGCGCCGCCGCCAGGTCGTCGTCGAAATCCAGCGCCGGGTCGAAATAGTCAAGCGCCTTGGTCATGCGCAGATAGGTGTTGGCGTCGAACACGCCGGCGAACTTGTCGCCCTGGTAGCGCAGATAGGACTCGATTTCGAATTCGACGTCGAAGCCGTAGCTGCCGGCGCCGACGCGCAGGCGGCGGCCGAATTTCTCGGCCATCTGGTCATCCGACAGATAGGTGATGTGGCCCAGCATGCGCGCCAGGCGCAGGCCGCGCAGCGGACGCACGCCGTGCTCGTAGAAGTGCCCGCCGTGGAAATCCGGGTCGGTCAGGATGGCCTGGCGGGCGACGTCGTTGAAGGCAATGTTCTCCGCCGACAATTTGGGCGCCACGGCGATGACCAGGGCATGGTTGACGCGCTGCGGGTAGGACAGCGTCCATTGCAGCGCCTGCATGCCGCCCAGGCTACCGCCCATCACCGCGGCCCAGGCATCGATGCCGAGGTGGTCGGCCAGGCGCGCCTGCGAATCGACCCAGTCCTCGACCGTGACCACCGGGAAATCGGCGCCCCAGGGCTTGGCCGTGGCCGGGTTGATGCTGGCCGGGCCGGTGGAGCCGTGGCAGCCGCCGAGGTTGTTCACGCCGACGATGAAGAAGCGCTCGGTGTCGAGCGGCCGGCCGGGGCCGACGATGTTGTCCCACCAGCCGATATTGGCCGTGGGCTTGCCAAACTCGTCCGCGGTGCGGCCGGCGACGTGGTGATGGCCGGACAGGGCGTGGCAGACCAGGATGGCGTTGGATTTCGCGGCGTTGAGCGTGCCGTAGGTCTCATACACCAGGTCGAAGGCGGGCAGCAGGCCGCCGCCCTTGAGCTTCAGGGGTTGGGTGAAATGCGCGCATTGCGCGGCGACGATGCCGATTCCTGCCATCAGAGCTTTTCCAGTAGTTCGCTGATTTTCTCGGGTTCGTCGAATTTCAGCAAGCGCGCAACACGCAGCGACAGTTGCGCGGCGTCGGCCATCATGACCTGCTGCTTGACTTCGAGCAGTTGCGCCGGATGCATCGAGAACTGGCGCAGGCCCATGCCCAGCAGCAGCTTGGTCAGCTTCGGGTCGCCGGCCATTTCGCCGCAGACCGCGACCGGCATCGCCACGCGCTGGGCGCTCTGGATGGTCTGGGCGATCAGCTTGAGCACGGCCGGGTGCAGCGGATCGTAGAGATGGGCGACGGCGCCGTCGGTGCGGTCGATCGCCAGGGTGTACTGGATCAGGTCGTTGGTGCCGATCGAGAGAAAGTCCAGGCGCCGCAGGAAAGGTCCGAGGGCCAGCGCCGCGGCGGGGATTTCGATCATGCCGCCGACTTCCATGCCGTCGTCGAACTTGTGCCGCGATTCGCGCAACTGGATCTTCGCCAGGTCGATCAGGGCCAGGGTCTGCACGATCTCCTGGGCCTGCGCCAACATCGGGATCAGCAGGCGGATCTTGCCGTAATGCGAGGCGCGCAGGATAGCGCGCAACTGCACCAGGAACAGCTGCGGCTCGGCCAGGCAGAAGCGGATCGCGCGCAGGCCCAACGCCGGATTGGTGGCGCTGTGATTGCCGGCTCGATTGCGCAGCGCTCGGGCCTCCTTGTCGGCGCCGATGTCGAGGCTGCGGATGGTGACCGGCCGGCCAGCCAGCGCCCGCGCGACGCTGCGGTAGGCCTCGAATTGCTCGTCTTCGTCGGGCAGTTCGTCGCGATTCATGAACAGGTACTCGGTGCGGAACAGGCCGACGCCGTCGGCGCCGACTTCCCTGGCGCGCTCGGCGTCCTGCGGCAGTTCGATGTTGGCCTGCAGTTCCACGGTCTCGCCGTCGAGCGTGCGCGAACGGCCGCTGACCAGGCGCTTGAGCTTGGAGCGTTCGAGTTCCAGCTCGGATTTGCGCAGCCGGTATTCCTGCAGCACGCCGATGTCGGGATCGACGATCAGCACGCCGCGCGTGCCGTCGACGATCAGCAGGTCGTCATCCTGGATCAGCGGGCGCGCATGCTGCATGCCGACCACCGCCGGGATGGCCAGGCTGCGCGCGACGATCGCGGTATGCGAAGTGGAACCGCCGAGATCGGTGACGAAGCCGCCGATGCGCAGGCTCTTGAACTGGATGGTGTCGGCCGGCGAAAGATCGTTGGCGACCACGATCAGGTCGTCGTCGGTGCTCGTCTTGCGCTTGGCCAGCTTGCGGGTCTTGCCCAGGAGCACGCGCAGCACGCGCTCGACCACCTGCACGATGTCCTGCTTGCGCTCGCGCAGGTAGGCGTCCTCGAATTCGTCGAACTGGTCGACCACCAGCTGCATCTGCTGCACCACGGCCCATTCGGCATTGCAGCGGCGCTCGCGGATCAGCTCGCGCACGCCGTCGGTGAGCGTCGGATCGGCGAGGATCATGGAGTGCAGGTCGACGAAGGCGGACAGCTCGGCCGGCGCGCCCGGCACGCTGGCTTCGCTGCGCAAGCCATGGAGCTCGGCGCCGGCGGCGGCCACGGCCTGGTCGAAGCGCAGCAGCTCGGCCGGCACGTCGCGCTCGCGCAGCTGGTACTGGGCGACTTCCAGAATCGCGTGCGAAACCAGGTGCGCACGCCCGATCGCGATGCCGCCGGAGACGGCCTGGCCGTGAAGACTAAAGGTCATTAAGAGCCCACCCCCCGCCCCCCGCCCCGCAGGCGGGGGTGACGGCGGTTCAGCCGGCCGGCGGCCGGCTTCCGGGCTGGTGAATGCGCCTGGCTTGGGGCGGCCCGGCGCCAGTCGCGGCTCACTCCGACTCCCCGAACTTGCTGGCGATCAGCTTGAGCATGGCCTGCAAGGCTTCCTCGGCGCGCTCGCCGTCGGTGTCGATGGTCACCGTGGAGCCTTTGCCGGCGGCCAGCATCATCACCCCCATGATGCTTTTGGCATTGATGCGGCGGCTGCCGCGCTCCATCCAGACCTCGCAGGGAAACGAGCCGGCGAGCTGGGTCAGCTTGGCCGAGGCACGGGCATGCAGGCCCAGCTTGTTGAGGATTTCGGCTTCGGCGCGCGGCATCAGTGTTTGAGCATGTTGAGCACGCCGTCGCGACCGCCGGCGATGGCGCGGGTGACCAGGGTGTCCATGTCCTTGTCGCGGTAGGTCAGGGCGCGCAGCAGCATCGGCAGGTTGACCCCGGCGATGCCTTCGATGCGCCCCGGTTCGAGCAGCTTGATCGCCAGATTGGACGGTGTGGCGCCGTAGATGTCGGTCATGATCAGCACGCCGCGCCCGGTGTCGACCAGCTTGATCATGTCGCGCGCCAGCGGCAGGGCATCCAGCGGATCGTCCTGCGCGGCGACGCCGAGTTGCGCGATCTGCAAGGGCCGCTTGTTGAGCACGTGGCAGGCGCACTGGATCAGGGCTTCGCCGTAGGTGCTGTGGGTGAGAAGGAAGATACCGATCATGTCTACATTCTATCGGATCAGCATCCAGGCCAGAGCAAGGATGGCGGCCAGCATGAAGAGGACACCCAAGCGTCGCGCCCAGCGCTGCTTGCCCGCCTCCAGCTCGTTGTCGGCATCGACGATGCGGCGAATTCGCTTCAGGGCCGCGATGCCGACGGTGCGCCGCACGGCGCGCTGGATTTTGTCGTCCTCGTTCATAAAGCGCTCGCGCCCCCCTCCACTGCTGGCTTTGCACAGCCAGCCGGCTGCGGCAGCGCGGAGCAGTGCTCCGCGAAACCCTGCCTACGCCCCCCGCTCCAGGAGCGGGGGTGACTCCGGTTCGTGGCTTCGCCACTCCATGATCTTGGCTGCACCGTCCTTGGGGCGGCCCGGCAAACGGTGCTCACTGCGTCACCTCCAGCTTGAGGTCCGGCACTTCGATTTTCACCCGCGAGCGCATCGCCGGGGTCGCGCTCACCGTACCGTCAGCGCCAACTCTCAACACCGCTTCGACGCCGAGTTTTCGCGCCATGCCGCGCCAGTCCGATCCGGCGATGAAAATCGGCTTGGACAGCGCATCGGAACGCATGCCCGCACCCGGCCCCGGCGCCATCAGCACCGTCACGGCCTGGGTGGCGGTGGCCGGAAAGCCCGTGCGCGGATCGAGCAGGTGGCAGTAGCGCCGCCCGGCCACTTCGAAATAACGGTGGTAGTCGCCCGAGGTGCCGATGGCTTCGCCGTCCCTGAGTTCCAGCGTCGCCAGCGGCGCGCCGCCGACGCCCTGCGGCCGCGGATGCTGGATGCCGATGCGCCAGGCCGCGCCGCCCGGCTTGCCGTCGCGGTTGCCCAGCGCCATGACGTTGCCGCCGATGTTGATCAGGGCATGAGCGACGCCGTCCTGCCTGAGCGAAGCCGCGGCACGGTCCAAAGCCACGCCTTTCAAATAACCGCCGAAGTCGAGCGCGACGCTCCTGTTGCGACTGCTGACGCGATTGCCATCCAGGCGCAGATCGGCGATCGAGGGATGTTGCGCCAGCAGCGCCTTGACCGCCGCGGGATCGGGCAGGCGCGGCTGGATTTCGTCGCTATGGAAGCCCCAGAGGGCGATCAGGCGGCCGATGCCGGGATCGAACAAGTGCTCGCCGGCAGCGGCAATGCCCTGCGCCTCGCGGATGTAGGCGGCGAACTCGGCGCTGACCTCGTGGCTGCGACCGGCGGCGATGGACTCGTTGAGCGCCGAGAGTTCGGACGGCTGCCAGGCATGGTAGGTCCGGTGCAGGACGTCGAAATCCTGCAGCACGCGATTACCCGCGGCGCGCGCCTGGGCTTCCGGCAGGCCGGCGATCGTCAGTTCGACGCGCGTGCCGAAGACATAGGATTCCTGCCGCCACGGCGCCGGCTGCCCGCAAGCCGCGAGCAGCCACACCGCGACGAGCAGGCTCAGGAGCCGATACGCTTGTGAAGAAATCGTCGCGAGCAGGCCGGAGTGCAAGGCGCGAGCGAGCGAGCGACGAGACATATCAAGTCGATAGGCGAGGAGCGAGCGAGTGAGCAACGCCGCAATCCGGTCGCACAGTAGATTTATTCACAAGCGTGAACACTCTCGTTCCAGGGCGTCCACCAGCATCGCCGCGGCATCGAACCGGGTCTGCTGGGCGATCTCGGCAAAGCAGGTGGGGCTGGTGACGTTGATCTCGGTCAGGCAGTCGCCGATCACGTCGAGGCCGACGATGAGCAGGCCGCGCGCCCAGAGTATCGGCCCCAGCGCCTCGGCGATTTCGCGGTCGCGGCCGAGCAGCGGGCGGGCCACGCCCTTGCCGCCGGTGGCGAGATTGCCGCGCGTCTCGCCGGGCTTGGGGATGCGCGCCAGGCAATAGGGCACCGGTTCGCCGGCGATCAGCAGGATGCGCTTGTCGCCCTGGCTGATGGCCGGCAGATAGCGCTGCGCCATGATGCTGCGGACGCCGAAATTGGTCAGCGTCTCGACGATGACATTGCGGTTGGGATCGTCCTTCAAGACGCGGAAAATGCTGCTGCCGCCCATGCCGTCGAGCGGCTTCAGGATCACGTCGCCGAGCTCGTCGATGAAGGCGTGGATGTCGGCCGGATCGCGGGCGATCAGCGTGGTCGGGATGAATTGGGGAAACTCGGCGATGGCGACTTTCTCGGAATGGTCGCGTATCGAGCGCGGCCGGTTCCAGATGCGCGCGCCCTCGGCTTCGGCACGCTCCAGCAGCCAGGTGGCGGCGACGTACTCGAAATCGAAGGGCGGGTCCTGGCGCATCAGGACCGCGTCGTAGGCGGTCAGCGGCAGTACGGATTCTTCCGCCACGGCGAACCACGCCGTGTTGTCAGCGCCAACTTTCAGGCGCTGCGCGCGGGCGGCGACGCAGGCATCGCGCCAGGTCAGGGCCGCGCGCTGGATGGTCCAGACTTCATGGCCGCGCGCCGCCGCCGCACGCATCATGGCCACGCTGGAATCCTTGTAGGCCTTGAGCGACTCCAATGGATCGAGGATGAAGGCTAGTTTCATGCGGCCTCCAAAAGGCCACATTCACCGCCTTCACAAAAACATTGACACCCCCTCCCGGCCGCCCACGGCTTGCTTTGCACAGCAAGCCGGCTACGGCGGCACGCAGCGGTGCTGCGCGAATTCCCGCCTACGCCCCCCGCCAAGCGGGTGAGGTGACCAGTCAGCCCCGCCCTCCAGGCGGGGAAATGGTGGGAGAGCGTCATGTTTCCGTTGGCGCGGCGCGTTCGAGTTCGAGCGAGGCGGCCAGCATGGCCAGCCGCGCCACCACGCCATAGGCATAGAAGCGGTTGGGCGGCGCGTCGGGGCCGAGGTGGATGTCGGGCAGGCAGCAGCCGGTCTCGAAGGCCAGCGGCTTGAAGGTCATGCCGGGCGCATTGAGGTTCTCGTCGATGCCGCGTGCGGTGTTGACGCGGTAGAAGCCGCCGACCACGTAGCGGTCGATCATGTACACCACCGGCTCGGCGGTGCCTTCGTCGACGCGCTCGAAGGTCGGCACGCCTTCCTGGATGATGACCTCGGTGACTTCCATGCCTTCCTTGATCACCGCCATCTTGTTGCGCTGCTTGCGGTTGAGGTTCTTCACTTCGCTGGCGTCCTTCACCGTCATGATGCCCATGCCATAAGTGCCGGCGTCGGCCTTGACGATGACGAAGGGCTCGGACTCGATGCCGTATTCCTTGTATTTGGCGCGCATGCGGTAGAGCAGCGTGTCGATGTTGGCGGCCAGGCATTCCTCGCCGGAGCGCTCGTGGAAATTCACCTTGCCGCAGACTTCGAATTCGGGATTGATCAGCCAGGGATCGATGCCGATCTCGTTGGCAAAGGCGATCGCCACGTCCTGGTAGGCGGCGAAATGCTTGGACTTGCGGCGCACATGCCAGCCGGCCCACAGCGGCGGGATCAGGAACTGCTCGTTGATGTCCTTCAGTATCTCGGGCACGCCGCCCGAGAGGTCGTTGTTGAGCAGCACGGCGCAGGGATCGAAATCCTCCAGACCGAGCCGGCGGCCGTCTGTGCCGATGCGCTTCAAGGGTTCCAGCACGAGCTTCTGCCCGTCGGGCAGGTCCAGCGTGGTCGGCTCGGTGATTTCCGGCAGCAGGCTGCCGATGCGCACGTCGAGCCCGGTGTGATGCAGGATGGATGCCAGGCGCGCCACGTTCATCAGATAGAACTGGTTGCGCGTGTGGTTTTCCGGCACCAGCAGCAGGTTGCGCGCCTCGGGGCAGATCTTCTCGATGGCCGACATTGCCGCCTGCACGCACAGCGGCAGGAAGGCCGGATTGAGGTTGTTGAAGCCGCCGGGAAAGAGGTTGGTATCGACCGGCGCCAGCTTGAAGCCGGCATTGCGCAGATCGACCGAGCTGTAGAAGGGCGGCGTGTGCTCCAGCCACTGCGTGCGCAGCCAGCGCTCGACGGTGGTGTCGTGCTCGAGGATGCGCCGCTCGAGTTCGAGCAGCGGCCCGGTCAGCGCGGTCGTGAGATGAGGAACCATAATTATTTTTACCTACGCAACAAACCGCAGCGACAAACCGCGAGCGGTTTTTGGCTCGATCTTACACCAGACCCTTGACCGCGAATTCGGCAAAGGCCTCGGGCAAAAGGGCCTGCTCCAGGCTGCGCTGCGAGAACAGGAAACGTCCGTCGCAGACGAAGCCCAGCTCGTGCCAATCGACCTCGTTGAGCATTGCGGTGAGGCGCTGGAGATCGGCCGATTTAAGCCGGGCGCGATGCGGGAACAGCGCCAAAACGGCGCCGTCATAGTCGTTGCAGGGATGCAGGAAGAAGGGCTGCGGATTGCGCGTCTTGTTATTGACGTAGATGCGCGGCGCATCCGAGACGTGATGGCGGCGCCCCCATTTCCACCAGTTGGCTTCGTCGAAGCGCGTCACGCGCCGCGCCAGCAGGCGCTCCTTGAATTGTTCCAGCCAGGGCAGCGGACCTTCGCGATCGAGATAGATCATGCGCCGCGTGGCGCCGGTCTGCGCGGTCCTGGAGCAGACGAACTCGGTGTTGGCGTGCTCCTCGTTGCTGAATATCTCGTCGGCGCCGGACACGGCGCCGACCTTGACGGCGAACACGCTGGCCAGCGGCAGGCTGTAGATGCCGCGAGTGAACATCAGCTGGCCGCCGGACAGCGCCATGCGCCGACCGTCGTGCAGGCGATGGCTGGCATTGCCTTTTTCGAAGCGCCAGATGGCGCAGTTGGGGGCGGCGCCGGCGAAGATTTTTGCGTCACCGAGATCCTCGAAATCGGTGATCGTGCCCTGGTCGCAGAGCCAGGTGTTGAGCCGCCCGGCGCCGGTGGCCTTGAGGAAGTCACGCGGCGTGATCAGGATCAGCTCGCCGCCCGGCGCGAGGTGGCGCACGCATTTCTCGATGAAGTGCAGGTAGAGGTTGGCGTGGCCGTCGAGCAGGCCGGAGGAGAGGCGCAGCGCGGTTTCCGGCAGGATGTCGCGGGCCTTGACGTAGGGCGGGTTGCCGATGATGGTGGCGAACTTTTCGCTCTCGGGATAGGCGAAGAAGTCGATGTTCAGCGCGCCCGGCGGGCAGTGCGCGGGGTCGAGCTCGATCGCCACGCAACCGGGCAGGCGCCCGGAAAACGCGCCGTCGCCGCAGGCCGGATCGAGCGCCCGGCCGTGGTTGCGCGACAGCGCCAGCATGCGCTCGACGATCGCCGGCGGCGTGAACACCTGGCCGTAACGGGCGACGTCGAAAGTTATGTGCAACGGTATCCCCTGGAATGGCGCTGGCGGCACGGCGTCCAAAAACAATCCCGGCGCGAGGCCGGGATCATCGGTCTGCCTGGCGTCGATCAGAACGTGCCTATCACCCACATCGGCACCCGCAGCCCGGCATCCTTCGAATCCTGGCGGATCCATTGGCCGTCGCCGGTATTGTCGAGCAGGTAGTAGGGCACGCCGTGCGGCGGCGTGACCTTGAGCATGTAGAGCTTGCCGCTCATGCGGAATTCCTCGACCTTGTCTGCGCCGCGCTTGGTGATGGTGACCTGCGGCTCCAGCGATTCGTTGAGGGAGCCGGGCGGCGCCGGGGGCGGCTCGGGAATGGGCTCCAGCTTCGGCGCCTGGGTCTGCGCGGCTACATTCAAGGCAAGGGCAGACAGCAGAACGAGAATTGTGCGGCGCATGGGATGTCCTTCAAGAATTCCGTTCAGTTTATCAAAGGTTAAGCAGCAATTCGTGCTCTTCCGGCAGCGGACCGAAGCCGCGTGTCTCGTAATGGTCGAAGATCGCCGCGACCACCGCCTCGGGCTCGTCGATCACCTGGATCAGATTCATGTCGCCGGGATCGATCATCTTCTCGGCCACCAGCCGCGTGCGAAACCAGTCGAGCAGGCCGGCCCAGAATTCGGTACCGACCAGGATCAGCGGAATGTGCGGACTCTTCCCG
The DNA here is from genome assembly GCF_031426875.1 of Sulfuritalea sp. Classification (NCBI taxonomy): domain Bacteria; kingdom Pseudomonadati; phylum Pseudomonadota; class Betaproteobacteria; order Nitrosomonadales; family Sterolibacteriaceae; genus Sulfuritalea; species Sulfuritalea sp. The sequence goes on from NZ_JASJPC010000016.1 coordinate 13,462, forward strand.
GTCTGGATCAGGGTCAGGGCTTCGAGCAACTCGTCCAGCGTGCCGAAGCCGCCGGGCATCACGACATAGGCGGCGGCGACCTTGACGAACATGTACTTGCGCGCGAAAAAATGGCGGAAGCTTTGCGAAATGTCCTGGTAGTGATTGGCTTGCTGCTCGTGCGGCAACTGGATGTTGAGGCCGATGGACAGGCTCTTGCCCTCGAAAGCACCCTTGTTGGCCGCCTCCATGACGCCGGGTCCGCCGCCGGAAACCACCGAGAAACCCGCGTCGGAGAGCTGCCGGGCGATGGTTTCGGTCAGGCGGTAGCATTCCGAATCGCGCTCGACGCGCGCGCTGCCGAAGATCGACACGGCCGGCCGCACCGCCGCCAGGCGCTCGGTCGCCTCGACGAACTCTGCCATAATGCCGAACACCCGCCAGGCCTCGCCTGAGCCGGCCGGACCGAGCCGGGTCGTTCCGGGGCTCTTGGTTTCGCGCCCCAGGGTTTTGGGTAGTTTGTCCTTCTCATTCATTTGGCATCACTCCTCCATGTCCACGCTGCTGCTCGTCGACGGCTCGTCTTATCTGTATCGCGCATTTCACGCCCTGCCCGATCTGCGTACCAGCGCAGGCGAACCGACCGGCGCGATCCGTGGCGTGCTGTCGATGCTGCGTGTGCTCGAAGCCGACTATAAGTCAGATTATCGCGCCGTGGTGTTCGATGCCAAGGGCAAGACTTTCCGCGACGACTGGTACCCCGAGTACAAGGCGCACCGGCCCTCGATGCCGGAGGATCTGGTGGCGCAGATCGAGCCGCTGCACGCCTGCATCCGCGCCGCCGGCTGGCCGCTCCTGATGGTGGACGGCGTCGAGGCCGACGACGTGATCGGCACCCTGTCGCGGCAGGCGGCGGAGGCCGGGATCGACTGCGTGATCTCGACCGGCGACAAGGACCTGGCGCAACTGGTGAACGGCCACGTCACGCTGGTCAACACCATGAACAACGAAAAGCTCGACGCGGCCGGGGTCAAAACCAAGTTCGGCGTGCCGCCGGAACGCATGGTGGATTACCTGGCGCTGGTCGGCGATACCGTGGACAACGTGCCCGGCGTGGCCAAGGTCGGGCCGAAGACCGCGGTCAAATGGCTGGACGTCTGGGGTTCGCTCGACGCGATCGTCGCCCATGCCGGCGAGATCGGCGGCGCGGTGGGCGAGAACCTGAGGAAGCACCTCGATTTCCTGCCGCTCGGCGTCAAGCTGGTCACTGTCGCCTGCGACCTGCCGCTGGCGCAGGCGGTGACCGATCTGGCCCCGCTGGTGCCGGATACGGCGAAGCTCGCCGAGCTGTATGCGCGGCTGGAATTCAAGGGCTGGCTGCGTGAGTTGAAGGGCGAAGCGCCGGCGCCGACGACCCGCTCCCGAACCGCCGTGACGCCAGCGCCAACTCTTGAGGCCGCGCCAAGCGTCGAACCCGACCGCAGCGGCTACGAATGCATCCTCGATGCGGCGCAGCTCGACGCCTGGCTGGCGCGCCTCGACGCCGCGCCGCTGGTCTCGCTCGACACCGAGACCACCGACCTCGACCCGATGCAGGCGCGACTGGTGGGGATTTCCTTCGCCATCCCTGACGCGGACGCGAGTTTGGGTGCGAATTTTGGTAACACGGTCCATGCCGCCTACCTGCCGCTGGGCCACAGCTACGCCGGCGCGCCAACGCAGCTGCCGCTGGCCGCGACGCTGGAAAAACTCAGGCCCTGGCTGGAATCGCCGCAGCACGGCAAGCTGGGCCAGCACCTCAAGTACGACCGCCACGTCTTCGCCAATCACGGCGTGCAATTGCGCGGCATCGTCGAGGACACGCTGCTGCAGTCCTACGTGCTGGAATCCGACAAGACGCACGACCTCGGTGCGCTCGCGGCGCGGCATTGCGGCCTGTCGACGATCAGCTACGACGCCGTCACGGGCAAGGGCGCCAATCGGATTTCCTTCGCCCAGGTCGAGCTCGCGCGCGCCGCCGAATACGCCGCCGAGGATGCCGACGTCACGCTGCGGGTGCATCAGGTGCTGCGTCCGCAACTCGCTGCCGAGCCGGAACTCGAAACCCTCTACCGCGAGCTGGAACTGCCGATCGCCGAGGTGCTGTTCAGGATCGAGCGCAACGGCGTGCTGATCGACGCGGCGACGCTGGTGCAGCAAAGCGACGAGCTCGGGCGCAAGATCATGGCGCTCGAGACGGAGGCGCAGCAACTGGCCGGCCAGCCCTTCAACCTCAATTCGCCGAAGCAGCTCGCGGAAATCCTGTTCAACCAGCAAGGCCTGCCGGTGGTGAAGAAAACGCCCTCGGGCGGGCCTTCGACCGACGAGGAAGTGCTGGAAAAACTCGCCGAGGACTATCCGCTGCCGAAGAAGATCCTCGAACACCGCAGCTTCGCCAAGCTGAAGAACACCTACACCGACAAGCTGCCGAAAATGATCAATGCGGCCACCGGCCGGGTCCATACCAGCTTCGGCCAGGCCACGGCCGTCACCGGGCGGCTGGCCTCGACCGATCCCAACCTGCAGAACATCCCGATCCGCACGCCGGAGGGCCGCCGCATCCGCTCGGCCTTCGTCGCCCCGCCCGGCCACCGTATCCTCAGCGCCGACTATTCGCAAATCGAGCTGCGCATCATGGCCCACCTCTCCGACGATCCGCGCCTGCTGGAAGCCTTCGCCCAGGGCGAGGACGTGCATCGCGCGACGGCCGCCGAGGTCTTCGGCCTGACGCCGATCGAGGTCAGCAATGAACAACGCCGCGCCGCCAAGGCGATCAATTTCGGCCTGATCTACGGCATGAGCGCCTTCGGCCTGGCCAAACAGATCGGCGTCGACCGCACGGCGGCGCAGGCCTATATGGACCGCTACTTCGCGCGTTACCCGGGCGTCGCCCGCTACATGGAAGAGACCCGCGCCGGCGCCCGCGACAAGGGCTATGTCGAAACCGTGTTCGGCCGCCGCCTGTGGCTGCCCGAGATCAAGTCCTCCAACGCCGGCCGCCGCCAGGGCGCCGAGCGCGCCGCAATCAACGCACCGATGCAGGGCACCGCCGCCGACCTGATCAAGCGCGCCATGCTGGCGGTGCAGGGCTGGCTCGATGCGCAGAAGCTGCAGACCCTGCTGATCCTGCAGGTGCATGACGAACTGGTGTTCGAGGCGCCGGACGACGAACTGGCCACGCTGCGCGAAGCCTTGCCCAGGCTGATGGGCGGCGTGGCGCAGCTCAAGGTGCCGCTGCTGGTGGAAGTCGGGGTCGGCGCCAACTGGGATGCAGCCCATTGATTTCGCGCTGTCGGCTTTGCAATTTCGCGCCGCCGCCTTAAAATTGCAAAATGTGGATCAAAAGGATACTTGCCGGCGAACTGCGCCAGCTCACCGCCAGCTTCCCCGTGGTGGCGCTGGTCGGCCCGCGCCAGGTTGGCAAGACTTCCCTGCTGGAACATGACTTTCCCGAGTTCCGCTATGTCTCGCTCGACACCGCGAGCCAGGCCGAGATGGCCGAGACGCGGCCGGCCGAGTTCCTGCAGCGCTTCCCGCCCCCGGTCATCATCGACGAAGTGCAGTATGCCCCCGCGCTGTTCCGCCACATCAAGGCTTATGTCGACGCGCATCGCAATACCAATGGCCTGTTCCTGCTCACCGGCTCGCAGAACTACGCACTGATGCAGGAGATTTCCGACAGCCTGGCCGGGCGCGCGGCGGTGATTCCCTTTCTCGGCCTGTCCGGCGCCGAATGGCTGGCCTCGCCGGCCGCCGCCGGCAGCACCTGGGGGCGTTTCTGGCTGCGCGGCGGCTACCCGGGCCTGTGGAACAACGACCCGGCCGTCTCGCGCGAACGCTGGTACCAGGGCTATCTCGCCACCTACCTGGAACGCGACGTGCGCAATATCCTGCGCGTCGGCAGCCTGCGCGACTTCGAACGCTTCCTGCGCGCCTGCGCCGCGCGCTGCGCGCAAACCCTCAACATGTCCGACCTCGGCCGCGACGTCGGCATCTCCGCCACCACGGCGCGCGAGTGGATCGGCGCGCTGCAGGCCTCGAACCAGATCCTGCTGCTGGAGCCCTACCACCGCTCGCTGGGCAAGCGCCTGGTCAAGTCGCCCAAGCTCTATTTCACCGATACCGGCCTGGCCGCCTTCCTGATGGGGCTGACCGACGATGCGCCGCCGCCCGAACATGTCGGCGGCGCCTTGTGGGAAAACCACGTGATCGGCCAGTGGCTGCGCTGGCGGCACTGGCAGCACCCGGAAGCGACGTTCTGGTACTGGCGCGATTCCGGCGGCCATGAAGTCGATCTGCTGGTGGAATGGCAGCAGCGCCTGTTCGGCATCGAATGCAAGTACAAGGAGCGGCCCGACAGCCACGACCTGCGCGGACTGCGCCGACTGCGCGAGTTCTATGGCGATGCGACGATTCCGGGCTTCGTCGCCTGCACCACGGCACAGCCCTTCGACATTGCCGACGGCATGACGGCCGTGACCGGCTGGACGCCGTGGACCTTGCCGGGAATGAAGCCGTGACCAGCAGTCGCGAACTCTACCTGCGTCTGCTCGGCCATGTGCGCCCGCACTGGAAGGGCTTCGTCCTTACGCTGGCGGCGACGGCACTCGCCGCCGCCACCGAGCCGCTGTTCCCGGCGCTGATGAAGCCGCTGCTGGACAAGGGTTTCGGCCAGGGCGAGCAGGGCTGGCTGGCCTGGCTGCCGCTGGCCATCGTCGGCATTTTCGTGCTGCGCGGCGTGGCGGGATTTTTCGCCTCCTACGGCATGTCCTGGGTTTCCAACCGCGTCATCACCGACCTGCGCCAGCTGATGTTCGAGCGCCTGATGCGCCTGCCGGCGAGCTACTTCGACGCCCACGCCTCCTCGGTGCCGGCCACGCGCATCGCCTACGACGTGAATGGCGTCGCCGCGGCGGCAACCTCGACGCTGACCGTGCTGATCCGCGACACGCTCTCCGTGATCGGCCTCGTCGGCTGGCTGCTGTATCTGAACTGGAAGCTGACGCTGATCAGCCTGGCCGTGATCCCGCTCACCGCGCTGGTGGTGCGCGCCTTCTCCAAGCGCCTGCGGCGGCTATCGCTCTCGGCGCAGGAAGGCATGGCGCAGATGAACGAAGTGCTGCAGGAATCGATCCGCGGCCACAAGGTGGTCAAGATCTTCGGCGGCGAACAGCACGCCACTTCGCGCTTCGACAAAGTGAACAAAGCGCTGCGCGGCTACGGCATGCGCCAGGCGATCGCCGCCGCTGCGGTGGCGCCGATCACCCAGATCTTCGCCTCGGTCGGCCTCGCCATCGTGGTCTATGTCGCCCTGCAGCAGTCGGCCAGCAATGAGACCACGATCGGCGGCTTTGTTTCCTTCATCACCGCGATGCTCCTGCTGCTGGCGCCGCTGAAGCACCTGGCCGACATCAACGCGCCGCTGCAGCGCGGGCTGGCGGCGGCAGAGAGCGTGTTCCGCATGCTCGACGAAACGACCGAGGTCGACGCCGGCACGGTCACCCTGGGCCGCGCGCGCGGCGAGATCGGGTTCGCCGCCGTCGGCCTGCGTTATGCAAGTGCCGAGCGCGATGCGCTGACCGGCATCGACCTCGCCATCCGCCCCGGTGAAACCGTGGCGCTGGTCGGGCCCTCGGGCGGCGGCAAAACCTCGCTGGTCAATCTGGTGCCGCGCTTCTACCACGCCGGCAGCGGCCAGATCCGCATCGACGGCCAGGACATCGAGACGCTGACGCTGGGCAGCTTGCGCGCCAACATCGCCCATGTCGGCCAGGACGTGTTCCTCTTCGACGACACGGTGGCGGCCAACATCGCCTACGGCGGCAAGCGCGACGCCGGCCGCGAAGAGATCGAGGCCGCCGCGCGCGCCGCGCATGCGCTGGATTTCATCGCCACGATGCCGCAGGGTTTCGACACCGTGATCGGCGAGAACGGCGCGCGGCTCTCCGGCGGCCAGCGCCAGCGCATCGCGATCGCCCGCGCTATCCTCAAGGACGCGCCTATCCTGATCCTCGACGAAGCCACCTCGGCGCTCGACAGCGAATCCGAGCGCGCCGTGCAGGAAGCGCTCGAAGAACTGATGCGCGGACGCACCACGCTGGTCATCGCCCACCGCCTCTCCACCGTCGAGCGCGCCGACCGCATCGTGGTGCTGTCGCAGGGGCGCATTGCCGAGATCGGCAATCACGCCGCACTGCTGGCGGCCGGAGGTTTGTACGCGGGCCTCTACCGCCTGCAGTTCGCCGAAAATTCATGACGACATTCCCCCCAACCCCCTTTCCAGGAAAGGGGGTGACTACGGTTCAGTCGCGTTCGCGACTTCCGGTTATTGGCTTGCTGCCCCCTTGGGGCGGCCCGGCGGAGGCAGCGTGAAAATTCTCCACACCGAAGCCTCCTGTGGCTGGGGCGGCCAGGAAATCCGCATCCTCGAAGAGTCGCGCGGACTGATCGCGCGCGGCCATCAGGTCAGCATCGTCTGTCCGGCCCACGCCCGCATGACGGCCGAGGCGCCGCGTTTCGGCGTGCCGGTGGTGGCGCTGCCGCTCGAGTTCAAGACCATCGCCGGCTTCAGGGCGCTGCGCCACCATCTCGCCGCGACACGCCCCGACGTGGTGAACACCCACAGCTCGGCCGATTCCTGGCTGACCGGACTGGCCTGCGCCACGCTCGGCGGGCCACCGGCCATCGTGCGTACCCGCCATATTTCGGCGCCGGTCTCGGGCAACTTCGCCAACCGCTGGCTTTACCGCCAGGCCAAGGGCGTGGTCACCACGGGAGAGAGTCTGCGCCGCCACCTGCTGGAGACCCTAGCCCTCGACCCGCGGCGCGTGGTCTCGGTGCCCACCGGCATCGACACCGAACGCTTCAGTCCCGTCAAATGCTCGGCGGACAAGTCCTCGGCGCGGCTGGCCCTCGGCCTCGATCCGGCACGCCGCTATCTCGGCATCGTCGCCACGCTGCGCAGCTGGAAGGGGCATCTGTTCCTGCTCGATGCCTTCGCCAGCCTGAACCGGCCCGACCTGCATCTGCTGATCGTCGGCGAAGGCCCGATGCGTGGCCCGATCGAAGACAAGATCGCCGCGCTGAAGCTGGGCGGGCACGTCACGCTCGCCGGCCAGCGCAGTGACCCCGAACACTGGCTGCAGGCGCTCGACATATTCTGCCTGCCCTCCTACGCCAACGAAGGCGTGCCGCAGGCCATCCTGCAGGCCATGCTCTGCGCCCTGCCGATAGTCACGACGCCGGTCGGCGCCATCCTCGAAGCCGTCAGCGCCGGCAACACGGCGCTGGTGGTGCCGCCGCAGGATGCCGCAGCACTCGCGCGCGCCATCGCCCGCCTGCTCGACGACAGCGAGTTCGCCACGCGCCTCGGCGAGAGCGCGCGGCGGCGCGCCAGCGCCAACTTTTCCAAGGAAACCATGCTCGACCGCATGGAATCCGTCTTCCTCCAGGCCACGACACCATGAGCAAGCCCCTCGACTGGACCACGGTGTCCGACGACCCCAACAACCGCGAGGCCAAGGCCGCGGTACGTGCCTGGCTGAGGACCGCGCAGCGCGTGCATACCGACAGCGACCTGCTCGGCCACATCGAAAGCCTGGTGCGTGACAAGCGCGTGCTCGACATCGGCGTGGTGTCGCACAGCGCGCGCTACTTCGACCTGCCCGACTGGCGCCATGGCCGCGTCCACAAGGCGGCCGGCTACTGCGTCGGCATCGACATCCTGGAGCCGTTGGTCAAGGAGCTCAACGAGCGCGGCTTCAACGTGCGCTGCGTCGACGCCACGTCCGAAACGGACATGGGCGAGCGCTTCGACGTGGTCTTCATCGGCGACGTGGTCGAGCACGTGGACAACGCCGTGCTGCTGCTGAAATTCGCCGCGCGCCACCTCGCCCCCGGCGGCAGCCTCTACGTGACCACGCCGAATCCCTTCTCGCGCAAGTTTTTCCGCCAGTTCAAGCGCGAGGGCGTGATGGTGGTGAACCTCGACCACGTGGCCTGGATCACGCCGACGCTGGCCATGGAACTGGCGCGCCGCGCCGGCATCGCGCTGGCCGCCTACCACCTGGTCAAGCGCTTCTCGCCCGCGGCGCTGCTGGTCAAGCGCCTGATCGGCTGGCGCCTGGAGCCGGCGGAATTTTCCTTTCCCGATTACCTGTATGAGTTCGTCCGGCGCGACTGAAACCGAGCTACCCGAGCCGCGCGACATCCTCTACATCAATGTCTCGCGCATCGGCGACACGCTGCTGGTGACGCCGGCCGTGCGCGCCGTCGCCGCGCGCTGGCCGCAGGCGCGCATCCATCTGCTGGCGCATCCGAAGCGCGAGGAAGTGCTGCGCTTTTTGCCCTTCATCCATCGCACCGGCACCATCGAAAAGCAGCGCGCGCGCTTCATGGGCTGGGTAGGGAATCCATTCGCGGGCAAGCCCTACGACCTGGCCTTCGTCTGTAATTTCGACGCGCCGCTGGTGGAGTACGCGCTGCGCGTCGCGCGGCGTGTCGTCGCCTTCCGCCAGCCCGACGCGGCGTTGAACGCGCGACTGTACAAAGCAGTCGAGCACCCGGCGCTGCAGGCCACCCACGCCGTGGATATCCAGCTCATGCTGCCGGCCGCAGTCGGCGCGGCGCCGGCCGGCAAGGCGCTAAGCTATCGCGTCACGGCCGACGAGGCGCAATGGGCGGCGGGTTTTCTGGCCAAGCACGGCGCCGAACAAAAACATCCGCTGATCGGCCTGCAGGTCGCGAGCTTCCCGACCAAGGCCTACCGCGACTGGCCACCCGGCCACTTCAGCGAACTCTGCCGGCGCATCCGCGGGCGCTGGCCGCAGGCGCACTTCCTGATCTTCGGCGGCGAGCTTGAAAAGAGCCGCACCGAAGCGCTGGCAAGCGAGCTCGGCGGCGGCGCCACGCTCTGCGCCGGCAAGCTCAGCTTGCGCGAAACCGCGGCGCTGATGAGCCGCGTCGACCTCTATGTCGGCGTCGATACCGGACCCACGCACCTGATGGGCGCCATGCAGCGGCCGATGGTGGCGCTCTACCACGGCTATTCGCCGAGCCGCGTGCTGGCGCCGCTCGACCATCCCTGCCTGTATGCGATCGACCACCCGCTGGCCGACCGCTGCACGCCCGAGGCGGACATGGCCGAGATCACGGTGGACCGCGTCTGGGCCGCGGTGCAGCAGGCGCTCGGGGAACGCGCGACGGAAACTCGTGTCGCATGAGGTTCGCGCTGTTCACCACTAACCTCGCCGGCGGCGGCGCCGAGAAGGCGCTGGCCAAGATAGCCAGCGGCCTGGCGGCGCGCGGCCACGAAGTGGATTTCATCGTCTGCGAGGATGCCGGCAAATACCCGCCGCCCGCCGGCTGCCGCTTCCAGGCGCTGGCCGCGCGCGCCGGCCACGGCTGGCTGGGCAAGCGGCGCCTGGCCTGGCGCCTGAATCGTTGGCTGGCATCGAATCCACACGAGTTGCTGGTGTCGACTCTGCCTTTCGCCGACGAAGTCGCGGCACTGGCCGGCATCCCGCGCCACGTCTGCCGCATCGCCAACACGCTGTCGGCCGAGATCGCGCGCCTGCCGGCGGCCAAGGCACAGCGCCGCGCCGCGCGTTACCGCGCGCTTTACGGCACGCGGCGGCTGGTCGCCGTGTCGCAGGGCGTCGCGAACGATCTGCGGACCGGGTTCGGCGTCGATGCCGCTCGGGTGACCGTGATCGCCAATCCCTTCAACTTCGCCGCGATCCGCGCGCTGGCCGCCGAACCCTGCACGGCGCGGCCGGCCGCTCCCTACATTCTTCACGTCGGCCGCTACGCCGCGCAGAAGCGCCACGACCTGCTGCTCGCCGCCTTTGCGCAAGCCGATTTGCCGCAGCAGCTGGTGCTGCTGACGCCGCCCGACGCGCGGCTGACGGCATTGATCGCGCAGCACGGCCTGCAACGCCGTGTCGCCAGCGCCAACTTTCAGGCCAACCCCTATCCCTGGATGGCCGGTGCCGACATGCTGGTGCTGTGCTCCGACCACGAAGGCCTGCCCAATGTGCTGATCGAGGCGCTGGCCTGCGGCACGCGCGTCGTCAGTACCGATTGCCCCTCCGGTCCGCGCGAGATCCTCGTCGGCGAACTGGCTCAAGGCCTGGTGCCCTGCGGCGATGCGGCTGCGCTGGCGGCGGCGATGCGGGCCGCGCTGGCGGCGCCGAAACCCGGCGCCGGAGCCGTCGCCGCAGCGCTGGCGCCCTACGCTGCGGAGCGGGCGCTGGACGCCTGGGAAGGTCTGGCGTGGAGTCAAGCGTGAGCGGCATTTCTCTTGCCGGCAGGCATCTGATGCGCTAGCATCACCGCATCAACCATCGGAGCAAGCCATGCGCACCACCCTCGACATCGAAGACGACGTTCTGGCGGCCGCCAAGGAACTGGCGCGGCGCAGCCATACCAGCGCCGGACGGGTGATTTCGGACCTTGCGCGGCGCGCCCTGACCCAGTCGGCACCGACCTCCGGCACGGCTCAGGAGCCCGAAGCGATCTATGGCTTCCGGCCCTTCCCCTCCCGCGGCGGCGTAGTCAGCAACGAAAAAGTCGACCAGTTGCGCGACGAAGAAGGCATCTGAGCCCTGTCCTCGATGCGCGCCCTGCTCGACGTCAATGTGCTGATCGCACTGCTCGACGGCGATCATCTGCACCACGTCCGCGCGCGCGACTGGCTCAAGGACCACATCGCGGCCGGCTGGGCCTCATGTCCGCTGACCCAGAACGGCTGTATTCGCATAATGTCCCAGCCCGGCTATCCGAATCCCTTGCCCGCCGCCGCCATCGCGACGCGCCTCGCCGAAGCCACCGGCACGCCGCACCACGTCTTCTGGCCCGACACCGTGAGCCTGCTCGACGCCGAACGCATCGCCTGGAACGCGGTGCTCGGCAGCCGCCAGGTCACCGATGTCTATCTGCTGGCGCTGGCCGTGGAACAGGGCGGAACCCTGGTCACGCTCGATCGCGCCGTGCCGCTGAAGGCCGTGGCCGGGGCGAAGGCGCGGCACCTGGCGGTGATCTGATCTTGCGCCCCGACCAAGCAAGCCGAGGACACTGCTGATGTGCGGCATCCTGCTCATCGCCGGTGATTCCTTCCGTGCCGATTTCGCGGCTGCGCTGGAAACGCTCAAGTCGCGCGGCCCCGATGCGCGCGAGACCCTGGCCCACGGCGACGCCCTGCTCGGCCACGCGCGGCTGGCGGTGATCGACATTGCCGGCGGACGCCAGCCGATGAGCACGGCCGACGGCCGGCTGGCCATGGTCTACAACGGCGAGATCTACAACTTCGCCGCGCTGCGGCGCGAACTCGAAGCGGCCGGCCACGCCTTCGCCACGCGCTCCGACAGCGAGGTGCTGCTGACCGGCTACCGGCACTGGGGCGAAGCCGTGCTGCACAAGCTCGACGGCATGTTCGCCTTCGCCATTCACGACCGTGCCGACGGCAGCGTCTTCCTCGCCCGCGACCGGCTCGGCATCAAGCCGCTGTTCTGGGGCGAGCAAGGAAATAATCTCGTCGCGGCCTCGACCCTGGCACCCTTCTTCGCCTTCGCGGCCTTTCCGAAAAAGCTCGATGCCGAAGGCCTGCGCGACTATCTGGCCTTCCAGACGCCGTTGGCCCCGCGTACCCTGGTGCGCGACATCCATGCCCTGCCACCGGGAGCCTGCCTGCGTTGGATGCCCGGCGCGCGGGCGACGCCGCGCCAGTGGTGGGCCATTCCCGACGCATCGGAAAAAGCACCCGAGCGCGAAGCGCTGGTGGCCGAGACTGACGCCCTGCTGGCGCAGGCGATCAGGGACCAGCTCGTCGCCGACGTGCCGCTCGGCGCCTTCCTGTCCGGCGGCATCGACAGTAGCCTGGTGGTGCATTACATGGCGCAGGCCGGCGCCGCCCCATTGAAAACCTTCAGCGTGCGCTTCGCCGAAGCCGGCTTCGACGAGAGCCCGCATGCCCGTGCGGTAGCCGACAAATACGCCACCGAGCACCACGTGCTCGACGCCCCCGAACTCACCGCCGACACGCTGGCCGCGGCGCTGGCCGACCTCGACCAGCCGCTGGCCGATCCGGCCTACATCCCGACCTGGGCGTTGTCGCGGCTGACGCGGCAACATGTCACGGTGGCGCTCTCGGGCGACGGCGGCGACGAACTGTTCGGCGGCTATCCGCGCTTTCTCGACGGCGCCGACCGCTTTCCCGACAGCGCCGGCAAGCGCCTGCTGCGCGCGCTGCTGCGCCACGGTCTGGCGCCGGCCAGCCTGCGCCGACGCGCGCTGGCCGGACCCGAACTGCTGCTCTACCGCCGCGTCGAGCTGGGCGATTACCCGGGCAGCCGCAAGGACCTGCGCCGCTATCTGGCGCCCGATGTGGCTCGCGCCGCACGCCCGGAGCGCACCCTCGAACTCTGGCGCGAGCTCGCCGCGCGTCACGGCGGCTACGATCGCGGCGCGCTGCTGCGCGCCGACCTGTGGACCTATCTCTCGGAAAACTGCCTGGCCAAGACCGACCGCGCCAGCATGGCGCACGGCCTGGAAGTGCGCGTGCCGCTGCTGGCCAACGCGATCCAGGACCGCATGCTGCGCCTGCCGGCCGCGGTGCATTTCGACGCCGGCGGCGGCAAGGCGGTCCTGCGCGCGCTGGCGCGCAAGCACCTGCCGGAAGGCGTCTGGAACCGCGAAAAACACGGCTTCTCGGTGCCGCTGCGCGCCAACTTCGCCGGCGCGTGGCGCGACTGGGGCGCAGCCCAGGTCGCCGCGGCGGCGACGCGCGCACCCTGGCTGGCCGCCGGCCCGCTGGCCGCCTTGTGGCAGGAAGCGCAGCAAGGGCGGGGGAATGTACGCCTGATGTACACTTTCGCCGTGCTGCTGGCCTGGCTCGAATCGCATCCGCTGGAAGGCTGACCTTGAATCTCTTCAAGCATCTGATGTTCATCCTGCAGCAGCGCCGCGCCGGCAACCGCGTGTCCTTCTCCGCCTATCTCAAGGGCCATGAGCGCATCGAACTCGGCCACGGCTGCAAGATCCACGCCGACGCCTCGGTCGATGCCTCGCGCAGCCCCGGCGTCAAGCTCGGCGACAAGGTCACGCTGAACCGCTATGCCTATGTCCAGGGCGGCAACGGCGGCGTGCGCCTGGGCGACCGGGTCGAGATCAACAATCACAGCATCGTCAATGGCACCGGCGGCGTCGATATCGGCGAGGACACGCTGGTCGGCCCCGGCGTACGCATCATCTCCTACCAGCACCGGCATGCGCGCGGCGCGACGATACGCTCGCAACCGGTGATCGCCTTGCCGATACGCATCGGCCGCGATGTCTGGCTCGGCGCCAATGCAATCATCCTCGCCGGGGTCACGATCGGCGACGGTGCCGTGGTGGCCGCCGGTGCCGTGGTGCGCGAGGACGTGCCGGCTTATGCCGTGGTCGCCGGAGTCCCGGCCACGATCAAAAAATACAGGGAATAGACCATGCGCAAGAACGGCCGCACCGCACGCAAGCTGAAGAAACTCGCCTGGCGCTTCAGTCAGCCCGATTGGGCAGACAATCACGGCGTCATGCTGCCGGTCAAGCACAAGCTGGTTTCGCCGGGCATCGCCCGCGAGATCTATCTGGGCGACTACGAGGCCAAGGAAATCGAGATCATCTCGCGGCGCCTGGCGGCCGACGACGTGGTGTTCGAGGTCGGCGCCGGGCTCGGCTTCCTGTCGGCCTACTGCGCCAAGCGCAGCGGCGCGAACAAGGTGTTCGCCTACGAAGCCAACCCGGAACTGATCCCGCTGATCCGCGAAACCCATGCGAAGAACGACGTCGCGCCGACCCTGATCAACGCGCTGCTGGCCAAGGGCGATGGTGAGCGCGAATTCCATCTCGAAGACGACTTCTGGGCTTCGTCGGCGCATCGCACCGGCGGGCGCGCCATCACCGTCAAACAGCTCGACCTCAACGCCGAACTGGCGCGCGTCAAGCCCAGCTTCCTGATCGTGGACATCGAGGGTGGCGAAGCCGAGTTCTTCGCCGGCGCCGATCTGGCGACGGTGCAAAAGATCTGCGTCGAAACCCATCCCGACGTGCTCGGCGACCGCGTGCTGTCGCAGATGTTCGCCGGGCTGGTGGCGCAGGGTTTCGCGCTGGATTTTTCGCTGATCCGCAAGAACGTGTTCTTCTTCCACAGGCCGGCATGAGCGCCGCCCGCCGATGGGCCGCGCCCCGCAGGAAGTCCCCCCGGGGGACCCCAAGGGCGGCGCAGCCAGCGATTTGGAGCGGCATAGCCGCGAACCGCGGTCACCCCCGCCGCCCGGGACGGGGGTTGGGGGGTGGGTAGTTCATGACGGTCAGGGATGTCCTGCTGATCGCCCACGGCAGCCTGCATCCGGCCCTGCGCCGCGAACTGGCGGCACGCGGCCTGAGCTTGCGCGAAAGTCGACGCTGGCAGGACGCCGATCGCAGCGATCCGCAACGCATCCTCGGCGCCTATACCTGGTTCTACGAAGGCCTGCGTCATCCGCTGACGATCTGGGGCATGCGCCGCTTCCTGCGCCGCCAGGGCATACCGCTCTTCGTCTGGAACCAGGATGCGCCGCATTACCTGAACCGCGCCGCCTGGCGCCTGGATTGGCTGGACCGTGCGCGCCTCTATGACATTTACGCCACGCACAGCCTGGTCGATGCGCGGCGCAGCTTTGCTGACAGCACGCTCTACCTGCCGAATGCCGCCGACACGACCCGCTACCACCTCCACGGTGCGACGCTGGAGAGCTTGCGCGACCCGAGCCGCTATGACTATGACGTCAGCTTCTTCGGCGCCATGGACGGCGCCCGCTACAAGGAGATGCGCGCGCGCCAGGAATTTTTCGCCGCACTCGGCGAGCGGCTGACGGCGCGCGGCATCCGTTTCCTGTTCCGCGAATCGGCCGGCATGAACGTCGAAGAACAGGTGGCGCTGATCCAGACCAGCTGCATCAACCTCAACTTCGGCGCCTCCTGCGACTACGGTGCGGCGCTGGCCTCGGGCCTGCCCGAACGCTGCTACGGCATCCCGGCCTGCGGCGGCTTCCTGCTTTGCGACCGCCGCACCCATGCCCGCGACGACTTCACGCCCGGCGAGAACTGGGCCGAGTTCGACGGACTCGACGACGCCGTGGCCCGCATCGAACATTGGCTGGCGAACTTCGCCGCCGCGCGCGAGCTGGCCGAGCGCTGCCACGCCCATGTCATGGCGCGGCATACCTATGCTCAACGGGCCACCGCTCTGCACCACGCGCTAATCGCCTGGCATGACGGCCGCCGCGGCCATATCCAATAGTTATCCTTGCAATCTGACTGTTGACACATCAAAATACAAGGATGAATTATCCCCGCCGCCTGCTGGAAGTCCTTCGCGAACGCCTCGATTTCTACCCCGGCATGGTCCTGCTGGGGCCGCGCCAGGCGGGGAAGACGACGCTCGCCAAAGCGCTTGCCGCGACACGCCCGGACGCGCTGATCCTCGATCTTGAACGGGCGGGCGACCGTGCCGCCCTGGCCGAGCCGGAACTCTTCTTCCGCCAGAACCGGCAGCGCCTGGTAATCCTCGACGAGGTGCAACACCAGCCGGGCCTCTTCGTCGCCCTGCGACCGGAAATCGACGAGGAGCGCCGGCCGGGACGCTTTCTGATGCTGGGATCGGCCTCGGGCAAACTGCTGCGGCAAAGCGCCGAATCGCTTGCGGGTCGCGTCGGCTACCTGGAACTGGCGCCGCTGCTTGCAAGCGAAGTGCAGGCCACGACGCGCACGGTACACAAGTTGCTGTTGCGCGGCGGTTTCCCGCCGAGCTTCGACGCGCCCAGCGATGCCCTGTCCATGTTGTGGCGCGAAGATTTCATCCGCAACTTTCTCGAGCGCGATCTGCCGCAATTGGGCGTGGGAACCTCGGCGGCGACACTGCACCGCTTCTGGCGCATGCTGGCTCACGTTCACGCGCAACAGTTCAATGCCTCGCAACTGGGTCAGTCCCTGGGCGGAGCAAGTCATTCCACCGTCGCCCATTATCTCGATCTGCTGGTCGATGCCCTGCTGGTACGCCGGCTGGAACCCCTGGCCGTCAATCTCGGCAAACGCCTGGTAAAAACCCCGAAAATCTATATCCGCGACTGTGGCTTGCTCCATGCCTTGCTCAACATTGCGGACAGCAACGCATTGCATGCCCACCCAGTTCTGGGCGCCTCCTGGGAAGGTCTCGTGGTGGAACAGATTGCGGCCCACGCCCCGCCCGGCACCGAACTTAATTACTTCCGTACCGCTGCCGGCGCCGAGATCGACCTGGTGCTGACGCTGGGCGACCGGCGCTTCGCCTTCGAAATGAAATACTCGATGACGCCGAAGCCGACCAAGGGCTTCTGGCATGCCATGAAAGACCTCGCGATCGACCGTGCCTGGGTGGTCGCACCCGTAGACCATGGCTACCCGCTGGCCGAAAACGTCGAGGTCATCACCCTGGAGCACCTGCCCCGGGCGATGACCGAAGCGATGGCCGGAGCACCGACGCCATGAACCAGCCGCTGCTCTCGCTGGTCGTTCCGGTGTACAACGTTGCGCCCTACCTGCCGCGCTGCCTGGAAAGCCTCGCCGCGCTGAACCCGCCGGCCGACGAGATTATCGTCGTCGACGACGGTTCGACCGACGACTGCCCGGCCATCCTTGCCGAGTTCGCGCCGCGCCTGCCGCAGATGCGCGTGATCCGTCAGGAGAACGGCGGCCTCTCGGCGGCGCGCAACACCGGACTCGATGCGGCGCGCGGCAGGTACTTGGCCTTCGTCGATTCCGACGACTTCGTCGCGCCCGACGCCTACGCCGAGGCGTTGCGCCTGGCCGAGGACGAAAACCTCGACATGGTGCTGCTGAACGCCAATTACCACTTCGAAGGCCGCCAGGCAGACTACGCGATCTACGCCGACGTGCCCGCCACCGACGTCATTGCCGGTCGCGAGTGGCTGCGCCGGCGCTTCCGCGCGGGGCGCTTGCTGCACATGGTCTGGATGCACCTCTATCGTCGCGAGTTCATCGAGGCGCATCAGTACCGTTTCGTGCCGCGCCTGATCCACGAAGACGTGATCTGGACCACTCGTGCGCTGCTGGCAGCGCAGCGCGTGCGCTACACCGGGCACACCGCCGTGCACTACCGGATTCCACTGCGCCGCTTCACACCCGAGCAGGGTCAGCGCCGCCTGCAGGCCATCGTGGACAGTAGCGTGGTCAACGCCCAGGCACTGGCGGCGATGTGCGCCCGGCTTGACGACGATCCCGAACTGCGCCGGCTGCTGGCCGACCACCTGGTCGACGGTGCGCTGTCGGTGTTCCACAAGCTGCCGAAAATGTCCGACCGCGCCGCCGCGGCGGCCACCTTGCGCCGCCTGCGCCGCGACGAATTCATGGGCCTGTTGTGGCGCCATGCCGCGAATGCGGCGCAGCGCCGGCGGGTCGCGCGGCACTGGCTGCGCTCCTGGCTGGCGGGAAGCGGCAAGTGATTTCCGTCGCCCCAACGATGACCTGGTTCTGGCAGGCCTGGCTGGCCGCCGTGGTCTTCGTTTTTCCCATTCCGCATACCATCGCCCTGCGCAACCTGTTGCTGCTGGTCGGCCTGCTGGCGGTGCTGGCCACGCTGCGGGGCGCGCGCCGTTCGCTGCGGCGGCCGCTGCTGAAACCGGCGGCATGGGCGCTGGTGGCGACCACGGCCTGGCTGGCCGTGCATTCCATCGCCGTGGCGCCAGCACCAACTCTTGCGCTGGACAACCTGCGCGGCGACTGGGTCCTGCCGCTGCTGACGGCGGCCCTGGCAGCCTACGCCGCGGCACGCGTGGAAGCTCGGCTGGCCATCCGCGCCGTCATCGCGGCGCTGCTGGCACATATGCTCTGGATGTTCGGCTGGCAACTCTGGTTGCTGCTTGCCACCGGCGCCGTGGCAGACGGATCGAAGGGCATCGTGCCCTTCGGCGAACGCGACTATCACAGCACGCTTGCCGGGTTTCTACTGGCCTTGCTGCTCGGCGAAAGAACGGCGGCCCATAGCGGCGGCGACGGATTTTTTGCAGCCCGGCCGGCATGGATCGGGCTGGGCCTGGTGCTGCTCGCCGACGTCGTGCTGCGGGTACGCAACGGTACCCTCGTCAGCGCCCTCCTTCTGTCGCTGGCGGCGCTCTGGATGGCGCGGCACCGGTCGCGCTTCGTCCTGTTGCTGGTCTTCGTGGTCATGCTGGGCGGCACCTCCTTGGCGCTCGACAAGCGCTGGAGCGGATTGAAGGAATCCCTTGATGCCGGCTGGAATTCGCCGAGCATGTACTGGCTGAGCGGCGACCAGGCCTTGCGGCCCACGACGGCTTCCGGCACCGACATCGACGATTCGGCCTACCTGCGCGCCGCCTGGGCACACCAGGCCGTGCAGGCGATAGTCGAACGGCCGCTGGGCCTCGGCTACGGCCGCGACGGTTTCGGCCGCGCGGTCGAGGCGAAATACGGATTCAAGGGCATGATCAGCAGCCACAGCGGCTGGCTGGATTTCGCACTGGCGGCCGGCCTGCCCGGCCTCGCCCTGCTGCTGTTGAGCGCCGGGCTGGCCATGCGCGGCGGCTGGCGACAATTCCGCCAGCATGGCGACGCGGCCGGCCTGATGTTCTGTTTCCTGATCGGCGGCTACCTGCTGCGCTGCCTGCTCGACGGCCATCTGTCCGGCTGGCGCCTGGGGTTGTTCGCCTTCCTCTGCGGCGTGCTGATCGCGGCGATGAAGCCCGCACCAGGAACATTAACAGCTTATCCCCCGCCCCTTCTCCGGGAGAAGGGGTGACTATGGCTCGCTACGCTCGCAGACTCTTGGCGGGTCCGCCTTGGGGCGGCCCGGCGGCAGACCTATGAACCTCGTCCAGATCAACCTGCAGCCGCACTTCGGCGGGGGCGAGGTATACACCGCCTTCCTCTGCCGCGCGCTGTCGCAGCTCGGCGTGCCGACGCGCCTCTTGGTGCATCCGCGCGCCGGCTTCTGGGACCGGCTCGGCTTGCCGGCCGACACCGAACGCATCGCCGTCGCCGATCCGGCCGACCTGCCGCATCACCTGCCGACCGGGCCGCTCTGGCTGCTCTCGCACGGCCCGCTGCCGGCCTCGCTGCGCGGCGCTATCCCGGGCCGGCTGCGCACGGCGATCGCCCACATGCCGGTGCAGGGCCGCGACCCGGCGGCCTTCGCCGATCACGACCGCATCTACGCCGTCTCGGCCTGGGTGCGCGACGGCCTCATGGCCGCCGGACTGCCGGCCTGGAACGAACCGCTTTACGGCGTTGCCGAACTGGGTGCGCGTGCCGGCGACGGCGCCGGTGCGATCCGCCGCGCCAGCCGCTACGACTGGGACCGGCGCAAGGGGCGCGACCGCCTGCTCGGCGCGCTCGAACCGCTGATCGAGGCGCTGCGGCCGCATCCGCCCTTTGTCCGGCGCACGGGCCTGACGCTGGGCATCGTCTCGCGCCTGACGCCGATCAAGCAGTTTCCGCTGCTGTTCGCACAGCTGGCGCCGGTGCTGGCGCGCCACCCGCAGGTGCATCTGGAAATCTTCGGCAGCGGCGGCTATGCCTCGGTGCGCGACCTCGACGCGGCGCTGCGGCCCTGCGCCGGGCAGGTGCGCTACTGGGGCCAGCAGGGCAATGTCGCGGCGATATATCGCGAACTCGACTACCTGCTCTCCGGCCTGCCGGAAAAGGAGGCGCTGGGCCTCAACATCATCGAGGCGCAGGCCTGCGGCACGCCGGTGATCGCGGTGAATGCGCCGCCTTTCACCGAGACCGTGGTGGACGGCGCGACGGGTTTTCTCTATCGCGATCCGCGCCAGGATGGCGGCGCGGATTTCGGCCGCCTGCTCGACCAACTGCTGGCGGGCCGGGCGCGGCCGCAACCGGAGTTGGCGCAAGAGCATCTGCAGCGCTTTAGCTTCGCTGCCTTCGTCGAACGCCTGCGGCCGGTGCTGGCCGACGCCGAGCGCTTTGCGCGCCGGGATTTTCCCTTCGGGGGCCGGCGTCAGACCAGACGGGAATAAAGCCCCATCAACTGCGCCGCCATCGCGTCCAGTTCGAGATGGGCGACGCTGGCGCGCGCCGCGTCGCGCATCGCCGGCGCACGGCCGCACAAGCTGTCGAGGCTGGCCGCCAGGGCCGTGACGTCGCCGGCATCGATCACGGCGCCGTTGTCCGCCGTGACCAGTTCCGCCGCGCCGCAGGTGGTGGTGGTGACGAGCGGCAGACCGCAGGCCAGCGCCTCCAGCGCGGCGTTGGGGAAGGGATCGTAGAGCGTGGGCAAGGCGAACACGTCGGCCGCGCCATAGAAGGGCTTGACGTCGACCTGGGCGCCAAGGAAGAGCACGCGCTCGTCAATGCCCAGGGTCTGCGCCAGCTTGCGCATCAGCATCTCGTCCTTGTCGCGGCCGATCACCCAGAGCCGCGCGTCGTTCCGCCGCATCATGGCCAGCGCGCGCAGCAGGGTCGGCAACCCCTTGCGCTCATAGCCGGAACCGACGAAAAGCAGCACCGGCGTCGCCGCGGCGACGCCGGATTTTTCGCGCAGGCCCAGTCCCCGCTCCTCGCGCAGGCGCGGATGGAAGGCCTGCAGATCGACGCCGCTGTAGATCACCTGCAGCTTCTCGTCGGCGACGCCGAAACGGCGCGCGATGTCGTCCCTGACCATGCGCGAATTGCAGATCACCGTGCGCAGCTTCGGATGGCGAAACATCGCGGCTTCGGCCGCCAGCGTGTAGCGGTGCCAGGGCGCAAAACGGTCGAAGGCCTTGTTGCGCAGATCCAGCCAGGTGGCATGGACGCCGTCGCCGGCGCGGTAGATGTCGCAGCCCGGAATGCGCTCGTGACTTTGCACCAGGTCGAAGCGCCCTTGCGCCATCAGGCGCTGCACGCCGCGGGCAAAGCCGGCATCGCGCCAGCGGCGGCCGAGGTAGAAGGGATCGACGCGCACGCATTGCACGCCGCCCGCCGCATCGCCTCGCCATTCCCGCGCCACGATGGAGACATCGACGCCCCTGGCCTTCAGCGCCGCCAACGCGCGCTCGACAAAGCGCTCGGCGCCGCCGAAGGGTGTGTACTTCTGGCGCACGATGGCGAGTTTCATGAGATGCACAAGCTTCTTGCCACAGAGGACACAGAGTTCACAGAGTGAAAGGCGGAAGACCGAACCCAGGGTCGGAATCCATCCATAGAATGCCGATGTCTCTCTCTGTGAACTCTGTGTCCTCTGTGGCTAATGGTCTTGATCTTCAAGCGCACAACAACTCCTCGCAGGCAGCCAGCACCTGCGCCACGGGCAAGGTGGTCAGGCAGTCGCTGATCTTGCTGTCGTTGCAGCCGGCCATGCCGCAGGGACGGCAGGGGTGGGTGTTCGAGGCGACGACCACATGGCCCCTGTGTACGTGATCCCACGGCCCCCATTCCTGATCGCCCGAGGGGCCGAAGATCGCCACCACCGGCGTGCCCATCGCCGCCGCGATGTGCATCGGCGCCGAATCGACGCCGACAAAGAGCCTGGCCCGCGCCGTCAGCGCCGCAAGCTCCTTGAGCGAGAGCTGTCCGCAGAGGTCGATAGTTGGCGCTGGTGCCCCGGCGTTCCTGGCGCGTGCCGCCGCTACCTCGGCGATCAGCGCCTTCTCGCTCGCGTCCGGCGCCGAGCTCAGTACGATGGGCCAGCCCTTGGCCGCCAGCGCATCGCACAAGGCCGCTACACGCTCCGCGGGCCAGCATTTGAAGGCCCAGCGTGATGCGGGATGGACGTGAATGAAGCCGCCCGCCGCCAGTCCGTGCGCGGCCAGCAAGGCCGCCACGCGCGCTTCGGCCGCCGCCCCCGGCACCATGATCACGCGCTTGTCGGCAGCGGCCGGTTCCATTCCCAGCACACGCAGGCTGTCGAGATTGGTTTCCACGGTGTGGCGCAGCGGGTCCGACTGCGCCGGGTAGAGGTGGGTGAAACTCTTGGCCCAGAAGCCGGTGCGAAACTTGGGCGCCACCGACCAGCGCGGCCGCAGCAGGCGCACCAGCCAGGCGCCGCGCGTATGCACCGAAAGATGCACGACCAGATCGTAATGCCGCGACCGCAGAGCCTGTATCAGCCGCCACTCGGCGGCGGACTGGCGCCGCAAGCCCTGCCGCTTCCAGTTGCGGTCGATCAGGTGCAGTTGCGCCAGCGCCGGGTGGCCGTCGAGCATGGGCGCGGTGTCGGCATAGACCAGCGCATCGACTTCGCATTGGGGCGCAATGCGCTGCAGCATGGAAATTACCGGTGTGGCGAGCAGGACGTCGCCATGATGGCGCAGCTTGATCACCAGCGCGCGACGCAGGCTGGCCGCAGAGAAGACTTCAAGGGGCATGGGCGCATTTTGCCAGACCCGGGTAAATTACCTACGACGCCCTCCAAACGACATTCAGATCGGCAGCTTGTTGCTTGACCTGATTACACTTTTCCATGAAACTCGCTCTATGAGCGTTTCCCTCGATCAACTTGAGCGCAAGGTCGACCAGATAGTCGCCGTGTGCAGCAGCCTGCGCAGCGAGAACCAGCTTCTGCGTGCCCACGTCGCAAACCTGGAGGCCGAAAAGGCGGCGCTGACGAAGAAGATCGACGCCACCCGCGAACGCCTCGAAACCCTGATGACACGGTTGCCGGAAGAATGAGCGCCCCGCACGGCCGCCCGAAGGGGCGCCAGCCAAAACATGGAGCCGCACAGCGGCGAACCGCTGTCACCCCCTTCCGTGGGGCGGAGGCGGGAATTCGCGAAGCACTGCTTCGCGCCGCCGTAGCCGGCCGGCTGTGCAAAGCCGGCAGTGGGACGGGGGAGGGGGGGAAGGCAGACCAATGAGCGCATCCCTTGAAGTCAAACTGCTGGGCAAGGATTATCGCGTCACCTGCGAGCCCGAAGAACGCAGCCAACTGCTGGCCGCCGCGGCCCTGCTCGACGCCAAGTTGCACGAAGCCGGCGACAGGATGCCCACCGGCGCACGCGGCTCCGGCGAGCGCATGGCGGTGATGGTGGCGCTGAATCTGGCCCACGAATTACTCGCCATGCAGAGCACTCCGGAACATCTTGCGGCGACGCTTGAAAGCGAATCGATTCAGCGTAGAATCGATTTCATCGAAGCCAAGCTCGACGAATCGCTGGCACAGCACGAACAGTTGTTCTGATCGTTGCCTGAGCCGGTTCCCGCAGTCGATTCGCGAATGAGTTGCCTGGCTTCCCAGAGCTTCCCCTGCAGTGTTCGCCAAGGCCATACATTCCTTGAACCAATACCCATTGGCATCGGCCGCAGACCAAGGACGCCGCTGTTGTGATCGCTCCTCGTGAGCGAACCTGAAGCGGCAGGAACGTGGCCACTCTGAACCCAGGTTCAGGCTGCCGGCCAAACGGCACTTGCGGGGGAATCAAACAGCAGGGCGCGAAGCTTTTCGCGCCCTGTTTCGTTGTGTCCCGGCCCCCTCTCGGGCAGGACGGTATCCACGCATGAGGCTGGCTGAATGACGCGCTACTGGCTGATGAAAACCGAGCCCGCGGTGGTGGGCATAGACCACGTGCTGGCGATGCCGCAGCAGACCGTCGATTGGTGGGGCGTGCGCAACTACCAGGCGCGCAATTTCATGCGCGACCAGATGCAGGTCGGCGACGGCGTGCTGTTCTACCACTCGTCCTGCCCCGAGCCGGGCATCGCCGGGCTGGCCGAAGTTGCGCAGCTGGCCTATCCCGACCGCACCCAGTTCGACCCGAAAAGTCCCTACTTCGACCCCAAATCGACGCCAGAAAATCCGCGCTGGGTGAATGTCGATGTGCGCGTCGTGAAGAAGACGCGGCTGATCGGACTCGACGAACTACGCGCGCATCCGGAACTCGCGCACTTGCGCGCCCTGCAGCGCGGCAACCGGCTGTCGATCACCCCGGTCGATCCGGCGGAATGGAAATTCATCACCGGCAAACTCATGAAGGCGGCCAAATGACGATCTGGTGGTTGAGCTACCCGCTGCTCGGCGTCTTCGCCGGTTTCGTCGCCGGCCTGTTCGGCGTCGGCGGCGGACTGACCATCGTGCCGCTGCTGTTCATGATTTTCACGGCGCAGGCCTTCCCGGTCGAGCACAGCATGCACCTGGCGCTCGGCACTTCGATGGCGACCATCGTGTTCACCTCGATCGCCAGCATGCGCGCCCATCATCGGCACGGCGCCGTGCGCTGGGACATCGTGAAAAGTTTCGCGCCGGGGCTGGTGATCGGCACCCTGTCCGGTTCCTTCATCGCCACCTGGGTGCCGACCCGGCCGCTGGCCATGGTATTCACCGCGATCGTGTATTACGCCGCGCTGCAGATGGCGCTCGACTTCAAGCCCAAGCCGCACCGCCAGTTGCCGGGAACCCCGGGCATGGTCATCACCGGCACGCTGTTCGGCGTGGTGTCGAGCCTAGTCGCCGCCGGCGGCGGTTTCCTGACGATTCCCTTCATGGTGTTCTGCAACGTGGTGATCCACCATGCCGTCGGCACCTCGGCGGCGCTCGGCTTCCCGATCGCGGTGGCCGGCACCGTCGGCTACATCCTGAGCGGCCTCAAGACCTCTGGCCTGCCGGATTTTTCGCTCGGCTATGTCTATTTGCCGGCCTTCGTCGGCGTGGTCGCCGTCAGCTTCCTGACGGCCCCGGTCGGCGCCAGGCTGGCGCACAAGCTGCCGGTCAAGCAGCTCAAGCGCGCTTTCGGCGGTTTTCTGGCGCTGCTGGCGAGCAAGATGCTGCATGGCCTGCTGACCGGCTGAAGCGCAAGCAGCCGGGTTACCGCAACGCCTGGACTACGGCCGGACCACGGTCCAGCCCTGCTTGCTCTTCTCGACGATTTCGATGATGCCGGCCTTGACGTAACCAACTTTCGGATGCATGTCGGCCTTGGACAGCTTCTGTCCCTTCATGGTGTTCTCGCACATGGAGACGCTGGCGCCGCTCGCCAGGGTATCGTCGATGCGGTTCGCCAGCGGCGAATCGAACTTGAGCAGCCCCGAACCATTGCCGAAGACCACCAGCTCGATGTCGACCTTGTCCTTGCCGTATTCCGCCTGGATGTTCTTGACGACGTTCAGCGCCTGATTCCAGGTCTTGGTATCGCCGTCGCTGACCTGGATCACGATGCCCTGTTTGGCCGGTTCCGCAATCGCTGCCGGGGCCGCGGCCACGAGCATGGTTCCGGCAAGTGCCAGTTGCACGAATGTTCTGCGAATCATGGTGACTCCTCTCTGTGTGGATGAATGAAGCTGTTTTTTGAACTCTGCGTACCCCGGTCGCCCGGTGGTCGCAGCTATAAGACGTGTTTGGGGCGTGGTTTATTCCCGGCGGCGGCCGCTGGCGCGAGGGAATAAATCTGCCGTATGCTGCGTCTTATGGAGACAGGAGGTAGAACCGCATGAAGTGGCTGCAGTCGAGGGAACAGCGCGAGCTGGTGGAGCAGATCAAGGATAGCCGCCTGCGGCTGTATCGCCTCGCCTTCGCCTGGTGCCACGACGCGGGCCTGGCCGACGACCTGGCCCAGGAAACCTTGACGCGCGGGCTTTCCAGGCTCGATCAGCTGCGCGACTCGGCGCGCCTCATGGGGTGGCTGTTCGCGATTCTCAATCGCTGCTGGATCGACCACCTGCGCGGCCGGCGCGAGGACTTCGACGACGAACTGCTCGCCGAGCTGCCGTCGGATCTGCCGGGACCGGACAGCCATGTCGAACGCCAGGAAACAGTGAGCCGGGTGCGCACCGCAATCGCGGCCCTGCCGCTGGGGCAGCGCCAGGTGGTCACCCTGATCGACCTGGAGGACTTTTCCTATGCCGAAGTTGCCGAAATTCTGACGATACCGATCGGCACCGTGATGAGCCGCCTGTGCCGCGCGCGCGCTTCGCTGAAGGAACTCCTGCTGGAACCGCCGGTGGCCCAAAGACACCTGAGGAGCGTGAAATGAACCAGCCCCGGGATTTTTCCGACGAGCACCTGAATGCCTTCGTCGACAACCAGCTCGGTGTTCAGGAGTGCGACGAGATTCTCGCCGCGATCGCCAGCGACGCCGATCTCGGCCAGCGGCTGTGCGCCCTGCGCTCCGCCAAGGAGTTGGTACGCCATGCCTATGGCAATGTGCCGCCCGCGCGCCACAGGCTGGATCGCCGCCTGCCGGTCTGGTGCGGCGCACTCGCCGCCAGCATCACCCTGGTGGTCGGCGTATTGGCCGGTTGGCTGGGGCACCAGGCGACGGCCACCGCCGAAGCGCCCGGCGCGGCGACCAGTTGGGCCGGCCGCGTCTTTGCGGCGGAACCCGGCCGCATCCTGATCCATCTGGACAGTTCGCGATCGGAGCAAATGGACGCCGCGCTGGACCTGGCGGAAGCCTATCTGGCCAAGGCCAGCGACGCCCGCATCGAGATCATCGCCAACCACCGCGGCCTCGAACTGCTGCGGGTGGACACCACGCCCTATGCCGCCCGCATTGCTGGGCTCAAGGCGCAGCATGCGCGCGTCGGCTTCGTCGCCTGCGGGCAGACCATCGCGCGCCTGCAAGGCGTCGGCGTGGACGTCGAGCTGGTCCCCGAAACGACGGTGGCCAGGACCGCGATCGAGCATGTCGCCGAGCGCGTACAGCAGGGCTGGACCTACCTCAAAATCTGACAGCTTGTGAATAAATCTACTGCGCGTGCCGGATCGGGGCTTGGGCGGTGCTCGCTATCCTCACATATAACAACATATGTTCCGGTAGCTGCGCTCCGGCCGCACCCCGCTGCGGCCCGCTCGCTACGATTTCTTCACAAGCTCTGGGCAATCCAAGTACGTCTCCGTCAGGCAGGACGCACGGTGGTCGCATCCTGCCCGAACAGCACGCGTTTCGCTTCCTCGGTCACCACCGGCGCCGGGTTGATCTGCTGCGCCAGCGCATAGGCGCGCAGCGTCGCCGGGCGCTCGCGGATCGCCGCGAACCAGCGCTTGAGTTCGGGAAAATCGTCGAGATTCTGGCGCTGCCGTTGGTGCGGCACGATCCACGGGTAGCAGGCCATGTCGGCGATCGAATAGTCGCCGGCGATGAACTCGCGGCCGGCCAGCTGCTTGTTCAGCACCGCGTACAGCCGCGCCGTCTCCTTGACGTAGCGCTCGATGGCATAGGGAATCGGCTCCGGCGCGTACTGCGTGAAATGATGGTTCTGCCCCGCCATCGGGCCGAGGCCGCCCATCTGCCAGAACAGCCACTGCAGGGTCTCGTTGCGCCGACGCAGGTCCGGCGCGATGAACTGCCCGGTCTTGTCGGCCAGGTAGAGCAGGATGGCGCCCGACTCGAACACCGGGATCGGCGCGCCGCCATCGGCCGGGGCGTGGTCGACGATGGCCGGAATCCGGTTGTTGGGCGAGATCCGCAGGAAGTCCGCGGCGAACTGTTCGCCCTTGCCGATGTTGATCGGCACGATACGGTAGGGCAGTCCGGTCTCTTCGAGGAACAGGGTGATCTTGTGGCCGTTGGGCGTGGTCCAGTAGTAGAGGTCGATCATGTCAGGGTCTCCGGAAGATTCGCGGCAGGCCTGCGCCGGAATGGGCAGGCCGTCACTCAAGGCTGGTTGTGCGTGCCGGTACGCACCGCTAGATACACCTCGCGCAAGAACAGGCCGAGCCCGGCGATCATGGCCAGCATCGCGGCGATGAACAAGGCCGCTACGCCGCGCGCCAGATCGACGCCGAGCAGCGCGCCGAGGAAGGCGCCGGCCACCACCAGGCAGACCAGCAGCGCCGAGAGCACGGCGCAGAAAATCGCGTAATACACCAGCCGGCTGCGCCGCACCAGGGTGCTGATTTCCCAGTGCGTGGCCTCGGCCGCGTCGGGCGTCAGCGTCTGCAGGCGCTCCTGTACCACGCGACGGCGGTCGACGATGCGCCCCAGGCGCGTGTTCAGCGCATTGATCATGGTCGCGATGGCGGTCAGCAGGAACACCGGCGCGACCGCCAACTGGATGACACGACTGATGTCAGTGAGACTGGATTCCATGCCGTCCTCCGCTAGCGCCCGCTGCGCCCTGCCGCTTCCAGCAGGCGCGAGATCTGCGCGTCCTTGTCCTGCCACAGCTGCTGCACCCAGAGGCCGAAAGCCTCGCGCGTCGCCGCATCGGCGCCGTAGTCGCTCTTCATCAGGTGCTCCGGCACCGGCAGGGTCTGCACCCGCACGACGACCCGCCTGAGCCTGCCGCAGAGGAAATCCCAGAAGTTCGGCGCGCCGTCGGGGTAGACGATGGTGACGTCGAGGATCGCACGGAACTTGTCGCCCATGGCGTTCAAGGCCAGCGCGATGCCGCCGGCCTTGGGCTTCAGCAGGTGGCGGTAGGGCGATTGCTGGCGCTGGTGCTTGACCGGCGTGAAGCGCGTGCCTTCGAGAAAATTCATCACACTGGTGGGGATCAGGGCGAACTTCTCGCAGGCGCGGCGCGTCGCCGCCTGGTCCTTGCCGCGCATTTCCGGATGCTTCTTCAGATAGTCCTCGCTGTGGCGGCGCATGAAGGGAAAATCCAGCGCCCACCAGGCCAGTCCCATGATCGGCACCCACTTCAGCTGCTGCTTGATGAAGAACTTGAGCAGGGGAATGCGCCGGTTGAACAAATGCTGCAGGATGAAGATATCGGCCCAGGTCTGGTGGTTGCTATTGACCAGGTACCAGTTGTGCGGATCGAGCCCGTCTATGCCTTCGACATCCCACGCGGTGCGCTGGGTCAGCGCCATCCAGCCGCTGTTGCCGGAAATCCAGGTCTCGGCAATGGCGACCAGCACCGGGTCGATCCATAACCTGACGGTCTTGAAGGGCAGGATCAGCCTGATGATCGCGAACAGCAGCAGCACCGGCACCCAGAACAGCGCGTTGAGCGCCAGCAACAGCGAGGCGAGTAAACCGATCAGCGGCGCCGGCAGGAAATTCAGCATCGCCGGATCATAGCCGAACCGCTGCCGTCGCCGATACCGGGTCGACCTAGCGCCTGCGCGAATACTGCTCGCGCAGGATGTTCTTCTGCACCTTGCCCATCGCGTTGCGCGGCAACTGGTCGACCAGATACACCCACTTCGGCACCTTGAAGTTGGCCAGCTCGCCCTTGATCGCGGCGATGATCGAGGCCTCGGTCAACGCGGCGCCGGCGGCGTTCTTCTGGCGCACCACGACGGCGCTGACGGCCTCGCCGAAATCGGGATGCGGCAGGCCGATCACGGCCGACTCGGCCACGCCGGGCATGGCGTCGATCAGCTCCTCGATTTCCTTGGGATACACGTTGAGGCCGCCGGTGATCACCAGGTCCTTCGAGCGGCCGCTGATCACCACATAGCCGTCGGCATCCCGGGTGCCCATGTCGCCGGTCTTGAAGAAACCGTCGGCGGTGAATTCCTCCCGGGTCTTCTCCGGCATGCCCCAGTAGCCGAGGAAGACGTTGTCGCCGCGGACCTGGATGTTGCCGACGCTGCCGGCCTTCAGCGCCGTATCGCCAGCGCCAACTATGCGCAGCTCGGTGCCCGGCAGCGGAAAGCCGACGGTGCCGCCGCGGCGCTCGCCTGTATAAGGGTTGGAGGTGAACATGCCGCCCTCGGTCATGCCGTAGCGTTCGAGGATGGTGTGGCCGCTCCGGACCTTGAACGCGTCAAAGGTTTCCTTGAGCAGCGGCGCCGAACCGGAAACGAAGAGCCGGATGTTGCGGCAGGTCTCGCGGCCGAAGGCGGGATCGAGCAGCAGGCGCACATAGTAGGTCGGCACGCCCATGAACACGGTCGCCTCGGGCAGCAGCCGCATGGCGCGCGCGGCGTCGAACTTCGGCTCGAAGAACATCGCCGAGCCATTCAGCAGCGTGGTGTGGCAGGCGACGAAGAGGCCATGCACATGGAAGGTCGGCAGCATGTGCAGCAGCACGTCGCCCGGCTGAAAATGCCAGTAGGCATGCAGCGTCGTGGCGTTGTGCGCGAGGTTGCCGTGGGAGAGCATGGCGCCCTTGGAGCGCCCCGTGGTGCCCGAGGTGTAGAGGATCGCGGCGAGGTCGGCGGTGCTGCGCGCCGCGGTGGCGAAGGCGTCGGCATGCGCCGCGGCTGCGTCGATCAGCGAGCCGCGACCCTCGTCGTCGAGTTCCAGGACATGCGGGACGCCGGTCCTGGCCGCCAGCTCGGCGGCCAGCGCGCGCATTTGCGGACGGCAGACGAAGAGGCCGGGTTTCGCGTCGCCGAGGAAGTACTCCAGTTCGTGGCGCTGATAGGCCGGGTTGAGCGGCAGGAACACCATGCCGGCGCGAATCGCGGCGAGGTAGAGCACCAGCGCCTCGGGCGTCTTTTCCACCTGCGCCGCGACGCGGTCGCCGGGCTTGAGGCCCAGCGCCACGATCAGGTTGGCCATGCGCCCGCTGGCGCGCTCGACGTCGCCGTAAGTCCACACCCGGCCATCGGGCAGGATCATGCAGGGTGCAGCCGGGTTCTTCGGGAAATGGGCGGCGAGCAGCGAATACAGGTTCTGGTTCATGAATCGTTCGGTTTCATTTGACGTTGTTCGGCAACCACATGGCGATGTCCGGGAAGAAGGCCAGCAGTGCGATGGCCACCACCATCAGGCCGATGAAGGGCAGCGTGCCCCAGATGATCTCGGACAGCTTGATGTCGGGCGCGATCGAGTTGATGACGAACAGGTTGAGCCCGACCGGCGGATGGATCAGGCCCATTTCCATGAGGATGGTCATCACCACGCCGAACCAGACCAGGTCGATGCCGTGTGCCTTGAGCGCCGGCAGGATGATCGGCGTCACCATCAGGATGATCGCCACCGGCGGCAGGAAGAAGCCGAGCACCACCAGCAGGATGTTGGCGGCGACGAAGAAGCCCCACTTGCCCAGCGGCAGGCCGACCATCCAGCTCGCCACTTCCTGCGTGATGTGCAGGTAGCTCATGACATAGGTGTAGAGGAAGCTCATGGCGATGATCATCATGACCATGGTCGATTCGCGCACCGTGCCGCCGAGGATGGCCTTCATGTCGTTGAAGCGCCAGCAGCCGTAGATCACCATCACCATCAGCAGCGAAAAGAAGGCGCCGATGCCGGCCACTTCGGAGGGCGTCGCCCAGCCGCCATACAGCGCGACCATGATGATGACGATGATGGCGACAAAGGGCGCCAGCCGCGGCAGGGTCTCCAGCTTCTCGCGCCAGGTGAAGCTCTCCTCGCGCAGGATGTGATGGTCGTCGCCCTGCAGCCGTGCGCTGGCCTGCTCGCGGCGGAACCGGATCACCACCCATATTGAAAACATCGCGGTGAGCAGCAGACCGGGACCGACGCCGGCCATGAACAGCTTGCCGATCGACTGCTCGGTGACCACACCGTAGAGGATCAGCGTCAGCGAGGGCGGAATCAGGATGCCCAGGGTGCCGCCGGCAGCGATGATGCCGGCCGCCAGTCCGGACGAATAGCCGCGCTTGCGCATCTCCGGGATGCCGGACGACCCGATCGCCGAGCAGGTGGCCGGGCTCGATCCGCACATCGCGGCGAACACCGAACAGGCCATCACATTGGCCACGCCGAGGCCGCCGGGAATGCGCCCCATCCAGCGGTTGAGCGAGGAATACAAGTCGCCGCCGGCGCGCGACTTGCCGATTGCCGCGCCCATCAGGACGAACAGCGGAATCGTCAGCAGGACAAAGTTGTCGAGTTCCGAGTAAAGGGTTTCGGCGACCAGGCCTACCGTCTCCGACGGCATGTAGAGCAACATGAACACCAGCGCCACCCCGCCCACCGCGAATGCGATCGGCATGCCGGAGAACAGCGCGACGAAGGTGGCGATGCCGAACAGTATTCCAACCTGGAGCGTACTCATCCTGAAACCTTCACCACAGAGACAAAGAGGCACAGAGAAAGGCTAGTGCGCAGAAATGTTGAAACCGATGGATGTAGGAGCGAGCTTGCTCGCGACAACGGCTTATCGCGAGCAAGCTCGCTCCTACAGGGAATGCGCCTTTTCCTTGTTGACTGACTGCTAGTCTCCATGGAGTTTTCGCGCCGCTCGCAAGCTCCCGACGGGCCAACGTCGGAGATCGGGCAGGCACGTGTTTTTTCTCTGTGATCTCTGTGCCTCTGTGGTTCAACCGGGTTTCCCAGACTCATTCCTCATCCTCCCTGTGTTGGTGGATGTGCTGATCACCGAGTTGCACCAGCATCTGTAGCGAAAGCATGGTCATGCCCAGCGCCATGAACAGGTAGGCCGGCCACAGCTTGGGCGCCCAAGCGGTGTTGCTCATCTTGCCGTCGGCCCAGGCCTCGTGGAAAAACTTCCAGGCATGCCAGGCGATGAAAATGCAGAAGGCCATCGACAGGATGTCGCCAATCGTATTGCGCCAGCGGTTGGCGCGCACGGACAGCAGCGCGTCGAGCACTTCGATGCCGACGTGCCCGCGGGAGGCCTGGGTGAAGGCCGCGCTCATGAAGGTGGCGACGATCAGCAGCATGATCGACATTTCGATTTCCCAGTCGGTCGGCCAGCTGAGCCAGTAACGCACCACCACCTCGAAGACCAGGACGCCGCTGCAGATCACGATCAACACACCCGACACATAGCCAGTCAGGGCGTTGATCGCGGTTACGGCACGGCTGAACTGCCGCCACAATTTACGCATTGCCTAATTCCCTTTTCAGGTCATTTGTGACGCGAAGATGAACCGCAGACAGTGCGGATAGCACGGCAAGGTGAAGTCGACAACGTCACGGATGGGCTGGGAAGGGAATTACTTGACCGCTACGGCCATTTCAAACAAAGCCTTGCCGTCCTTGACCTTCTCCTCGAAGTCCTTCCAGGCCGAGGCCTTGGCCACTGCGCGCCACTTGTCGAAGGCCGCCTGGTCCATGTCGACCACCTTGCGTCCGGCCTTGGTATAGACCTCGACCACGCGCTCGTCATCGATCTTGGCGGCCTCCATGCCGAACTTCTCCAGCGATGCGCCGACCTCCATGACGATCTTCTGCTGCGCCGGGGTCAGGCTGTCGTAGGCCTTCTTCGACATCAGCAGCGGCTCGAACATGAACCAGAAGGAATGCTTGCGCCCGGCGGTCAGGTAGTCCGAAGTCTCGTGCAGGCGGAAGCTGATCAGCGAGGTGCTGGAAGTGACCGCGGCATCCAGTACGCCGGACTGCATGGCACTGTAGATCTCGTTCGACGCCACATTGGTCACCGCGGCGCCGGCGGCCTTGGTCATCAGATCGACTTCGCGGCTGCCGCCGCGCACCTTCATGCCCTTGGCGTCGTCCGGAGCGACCAGCGGTTTGGCCTTGGAAGCGATACCGCCGGCCTGCCAGACCCAGGTTACGATCTTGACGTTACGCTCGTCGAGCAGGCGCACCAGTTCCTTGCCGATCGGTGCGTCCTTCCAGCGCAGGCCCTGCTCGTAGCTGGTGATCAGCGCCGGCATCAGGGTCAGGTTGGCCGCCGGAAATTCGCCGCCGGCATAGGCCAGCGGATACAGCGCCATGTCGAGAGCGCCCGTGGACAGGGCCTTGTACTGCGGCACCGGCTTCATCAGCGAAGCGGCCGGGTAGATCTCGAACTTCAACTGGCCGTTGGTCTTCTTTTCCACTTCGGCGGCGAACTTGCGTACCAGCCGGTCGCGGAAGTCGCCGTCGTCGATGGTGCCGCCGGGGAACTGGTGGGAAATCTTGATCGTCTTGACCTGGGCCATCGCCGGTGCGCCGGCAAAGGCCAACGTCATTACAGCGGCAAGAGCAGTCTTCAGAAAATTGCGTCGCATGCTTGGTCTCCTCAATTGGTTTTATTTCTGCCGTGCCAGACGCCTGACGGCGGCCGACATGGCGATGGCGCCCTCGCGGGCAAAGCTCTCGACGTTTTGCTCCAGATCGTCGAGGTCGTACAGGTAATTCACCATCACGCCGAAGGACTGCTGCATGCCCTTGGACGAAGCATCGCCCTGCAGGTTGATGCGCTCGATGCGGGCGCCGTTGCCCAGATGGAAGCGCGTCACGGGATCGCGCGGCTGGCGGCCGTCGCCGCGGCCGGCCTTGGCCAGCGTCAGGTAGCGCGCCGCCAGTTGCGCCAGCGCCTCATTGATGCGGCGTGCGGCTGTCGCATCCTGGGTCCATTTTCCGGCCGCCAGCTGCGCGGCATCGAGTTCCAGCCCTTCTGCCGCCAGTTCCTGCGGATTCTTGCCGACCCAGGCGGCGAAGCCGGGCAGCGGCGACAGGGTGGCGAAGTTGCGCAGCTTGGGAAAATCGCGCTGCAAGTCGTCGATCACGCGCTTCAGCAGGAAATTGCCGAAGGACACGCCGCGCAGGCCGGCCTGCGTGTTCGAGATCGAATAGAAGATCGCCGTGTCGGCGCGGCGCGCATCGAACACCGGCGCGTGCTCGTCGAGCAGGGCCTGCACGTTGTCGGCCAGATGATCGGTGAGCGCCACTTCGACGAAGATCAGCGGCTCCAGCGGCATGCGCGGATGGAAGAAGGCATACAGGCGACGGTCCGAGTCGAGCCGGTTCTTGAGGTCGGTCCAGGAGCGGATTTCATGCACTGCCTCGTACTGGATGAGTTTCTCCAGCAGGGCCGCGGACGAGTTCCAGGTGATGCGCTGCAGTTCGAGAAAGCCGACATCGAACCAGGCCGCCAGGCGCGATTCCAGCTCACGGTCGAGCGGCGCCAGTTCGGCGTCCTCCTCCAGGTAGCGCAGCAGGTCGGCGCGCAGATCGACGAGGAACTTGACGCCCTGCGGAATGGCGTTGAACTGCGTCAGGATGCGGATGCGCGCCGAGCGCAGGGCCGCGCGCAAATCAGCCTCGGCATCCCATTGGCCGGCCGTGCCTGCGGCCCGCTGATAGGCCTCGTGGGCTGCTGCGACGCGCGCCGGCACCGGGCCGAATTCCAGGGAAATCAGGCGCAGCAAGGCGTGGCGCGCGCTGTCGTCGAGCTTCAGGTAGGTCTGCGCCAGGGCCGCCGCCCGGATGCGCGCGGAAACCTCGCCGCCCTTGGCGTCGGCGCACTCGGCGAGCAGCCGGCGCCACTCGGCGAGCCGTCGCGGCCGCACGCTCGCCGTACCGCGAGCGCCAACTATCGAGCGCAGGCGCTCAACCAGCCCTTCAACCATGGACCACCTCGTTGGCCAGCAAAAGTTCGCGCAGCGCGTCCAGCTGCGCCAGCAAATGCCCGCGCATCACCTGCTCGGCCGCGTCGGCGTCCTGGCGATGCAGGGCCTGCATCAGGGCGCGATGCTCGGCCAGCGAGGCCGTCAGCCGGCCTTCCAGGCGCAGCGAGTGATGGCGGGAAAGCTTCAGGAGTTTTCTCAAGTCGCCGATCACGATCTGCAGCCAGCGGTTGCCGGCGCATTCCTGCAACTGGTCGTGAAAGACGTAATTGGTTTCGTAGTAGCGATTCACGTCGCCGGCCGCCGCGTGGCGTTCCAATTTGTCGTGCAGCACATCGAGCGACTTGAGTTGGGCCGCCGTGCGCTTCGCCGCGACCTCGTGGGCGACGCGGCCTTCGAGCGTCGCCATGATGGGGAAGATCTCTTCGAGGTCGCGCAAGGTCAGTTCGGTGACGAAGCAGCCCTTGTGCGGCTGCAGGTCCACCAGGCCTTCGGCCGAGAGCACCTTGAGCGCTTCGCGCAAGGGCGTGCGGCTGATGCCGAGCTGCTCGGCGAGCACCGCCTCGTCCAGCCGCTGGCCCGGCGCCAGGCGATGGTCGTAAATCTGCCCGCGCAGCAAATCGATGGCCTGCTGCGATAGAGATGAGCGATTGACCCTTGTTTTCACGTGGATTTATTTTTGCATACGATATTTTGTATACAACATACAACGGTCCGGTGGCCATGGTCAAGCCGCACTGCAACAAACCATTGCGGTCCGCCGGCTTCGGCGGTGTAGGGCCGGCTTCATCCGGCCTGGGTGGATGGCCTTGTAGGGCCGACTTCAGTCGGCCAGGGGTGGGTGGCGGACTGAAGTCCGCCCTACGTCCGCTCCACGACGAAACTGCTCTCGCCGGCGCTGCGCTATGGCATCAACTGCGAGAAATCGTCGATCGCCGGGTAGTCGCCGGTGTCTTTTTCCGGCTGCCGCGTGTCCGGCTTCTTCACCGCCACCAGATGCGCGATGCCGTAGCGGCGCGCGCTGTCGAGCACCGGCAGGCTGTCATCGACCAGCAGCGTGCGCGCCGGATCGAAGGGCTCGATCGCGGCCAGGCGTTGCCAGAATTCCTGCTCCTCCTTGGCCGCGCCCAGCGCATGCGAACTGACTATCGCATCGAAGCGCGGGCTGAGTCCCGTGCGCGCCATTTTCAGCGTCACGCTCTTGTGATGCGCATTGGTTGCCAGCACCACGCGCCGCCCGCTGGCGCGCACGGCATCGAGGAAGGCCGTGACGTGCGGATGGATCTCGATCAGGTGCGCGACCTCTTCCTTGAGGCGCATGATGTCCAGCTCCAGCTCGGTCTCCCAGAAATCCACCGAATACCAGTCGAGCGTGCCGGCGCGGGCGTGAAAGCGCGCCATCAGTTCCTCGCGCCCGCTGCCCGGCGGCAGGCCGCGCGCCACGGCATAGCGCTGCGGCAGATGCACCTGCCAGAAGTGGTTGTCGAAATTCAGGTCGAGCAGGGTGCCGTCCATGTCGAGCAGGACGCTGTCGATGCGCGACCAGTCGAGCAGCGCGCACTGCCGCGTGTCAGGGGCGGAGATAGGCATGGCCCAGCTTCTGCAGGCGCATTATTTCGACGTAACCGGCGCGGGCATAGGCGATGCCGTCGATCATGTCGTCCTTGGTCAGGTGCAGCGACTTCATGGTGTTGCCGCAGGCGACGAAGCGCACGCCGGCGGCCATCGCGTCCTGCACCCCGTTGGCGGTCAGCGCATCGGCCTTGAGCATGCCCAGTCCGGGCCCGATGGCGACCACCGTGATCTCGACCCGGCCGAGTTCTTCCTGCACGTTGTTGATGTTGGCCAGAATGGTGTTCCACTTGCGCGAGTCGTCTTCATTGACCTGGAACACCACGCGATGTTTCGCGGCGGCCTTGGCCGCGGACTTGGGCGCCGCGCCGGCCGCCGGCGTCAGGGCGAACGGGCCTACCAGCAGGCCGACCAGCAGGCCGAGGATGGCGAAAAATCGTCTGTGCATGTGTTTGCTCCTGATCGGCGGCGAAGCCTTCGGTTATCCTTGAACGGTATTACTCTGCCACAGAATCCCCATGGAAAAAATCGATTGCGTCATCATCGGCGCCGGCGTCATCGGCCTCGCCGTGGCGCGCGAACTCGCCGCGCAGGGCCGCGAAGTGCTGCTGCTCGAAGCCGAGGGCGCATTCGGCACGGGCATCAGCGCGCGCAACAGCGAAGTGATCCATGCCGGCATCTACTATCCGGCCGGCTCGCTCAAGGCCCGGCTCTGCGTCGCCGGCCGCCGCAGGCTTTACGCCTACTGCGCCGAGCGCGGCATAGCGCACCGCCGTTGCGGCAAGCTGATCGTCGCCGCCGGCGCGGCGCAGCGCGAGCAGCTCGGCCACATCGCGGCGGGCGCCGCGGCCAATGGGGTGGACGACCTGCAGTTGCTGTCGCGCGATGCGGCGCGCGCGCTGGAGCCGGCGCTCGAATGCACGGCGGCGTTACTCTCGCCCTCGACCGGCATCATCGACAGCCACGCCCTGATGCTGTCCCTGCTCGGCGACGCCGAGCGCGACGGCGCGGTGCTCGCGCTGCACAGCCCGGTGTTGGGCGGCGAGATAGTCGCCGACGGCATCGTGCTCGACATCGGCGGCACGGCGGGCGCAGCCATGCAGCTGCATGCGACGAGCGTGGTGAATTGCGCCGGGCTCGGTGCCCAGGGCGTGGCCCGCGACCTGCGCGGCCTGGCGCCGGCGTCGGTGCCGCCGCTTTCCTATGCCAAGGGCAACTACTACGCCCTGGCCGCAGCGGCGCCCTTCTCGCGCCTGATCTATCCGGTGCCGGAGGCCGCCGGGCTCGGCGTGCACCTGACGCTGGATCTCGGCGGCCAGGCGCGCTTCGGTCCCGACGTGGAATGGGTGGACCGCATCGACTACACGGTGGCGCCCGAACGCGCCGACTCGTTCTACGCCGAGGTGCGCCACTACTGGCCGCAACTCGCCGACGGCGCGCTGCTGCCGGCCTATGCCGGGATCCGGCCGAAACCCCACGCGCCGGGTGCAGCGGCCTGCGACTTCCTGGTTTCCGGCCCGGCCGAACACGGCGTGCGCGGACTGGTCTGCCTCTACGGCATCGAATCGCCGGGCCTCACCGCCTGCCTGGCGCTGGCCGAGCAGGTTGCCGCGCAACTCGTCGGCTGAACAGCGGCAAGCTGCTAGGATATCGGCTGCCCCCCCTCCCGCCCCGCCCACGCCATGTCCAGCCATCGCACTCCCGCCGCCATGCTGCTTCCCGCCCTTGCCCTGGTGCTGCTGGCCGGCAGCGCCCTGGCGCAGACCAGGGACGTCAAGCTGTCGGGCATGGGCATCCGCAAATGCAGCGAGTGGCAGCAGTGGAAGGAAGCGCGCAACAGCGAATCGCGCGCGATGGCGCTGGAGTGGACGCAGGGCTTCATCGCCGGCCACAACGTGTATGCGCGCACCGGCGGCGGCGCCGCCAGCCCGGTGGTGGCCAATGTCAATGTGCTGATCCCGCTGCTCGACAGCTACTGCCAGAAAAATCCCGAGGACCGGATCCTGTCCGGCGTGGTCGAGATCACCAAGAGCCTGGGCGGCGCCAAGGTCAATCTGGCGCCCAAGGCCGCGCCCCCGCCGAATCTGCCGAATCCGCGGCCGGAGCAAAAGGGCCGGCTGGATTCCTGAAACGGGCCGATACGGCGCCGTAGCGGACACAAGAGCGATCATGAGGGGATACGCAAGCAAGACAGTGGCCGTCGGCCTGGCCTGGCTGGCGCTGGCGGCGCCGGCGCTGGCCGATGTCGGCGCCTTGCTGGCCGAGGTGGTTGCCGCGCACGGCGGCGGCACGGCGCCGGCGGCGATCCATGAGCGCGGCACGACCGAATCCCTGCGCCGCGGCATCGGGCCGATGGAACGCTGGTGGCAGGCGCCCGACCGCTTCCGCATCGAGATCGCCTACCCCGGCGCAGCGGAATCGCGCCTGCTGCGCGGCGCCGAGGCCTGGCAGCAGGGACAGCCCGCCACCACGGCATTTCACGGCGCGCTGCTGCTGCAGGCGGCGCGCATGGCGCTACCCTGGCGGCTGCAGCAAAACGCGCAGCGCGTGGTCGATCTCGGCGCCGGCAGGAGCAGCCAGGGCAAACCGCTCAGGATCCTCGAATGGCCGGTGCAGGAAGGCATCAAGCTGATCGTCGAAATCGATGCGGAAACCCGGCTGATCCTGCGCTCGCGCGGGATTTTGACCCTCAACCGGGCCTCGATGGAGTTCGCCACCGGCTACGAAAACTACCGCAGCGTCGATGGCCGCCGCGTCGCCATGACCGAAAGGCATTTCGCGATGGACCAGTACATCGGCACCACCAAGCTCGACAGTGTCGAGTTTCCCGCCGTGCTGCCAGCGCCAACTTTCGATCCCGCGCTCGCCGCGCCGCTGCTGACGCAGGCCGTGGCGCAATGAACAGCGCCCGGTCCGTAGCGCCCGGCGACGCAGCGGCGGCCGCCTGGATGCCGATTTTCGGCGCCTGGCTGATCGCCGCGGCATCGACCCTGGGCGCGCTGTTCTTCGGCGAGGTCATGCAGCTGCCGCCCTGCGTGCTGTGCTGGTACCAGCGCATATTCATGTTTCCGCTGGTGCTGATCCTGCCGCTCGGCCTGTTTCCGCTCGACCCCCGGGTGGTCCGCTACGGGCTGGCGCTGGCGCTGCCCGGCGGACTGGTGGCGACCTTCCACCTGCTGCTGGTCGCCGGCGTGGTGCCGGAAAGCATCAAGCCCTGCACCCAGGGCGTGCCCTGTTCGGAAACCGTCATCGAATGGTTCGGTTTCCTCACCATTCCGCTGCTTTCGGCGGTGGCTTTTTCAACCATCATCGCGCTGCTGGTCGCGGCGCATCTGCGGAGCCGTAAATGAAACAGAAGACCTTGTTCGTGATTGCCGCGCTTCTCCTGCTGCTGGGCTTCATCGTCGCGGCGCTGCTCTACAACGTCGAGAAGGAGGAACAGGCCGGCCAGTTCGCCGCGGCAAACAACGCGGCGCTGGTGCGCATGCATTCGCCGAGCCTGGGCCCGGCCGAGGCATCGGTGGTCATCGTCGAATTTCTCGACCCCGCCTGCGAAACCTGCGCGGCCTTCTATCCGCTGGTCAAGCAGATCATGGCGGCGAACCCCGGACGGATCCGCCTGGTGCTGCGCTACGCGCCTTTCCACAAGGGCTCCGACCAGGTCGTGGCGGCGCTCGAAGCGGCGCGCAAGCAGGGCAAGTACTGGCAGGCGCTGGAGATGCTGCTGGCACGCCAGAACGACTGGGTGCAGAACCACGCGGCGCAGGTGGCGCGGATCTGGCCGCTGCTGGAAGCAGCCGGCCTCGACCTGCAGAAGCTGCGCAGCGACATGGCCGCGCCCGAAATCGCCGGCGTCATCGAGCAGGATCTGCTCGACGCGCAGACGCTCAAGGTCACCAAGACGCCCGAGTATTTCGTGAACGGCAAGCCGCTGCCGCGTTTCGGCATCGAGCCGCTGAAGCAACTGATCGACGAGGCGCTGGCGGCAAGCAGGCGATGACGTCCTTAGTTGGGCGGACCGTTGGGCGGACCGTAGGGCGGACTTCAGTCCGCCATCCACCCTGGCCGGCTGAAGCCGGCCCTACAAAACCATCCACCCTTGGCCGACTGAAGTCGGCCCTACAAAACCGCCAACGTAATCCGGCCGACTGAAGTCGGCCCTACAAAGGCCCCGAACCTCAGCGTCCCGTAAAACGCGGCGGGCGCTTTTCCAGAAAGGCGGCGAGGCCTTCCGCGTAATCCTCGGTGGCGAGGAAGTCGAAGGAGGCGCGTTTCTCCTCCAGGCTCAGCGGCCTGCCCTGCAGCAGCCGGGCGATCCACTGCTTGTGCCAGCGCGCCACCAGCGGCGCGCCGGCGGCGATGCGCGCTGCCGTGGCCTGCGCTTCCGCCAGCACCGCGTCGTCGGCCACCACGCGCGTCAGCAAGCCCTTGGCATAAGCCTCGGCGGCGTTCAGCAACCGCCCTTCGAGCAGGATTTCCTTCGCCACGGCAGGGCCGGCCAGCCTGAGCAAACCGGCCAGCTCGCCGGGATACATGGAGAAGCCCAGCTTCATGATCGGCGCGCCGAACTTCGCCCCCTCGCCGGCGATGCGCAGGTCGCAGGCGCAGGCGATTTCCAGGCCGCCGCCGACGCAGGGGCCGAGGATGGCCGCGAGCGTCGGCTGCGGGCAGGTTTCGATGGCGACCAGCGCCTCGCCCACCGCCTCGTGGTAGGCCAGCGCCAGATCGACGGTGGCGCGCGCGCTGCGGAATTCCTCCAGATCGCCGCCGGCGGCGAAGACTGCGCCTTCGCCGCGCAGGACGATGCAGCGCAGCGACTCGTCGGCCGCCAGTTCGACCATGGTCGCGCGCAGCTTGCGCCACATCGCCGCATTCAGCGCATTGAGCTTGTCCGGATTGAACAGGGTGACGGTAGCAATGCTGCCGTCGCGTTCGCAGAGGATGTCCGGGTTCATAGTCATTCGTGCATTTGCCGGCAGTGGCTCTCGCGGGCGAAGGTCAAAACGATGCCGGCGACGAGCATCACCGCGACCAACAAAGCGA
This sequence comes from Sulfuritalea sp., assembly GCF_031426875.1. Classification (NCBI taxonomy): domain Bacteria; kingdom Pseudomonadati; phylum Pseudomonadota; class Betaproteobacteria; order Nitrosomonadales; family Sterolibacteriaceae; genus Sulfuritalea; species Sulfuritalea sp. Next base: position 55,238 of record NZ_JASJPC010000016.1, read on the forward strand.
AGCCGGCCTGATAGGCGGCCGCGTCGTACAGTCGCACGCCGGCGGCCAGCGTGCCGTCCCAGCGCCGGTCGAGCATCCACCCAACCGCCGGCTGCAACAGCATGCCGCCCAAGAGCGGCCCCATGTTGCAAAAGCCCGAGGCCGTGCCGACCAGCCGCAACGGCACCGATTCCTTGGCCCAGGCAAAACCGATGATGATGTTGCCCGAGGCGAAGCCGGTCGGGATCAGCAGCAGCACCAGCGCCCACAGCGGCAGCGGCAGGAAGACGATCGCCACCCAGCCCAGCAGGGCTACGCCCGAGGCGATCAGATAGAGCGGTTTCCTGCGGCCCATGCGCTCGGACCAGCTGCCCAGCATGGGCCCGCCCAGCGCCCACGAAATCAGCAGGATCGAGGTGATCGCCGCGGCGGCCTTGGGGTCCAGGCCATGCACCTGACGCAGAAAGGGCACGCCCCAGAGTCCGGCGAAAGTCAGCACCGCGCCGGAAAAGCCGATCGGCACCGCCGTCAGTATCCAGATATTGCGGAAGGACAGCACTTCCACCAGCCCGCGCAGCAGCGAGGCCGAGGCGTGCGCGCCATGCACGCCCTGAAAGTGGCTGGCATAGCCGCGCTCCGCCGGGTCGTCCCTCACGCGCAGCCAGGTGGCGATGCACAGCAGCGCCGTCAGCGCCGCCGAAACGCCCATCACCGGGCGCCAGCCGAAGGTCTCGACCAGGAAGCGCAGCGGCACGCCGGCCACCACGCCGCCGACCACGCCCATCAGCAACGCCATGCCCGAAGCCAGCGCGTACTGCTTGGGCGCGAACCAGTGGCTGGCGAGCTTCAGCATCGAAACGAAGGCCACCGCCACCGAGGCGCCGATCAAGAGCCGCCCCATGCTGGCCCAGAAGATGGTCGGCGCGAAGGCGAACAGCGCCGTGCCCAGCGCCGCCACGCCGGCCCCGGCCGTCAGCAGGCGGCGCGGCCCCCAGCGGTCGGCCATCATCCCGGTCGGGATCTGCATCGCCACGTAGGAATAGAAATAGAAGGCCGAGAGATTGCCCAGCGCCGCGCCGCTGATGGCGAACTCGACCATCAACTGGTCGGTGATCACCGCCGGCGCCACGCGCAGGTAGAAGCCGATAAGGTAGAGCAGCGCGCCGAGGCCCCAGACCGACCACGCCAGACTTGCCGGCGGAAAGTTCTTTTGCTCGCTCACGCCGGGAAAGTCTCCGCCCACCACAGCCGCGCCTTCAGGCCCCAAGTCGTCGCATAGCCGACCACGCGAAAACGGATATTGCCGCTGGCATCGACGACGAAATGCGTCGGCACCCCGCTCACCCGCCAGTTCGCCGCGTGGCGGCCGTCGGCATCGACCAGCGCCGGCAAGTCGATGCCGCGCTCCTGCAAGTGCTTGGTCACTGTTGCCGCATCGCCCGACTGCATCGCCACCGAGATCACACGATGTTCCTTCGCCACAGCAACGATGTTGCCCTCCTCGGCCGAGCACACCGGACACCAGGTCGCCCAGAACGCGACCAGCGTCGGCGCGCCGATTGCCGTATCGCCAGCGCCAACTCTTGCAGAACTGCCGTCGGTGAGCACGCCTGCCAGCGGCGGCGCCGCGCCTAAGGGCAGATCGCGCGTCTGCCAGTACTGGGCGCCGAGGATCACGGCGACGAACAGGGCGGCTTCGAGGAGAAGGCGTTGCCAGCGTTTCTTGGGAAGCAGGGCTTGCAGCTTGGAGGATAAATTCATCGTCGAATCTTAACGGACGCAGCGCGATTGCGCCGGGAACCTCGGCCGCTCTATCCTTATCCAATATCCGGGCTAGACTGAAAAAAACACAAGAAGGAGCTTGCCATGGCCGTCGTCGCTCGCTTCCAGGTCGAATACACGCGCTTTCTCGATGCGCAGGGCGAGGCGACGCAGGCCTTGCCGCCCTTCGCGCTCGACCCGGCGGCGCTGATTCCGCTTTACCGCGCGATGACCCAGGCGCGCCTGTTCGACAGCAAGGCCATCGCATTGCAGCGCACCGGCAAGATCGGTACCTTCGCCTCGGCGCTCGGGCAGGAAGCCATCGGCATCGGCGTCGCCAGCGCAATGCGCGCGGAAGACGTGCTGGTGCCGTCCTACCGCGACCACGCGGCGCAACTCGTGCGCGGCGTGAGCATGGCGGAAAGCCTGCTGTACTGGGGTGGCGACGAACGCGGCAGCGATTTCGCGGTGCCGCGCATGGACTTTCCGATTGCCGTGCCGATCGCGACGCAAGTCTGCCATGCGGCCGGTTGCGCCTATGCCTTCAAGCTGCGCGGGGAGCCGCGCGTGGCGGTCTGCATGCTCGGCGACGGCGGCACCTCGAAGGGCGATTTCTACGAGGCGCTGAACCTCGCCGCGGTCTGGCAGGCGCCGCTGGTGGTGGTGGTGAACAACAACCAGTGGGCGATTTCGGTGCCGCGCAGCCAGCAATCCGCCGCGCCGACGCTGGCGCAAAAGGCCATTGCCGCCGGCATCGAGGGCTGCCAAGTGGATGGCAACGACGTCGTCGCCGTGCACCATCTGGCGCAGCAGGGGATAGCCAAGGCGCGCGCCGGCGGCGGCCCGAGCCTGATCGAGGCCATCAGCTACCGCCTCGGCGACCACACCACGGCCGACGACGCGACGCGCTACCGCGACCCGGCCGAGGTCGAAACGCAATGGGCTTTCGAGCCGATCCGCCGCCTGCGCAATTACCTGCTGCGCCTCACGGCCTGGAGCCCGGAACAGGAGGAAGCGCTGGTCAAGGAATGCAGCAACGAGGTCAATGCGGCGGTCGAGGCCTACCTGGCGACACCGCCGCCGGGCGCCGCGGACATGTTCGATCACCTGTATGCCACGCTGCCGGCCGCCTTGCAGGAGCAGCGCGCAATGGCACTCCACTTCGCGCTGCGCTTTGCGCCGCGCGAAGTGGGCGGGGGAGGCGGCCATGGCTGAGCTGAATCTGGTCGAAGCCGTCAATCGCGCGCTGGCCTGGGAAATGGAGCACGACCCTGCGGTGGTCTTGCTCGGCGAGGACATCGGCGTCAATGGCGGCGTCTTTCGCGCCACGGTCGCCCTGCAGCAGCGCTTCGGCGCCGGGCGGGTGATCGACACCGCGCTGGCCGAAACCGCGATCGCCGGCACGGCGGTCGGCATGGCGGCGATGGGCTTGAAGCCCGTGGCGGAAATCCAGTTCTCCGGTTTCATCTACCCGACACTCGACCACATCATCAATCACGCCTCGCGCCTGCGGCACCGCACGCGCGGCCGGCTGACTTGCCCGCTGGTGTTGCGCTCGCCCTGCGGCGCCGGCATCCATGCCCCCGAGCACCATTCGGAAAGCCCGGAGGCGCTGTTCGCCCACGTGCCGGGCCTGCGCGTGGTGATGCCCTCCTCGCCCTCGCGCGCCTACGGCCTGCTGCTGGCCGCGATGCGCGATCCCGACCCGGTGATCTTCCTCGAACCGACGCGGCTCTACCGGCTGTTCAAGCAGGAGGTCGCCGACGATGGCGCGGCGCTGCCGCTCGATGTCTGCTTCACGCTGCGCGCCGGCAGCGACGTGACGCTGGTGAGCTGGGGCGCGATGCTGCAGGAAACCCAGGCCGCGGCGGAGGCGCTGGCGGCGGAAGGCATCAGCGCCGAGGTGATCGACGTGGCGACGCTGAAGCCGCTCGACATGGCGACCATTCTCGATTCGGTGGCGCGCACCGGGCGCTGCGTGATCGTGCATGAGGCGGCCAGGAGCGGCGGCCTCGGCGCCGAGATCGCCGCCACCCTCGCCGAGCGCGGCATCTACTCGCTGCAAGCGCCGCTGCAGCGCGTCACCGGCTATGACGTGGTGATTCCGCTGGCGCGGCTCGAATACCAGTACCTGCCGAGCGTCGAACGCATCGTCGCGGCGGTCAGGCAAACCCTGGAAGGGACATGATGACCTCCCCCCCATCCCCGCCCCACGGCTGGCTTTGCACAGCCAGCCGGCTTCGGCAGCGCGGAGCAGTGCTCCGCGAAACCCTGCCTTCGCCCCATGGGAAGGGGGTGACTCAGGTTCGCGGGCGGCGCCCGCTCCATGATCTTGACTCGTTGCCCCCTTGGGGCGGCCCTGCGGAGGCAACATGAAAATCTTCAAGCTGCCCGATCTCGGCGAAGGCCTGCAGGACGCGGAAATCGTCGAATGGCATGTAAAGGCCGGCGACGAGGTCGCGCTCGACCAGCCGCTCCTGTCGGTGGAAACCGCCAAGGCCATCGTCGAAATCCCTTCACCCTATGCCGGCCGCATCGAGAAGCTGTTCGTCGCGGCGGGCCAGATCGCGCATGTCGGCGCGCCGCTGGTGGGCTTCGCCGGTGCCGGCGACGACGCGGGCGCGGTGGTCGGCGAAGTGCCGGTCGGCCAGCAATTGCGCGCGGAAGCGCCGGCCGCGCTTAGCAGCGGAACCGCTGCGATCAAGGCCACCCCGGCCGTGCGCGCGCTGGCGCGGCAGTTGAACGTCGAGCTGGCGATGGTGACACCGTCCGGCATTGACGGCGTGATCAGCGCCGCCGACGTCCAGCGCGTGGCGAAGATTCTGTCCGAACTCGGGCCGCCGGAAATCCTGCGCGGGGTGCGCCGCGCGATGGCGCAGAACATGACGCTGGCGCAAAGCGAAGTGGCTGCGGCAACCGTCATCGACGACGCCGACATCCATGCCTGGCGACCCGCCAGCGACGTCACGATGCGCCTGATCCGGGCCCTGGTGGCGGGCTGCCGCGCCGAGCCGGGGCTCAATGCCTGGTATGAAAGCCACAGCATGGCGCGGCGCGTGCTCGCCAAGATCGACGTCGGCATCGCCGTCGATTTGCCGGAGGGCCTGTTTGTCCCGGTGCTGCGCGATGTCGCCCAGCGCGATGCCGCCGACCTGCGCCGCGGCCTCGACCGCATGCGCGCCGACGTCGCCGCGCGCAAGATCCCGGCCGAGGAATTGCGCGGCAATACGATTACGCTGTCGAATTTCGGCATGCTCGGCGGCAAGTACGCGGCGCCCATCGTGGTGCCGCCCACGGTCGCGATTCTCGGCGCCGGCCGCATCCACGAACAGGTGTTGCCCATCGCCGGCCTGCCGGCCGTGCATCGGGTGCTGCCCCTGAGCCTGACCTTCGACCACCGCGTCGTCACCGGCGGCGAAGCGGCGCGCTTTCTGGCGGCGGTGATTGCGGATCTGGTCTTGCCGGACTAATGCCGCCGTACCGGACTCTGTCTGCCGGGGATTCCGCTTCGCGGGCCGGCAAGCGCCGACTTTCGAGGCCGCTATGGGCCGGCTGCAGGGCCAGCTGTAGGGCCGACTTCAGTCGGCCGGTTTAGGTTGGCGGACTGAAGTCGGCCCTACAAGTCCGCCCCGCAATGGATTCAACATTGTTCCCAGGGCAGGCCTTCGAAGCGCCAGCCGCTCATCGAGCCGCGATGATGGGTGTCGTCGAGTTCGCCTTCGAAGCCGTGTAGGACATTGAACACCCGCGTGAAGCCGGCCGCTTCGAGCGCCTGGCCGGCATCGACCGAGCGATTGCCGCTGCGGCAGATCAGCACCACCGGACGGTCGCCCGAATGTCCGGCGAGCTTGCGCACCTCACCGACGAAGTGGGGATTGACTTCCCAGTCGGGACCGTCGTTCCATGACACATGGCTGACGCCGGCCGGATGGCCGACGAAGAAGAATTCCATTTCGCTGCGGCAGTCGACGAACAGTGCGCTGGGATTGTCGTGGAGAAACTGCGCGGCTTCCTTGGGGGTCAGGTGGTTCATGGCAACTCCTTGTCTTGTCTGGTCTTGTCGTTTGCATTCTAGCTCAGCACCGCGGCGTGCCAAGGACGCCCGGCCGGGCGCCTCCGGTATTATCGGGACATGAACCCGATATCGCGCACGCTCGCGGCGCTGGCTTCCGCAGTCGGCTTTTATGGCAGCGACGGCATGCACCTGGCCAGGCTGAAGCCGGGAATTTCGACCGCGCAGGAAGTGCGCGAGCGGCTCGGCGCGCCGGCAGCCGAGTGGCCCGAGGACGACGGCAGCGTGACCTGGGAATACCCGCGCGGACCCGAGGGCACGCGTTGCTGGATGCTGACGCTGAACGCGGGCGGCGTGCTGCAGAAAATCGAGCAGGCGCTGACCGAAGAGAACTTCGTCCGCATCCAAATGGGCTGGAGCGGCGAGCAGGTGCGGCGCCTGCTGGGCAAGCCGGACGGCGAGGTGAAATTTCCGCTGAAACCCGAGGTGGTCTGGGAATGGCGCATCGACCCGGTGACACCGGGCAACAGCGCCTGGTTCCACGTGCATTTCAGCCCGGACGGATTTGCCATCCGGACTTCACGCCGCGAGGAATCGCCGGTCGGCTGAGGCGAGCATGAACCAAACGCAGCACGCCCGGTCGGAACCTGCCACCCGTTGAATTTCATGAGGATATTGCTGTGCACCGTCTGAATCTGCGTCAATTCGTTTTCGCCCTCGCCCTGCTGGCGGCGGCCGGTCTCGCCCGCGCCACACCGGACCTGGCGGCACCCGATGCGGCGGCCGCGGTGGCGGCCGGCAAGATCACCCTGATCGACATCCGCACGCCGCCCGAATGGAAGGAAACCGGCGTCGCCAAGGGCGCGCGGCGGGTGAACATGCTGCATCCGCAGGGCGCGCCGGGCTTCGTCGAACAGCTGCTGAGCGAAGTCAAGGGCGACAGGAACGCGCCGATCGCGCTGATCTGCCGTACCGGCAACCGCACCACACAGGTGCAGCGCTACCTGCAGAGCGTCGGCTTCACCCAGGTCTATAACGTCAAGGAAGGCATGGCCGGCAGCGCCGCCGGCCCGGGCTGGTTCAAGCGCGGCCTGCCGGTGGACGCCTGCACCGCGCCGTGCTGAGAATCGGCGCCGGCCGGACGGCGGTATAATCCGCCTTCGCTTCCGAGGAGCGCTGCAAGGTGGATGGCCCTGTGTGATGGGCCGCGACCCTAGGCTCGGAACCTGATGACAACGGCGCTCACCCACCCTTGGAGTAATCCGCCGGGGCACAAGGTGAGCCGCCACGCAGCAAGGCTCCCCGCCCCGGTCATGGATTGGAGAGACGCATGACCGCCAGCCGCTTGAATTCCACGACCGCCGCCGCCCGACCGCAACCCGACCGCAGCGCCGAATTGCGCACACTGCTGGCGCAACGCCTGCTGATCCTCGATGGCGCCATGGGCACCATGGTGCAGCGCCATGGCCTCGTTGAAGCCGACTACCGGGGCTCGCGTTTTGCCAGCCACGGCAAGGATCTCAAGGGCAACAACGACCTGCTGTGCATCACGCGGCCCGACGTGATCGGCGGCATCCATGCCGAGTACCTCGCCGCCGGCGCCGACATCATCGAGACCAACAGCTTCAATGCGACGCGGGTTTCGCAGGGCGAGTACGGACTGGCCGAACTGGCCTTCGAACTCAACGTAGCCGCGGCCCGGCTGGCGCGCGAGACTGCCGACAAATTCTCGACGCCGGACAAGCCGCGCTTCGTCGCCGGCGTGCTGGGGCCGACTTCGCGCACGGCATCGCTGTCGCCCGACGTCAATGATCCGGGCGCACGCAACATCACCTTCGACGCGCTGGTGGCCGATTATGTCGAGGCCGCACGCGGCCTGACCGAGGGCGGCGCCGACATCCTGCTGGTGGAAACCGTGTTCGACACGCTCAACGCCAAGGCCGCGCTGTTTGCCATCGAGAAGTTCTTCGACGAGGCCGGGCGGCGCTGGCCGCTGATGATCTCGGGCACCATCACCGACGCCTCGGGGCGCACGCTGTCGGGCCAGACCGCGGAAGCCTTCTGGAATTCGCTGCGCCATGCGCGGCCCTTGAGCTTCGGTCTCAACTGCGCGCTCGGCGCCAAGGAACTGCGCCAGTACGTCGAGGAGCTGTCCAAGCTGTGCGACTGCTACATCTCGGCCCATCCCAATGCCGGCCTGCCGAACGCCTTCGGCGGCTACGACGAGACGCCGCAGATGCTGGCCGACGAAATCGCCGAGTGGGGCAAGGTCGGCATCATCAACATCGCCGGCGGCTGCTGCGGCACCTCGCCCGACCACATCCGCGCCATCGCACAGGCACTGGACGGCATGAAGCCGCGCGTCATCCCGCAGGTCGAGAAGAAGCTGCGCCTGGCCGGCCTCGAAGCCTTCAACGTCGGCGACGACAGCCTGTTCGTGAACGTCGGCGAACGCACCAACGTCACCGGCTCCAAGGCCTTCGCCCGCATGATCCTCGAAGGCCGCTTCGACGACGCGCTGGCCGTCGCGCGCCAGCAGGTGGAGAACGGCGCGCAGGTGGTCGACATCAACATGGACGAAGCCATGCTCGATTCGCAGGCGGCAATGGTGCGCTTCCTGCACCTGGTCGGCTCCGAGCCGGACATCTGCAAGGTACCGCTGATGCTCGACAGCTCGAAGTGGGATGTCATCGAAGCCGGCCTCAAGTGCATCCAGGGCAAGGGCATCGTCAATTCCATTTCGATGAAGGAAGGCGAGGCCAAGTTCCTCGAACAGGCGCGCCTCGCCCGGCGCTACGGCGCGGCGGTGATCGTCATGGCCTTCGACGAACAGGGCCAGGCCGACACCTTCGCACGCAAGATCGGCATCTGCCAGCGTGCCTACGATCTGCTGGTGAAAGACGGCTTCCCGGCCGAGGACATCGTCTTCGATCCGAACATCTTCGCGATCGCCACGGGCATTCCCGAGCACGACAACTACGCCGTCGATTTCATCAACGCGCTGGCCTGGATCAAGGCCAACCTGCCGCAGGCGCGCACCTCGGGCGGCGTCTCCAACGTGTCGTTTTCCTTCCGCGGCAATGACGCGATGAGGGAAGCCATCCACACGGTGTTCCTCTACCACGCGGTCAAGGCCGGCCTCACCATGGGCATCGTCAATGCCGGCCAGCTCGGCGTCTATGACGACCTCGCGCCCGAGCTACGCGAGGCGGTGGAAGACGTGGTACTGAACAGAAGAGTTGGCGCTGGCGACACGCTGATCGAACTCGCGACGCGGGTCAAAGGCGCAGCCAAGGAGCAGGTGGTCGATCTGGCCTGGCGCCAGTGGCCGGTGGACAAGCGTCTCGAACATGCAATGGTCAAGGGCATCACCGAGTATGTCGTGGCCGACACCGAGGAATGCCGCTCGGCGTTGGCAGCCTCTGGCCGCCCGCCGCTGTCGGTGATCGAAGGACCGCTGATGGGCGGCATGAACGTGGTCGGCGACTTGTTCGGCGCCGGCAAGATGTTCCTGCCGCAGGTGGTGAAATCGGCGCGCGTCATGAAGCAGGCCGTGGCCCATCTGATCCCCTGGATCGAGGAGGAAAAGAAGCGCACCGGCAGCACCTCCAAGGGCCGCATCGTGGTGGCCACGGTGAAGGGCGACGTCCATGACATCGGCAAGAACATCGTCGGCGTGGTGTTGGGCTGCAACGGCTACGACATCATCGACCTCGGCGTCATGGTCTCCGCAGACAAGATCCTGCACGCGGCCAAGGAGCACGGCGCGCAGGCGATCGGCCTGTCGGGCCTGATCACGCCCTCGCTGGAAGAGATGAGCCACATCGCCAGCGAGATGCAGCGTCAGGGCTTTGCCGACGGAAATGCGGTGCCGCTCCTGATCGGCGGTGCGACGACTTCGCGCGCCCATACCGCGATCAAGATCGCGCCGAACTACGCCGGGCCGGTGGTGTATGTGCCGGACGCCTCGCGCGCCGTCGGCGTGGTGACCAAGCTGCTCTCGCTCGACATGCGCGATGCCTACGTCGATGAAGTCGCCGCCGACTACGAAAAAGTGCGCGGCCAGCATGCGAACAAGAAGGGCGTGCCACTGGTGTCGCTCACGGCGGCGCGTGCCAATCACGCGAAGCTGGAATACGCGCCGGTCAGGCCGAAACAGCTCGGCGTCACCGTGCTGAAGGACCTTGATCTCGCGCTGCTGGCCAAGCACATCGACTGGGGCCCCTTCTTCCAGACCTGGGATCTGGCCGGCTCCTATCCCAAGATTCTCGACGACGCCGTGGTCGGCGAGGCGGCGCGCAATGTGTTCAAGGACGGCCAGGCGATGCTGGGGCAGCTCATCGCCGAAAAGTGGATCCGCGCCAACGCCGTGTTCGGCCTGTTCCCGGTGAAGCGCGAGAACGAGGACATCACTTTCATTGCCGAAGACAAGCCGGTCTTCACCTGGCACGGCCTGCGCCAGCAGCAGGAACGCCCGGCCGGCAAGCCGCAGCAGTGCCTCGCCGACTTCGTCGCGCCCACCGGCGATTACGCCGGCGCCTTCGCCGTCACCGCCGGCATCGGCATCGAAACCAAGCTGGCCGAGTTCGAGGCGCAGCACGACGACTACCGCGCGATCATGCTCAAGACCCTCGCCGACCGCCTGGCCGAAGCCGCCGCCGAGTGGCTGCATCGCGAAGTACGCACCAACTACTGGGGCTATGCCAGCGACGAGGCGCTGGATAGCGCGGCACTGATCGCCGAGAAATACCAGGGCATCCGCCCGGCGCCCGGCTACCCGGCCTGCCCCGACCACACGTCCAAGGCCGGACTGTTCAAGCTGCTCGACGCGCCGGCCAATGCCGGCATGCAGCTGACCGAGAGCTTCGCCATGACGCCGGCGGCCTCGGTCGCCGGCTTCTACCTGGCTCACCCGGAGGCGCATTATTTCGCCATCACGAAAATCGATCGCGACCAGCTTGAAGATTGGGCCGGACGCGCCAACTATCCCATTCCAGAAGCCAAAAAATGGCTCGCCCCCTTGTTGTAAATCCCCAGGAGACGCAAATGTCAGAAAACGCGCTGAACCGCCTCAGCTTCAATGAAGCCGTGGTCTTCGTCAAACAACGCAGGAAAGCCGCCTTTGCCGCGATGCCGGTATTCGGCGACGACGACGGCGACGAGAACATGCAGGCCGAAGGCGCGCGCGTCTTCCTGCTGCTGCCCGACGAGGATGAAGGCTGGACCCTGCGCTTCATCGCCGGGCCGTTCTTTTCCGCGGCCTACGCGGCCAACGACATCATCCCCAACGACGAGATTCCCGACCGCGTGCGCGAACTGCTGTTCGTGCCGACGCGCTGCGAGGAAGACTGGCTGACCGACCAGTTGCAGGTGCTGCTGGGCAAACTGACGCAGGCCGCCGGCATCGGCGAGCAGATGCCGGATTACGAGTCGCAGGCAGCGAAGGGTGCAGGTCCGGAAGCGGTGTTCCCGATTTCCTTCATCGGGCGGGACAAGCCGCATTAAGGCGGACGCGGGGTGGATGGTAGGAGCGACCTTGGTCGCGATAACTACCGCCGCATCGCCAGCAAGCTGGCTCCTACAGCGGATTCGTCAAACGCCCCAGACCACGGGCTTCTGCTTCTTCAGCGACCACTCCAGCAGTTCCAGCAGCGGCACGGCGCGCTGGGTCAGGGTGACGTAGGGCCGCGAACTCTGGGCGTGGCCGCTGTGGTCGGGCTCGGTGCGCGGCAGGTCTTCTTCCTGCAGGCCGGCGCGCCGCCGCTTGTCTTCCTCGATCGCGGCCTTGAGCCGGGCGATCGCGTCGGGCAGCTGCTCGACGGTGACGATGCCCTTGTCGCTGGCCTCCTTGCCCATGATTTTCATCATGCGCTGCGCGACATCGCCGAACATGATGACGTCGCCCGACGCCGGGGATTGAAAGGTAATAATCATGGGCCGAGCTCTCTGATCCAGTCGAGAATCTGCTGCGCCGGCTTTTTCCAGTCGCGCTCCAGCATCAGGCCGTGGCCCATGCCGGGAAAGATATGGGCATCGACGTCGTAGGAGCGCGCCGTCATTTCCACCAGCGAAGCCGCGATCAAGTGGTCGAATTCCGCGCCCTGGACCAAGAGCGGCGTGCGCTTGACGCGCCCGGTGCGCGGCATGCCGAACAGCGACATGTCCCAGATCGCGCGATGCGATTCGGACTGCGAGCCCTTGTAGAAACGCTTCAGGTCGTCGAGCGACACCGGCTGGGCGAACAGGGCCTCGCGCAGGGTTTCCAGCGAGGCCTTGCCACCGCTCAACAGGCTGTTCAAGTCCTGCATCATGCCCGGCTTGGAAAACATCATGCCCATCGCGGCCGACATCAGGCCCTGCGGCGGCACCGCGCACATCAGCACCGCGCCGGGCGCCTGATGATCTTCGAGATATTTCTGCACCACGAAGCCGCCCATCGAATGCCCGATCAGGACCGGCGGGGTCGGCAGTTCGGCGACGACGGCCTCGACGTCGCGCACATAGTCGGCGATCGAAAAGCTGTCGAGATGTTTGCGGCCCGGCGAGCCGCCGTGACCGGACAGGCTCAGGGCGTAGGCGGCGTAGCCGGCTTCGGCAAAGAAGGGCAGGAAATGTTCCTCCCAGCACCAGGCGGCGGTATAGGCGCCGTGGATGAACAGCAGCGGCGTCGGCTGCGCCGGGACGGCAGGGGTGCGGACCAGGACTTCGTGTTGCGCGAAACGGGGTGGATTCATCGGGTAGAAACGTTGGGGGACGGCATCATCATTATGCGGGGCTCCGTTATGTCCGGCGGCGGTCAAGCCGGCGGACGGTATCCCCTGGTGGGATATGTCCGGCGGCAGTCATGTCGGCGGACGGTATCCTCTGGTGGGATAAGATCGGGTTTCCATGAATTCTACCGCGCGCCCCCCATGCTGAAATGGCTGATCGTCCTGGTCGCCACGGTTTTCGTCATCGGCCTGCTGCAACCGCGTCTGCTGCAACTGGGGCGGCTGCCGGGCGATTTGCGCTTTCGGCTGCGCGGCAGGGAGTATTCCTTCCCCTTCGCCTCGGTGATCGTGTTTTCGCTGGTCGCCGCCTTTATCGGCTGGCTGCTCTAGCTTTAAGTTCCCGCAAAACCTCGACACGCGCCGCGCTGACGTCGCGGGCGATGGCCTGCGGATCGGCCCGGCCGGCGCGAACGGCCGTCGCCCGCGCGATCGCCCCGGCATCGACGCCGCGCACGGCGCCCAGTCCGGCGCGCCAGGCGGCGGCCGGCGCGTAATCGCGTTCTTCCCAGCCCAGCCGGCCGCGATAATCCGCCTCGCAGGCGAGCAGGATCAGTTCGAAGCGCTCGGGCCGGCGCAAAGCGTCGCAGCGTTCGAGCACGGTCAGGCGGGTTTCGGGGCGCAGCTCGGCGACGCGGTGCATGTCGCCATGAAAGCGCGCGGCGAGGCGCGCCACCTCGCGGCATTCCACCGGCACGCGCAGGCGTTCGCAAATCGCTTCGAGCAAGACCACGCTTTTCGCTTCGTGGCCGTAATGCCGCGGCAGGATCTCGGCCGGCGTCAGCCCCTTGCCCAGGTCGTGGGTCAATGCCGCGAAGCGCGCCGGCAAGGCAGCGCCGAGCCGGGCTGCCATGTCGATCACCATCATCACATGCACGCCGGTGTCGATTTCGGGATGGTAGTCGGCACGCTGCGGCACGCCCCACAGCGCATCGAGTTCGGGCAACAGGCGCGCCAGCGCGCCGCATTCGCGCAGCACCTCGAACATGCGCGAGGGCCGCGCTTCCATCAGGCCGCGCGCGAGTTCCTGCCAGACCCGCTCGGGCACCAGCGCATCGACTTCGCCGGCGGCGACCATGCCGCGCATCAGCGCCATGGTTTCCGCGGCGATGGTGAAATCGGCAAAGCGCGCCGCGAAGCGCGCCACGCGCAGGATGCGCACCGGGTCTTCGGCAAAGGCCGGCGAGACGTGGCGCAAGATGCGCGCGGCGAGGTCGGCGCGGCCGTCATGCGGATCGATGATGGCGCCGGCCTCGTCCCTGGCGATGGCGTTGATGGTCAGGTCGCGCCGGATCAGATCCTGCTCCAGGGTCACGCCCGGCGCGGCATGGAAGGCGAAGCCGGTGTAGCCCGGTCCGGTCTTGCGCTCGGTGCGCGCCAGCGCATATTCCTCGTGCGTCTGCGGGTGGAGGAAGACCGGAAAATCACGGCCGACGGCGAGATAGCCCTGCGCCAGCATGTCCTGCGGCGTGGCGCCGACCACCACCCAGTCGCGGTCCTTGACCGGCAAGCCGAGCAGTTCGTCGCGCACCGCGCCGCCCACGGCGTAGATCTTCATGGGCGGAGTGCCGTCAGCCACGCAAATACGTCGGTGCAACGAGTTCGAGCGGCGTCGCGACACGGCCGAAGGGCAGGCTGCAGCCGCTGTCGCAGACGCTGGCGACGCGCATGGAACGGATGTTGTCGCGCGTCATCGGGCCGTTGGGAATGAACTCCATGGCCCAGGCCTGCAGCCAGGCGACGGCCTGCGGCAGGCCGATCACGAGCCGCGGATGGCCGCCGGCCGCGGCCGCATATTTGACCAGTTGCCGCAAGCTGTACTGCGTCGGGCCGCACAGATCGTAGCTGGCGCCTATGCTCTCGGCACGCGCCAGGCTGTCGGCTATCGTGGTGGCGACGTCCTCCACCCACACCGGCTGGAAACGCGCGTCGGCGCCGGCCAGCGGGAAAAACGGCGTGATCCTGGCCATGCGCGCGAACAGATTGAGGAAGGCGTCGCCCGGCCCGAAAATCACCGAGGGCCGGAAGATCGTCAGGTCCAGCCCGGCTTCGCGCAACACCGCCTCGCCCGCGGCCTTGGAGCGCAGGTAGCCGGAAGGCGCGTCGGCCGTGGCTTGCAGCGCCGAGACGTGCAGCACCCGGCGCACGCCGGCCGCCCTGGCCGCGGCCGCGATCTTCCGCGGCAGTTCGACGTGGGCGCGGGCGAAGCCTTTGCCATACGGCGCCCGGTCGCCGGGCCGTCCCAAGGCCGGGCCAGCCACATTCCCGGAGCCGCCACGCGGCGAACCATCGTCACCCCCTTCCCTGGGAAGGGGGCTGGGGGGAAGGCGCCCCGGTTCGCCACCCTTGAGGATGCCGACCATACTGATCACCGCGTCCTGACCTTGCATCAGCGCTGACAGCGTGGCCGGGTCATGCACGTCGGCATCGACCACATCGGCGGTCGGCAGGACCAGCAGATGCTTGGCCTTGTCGCGCCGCCGCGTCGGCAGCGTGAATTGAAAGTTGGCGCTGGCGGGACGGCGCGCCAGTTCGCGTACCACCGCACTGCCCAGAAAACCCGTGCCGCCGATCAGCAGGATGCTGCTCACGGCAACTGCTCCACGCCGTTCTCGCCCTGTCCGCGCGCGCCGATCACGCCCAAGGTGGCTTTCAGCGACTGCGGATGGCCGGAAAACAGGGTGTTGTAGTACACCGCGTTGCTCATCACCTTTTTGACGTAATCGCGGGTTTCCGCAAACGGTATGGTCTCGGCGTAGATCGCGCCTTCCATGGGCCGCTCGGCGCGCCAGCGGCGGGCCCGGCCGGGGCCGGCGTTGTAGGCGGCGGAGGCCAGCACCGGATGATTGTCGAGCGATTTCAGCACCATCTTCAGGTAATGGGTGCCGAGCGTGACATTGGTTTCCATTTCGGCAACGCGCGCCGGATGGAAATTACCCAGGTTGATTTTCTTCGCCACCCATTTCGCGGTGGCCGGCATCAGCTGCATGAGGCCCTTGGCACCGACCGAGGATTTGGCGTTCATCACGAAACGCGATTCCTGCCGCATCAGGCCATACACCCAGCCGTTGTCGAGCGCGAGTTCGTCGGCCTTGGGCCGCACGCGGTCGCTGAAGGGCGCAACGTAGCGCAGGCTGTAATTGTGCTGCGCCCGCGTGCGGTCCGCCGTGTTGATGGCGCGATCCCAGATTTCGTTGCGCCGGGCGAACTCGGCCGCCGCGAGCAGGGCCCGGTCGTCCATGCCGCGCAGCGCCCAGACCCATTCGCGCACGCCCTCGACGCGCATGTCGAGGCGGAACAGCGCCAGCGCGCGCTGCAGCCCCGGATTGCCCGCGGCGAGGGTCAGTTCCTCGGCGCTGGGGGCCAGGGCATGGGGCGGCACGTCGATCGCGCGGCCGAGTTCCTCGTCGGCGAGATTGCCGTAGAAATTCGGCTGGCCGCCGATTTTCAGGTAGTTCAGGCGCGCGGCGTCGAGCTGGTTGCCGGCAGCCAGGGCGCGGCCCTGCCAATAAGTCCATTCCGGCTGGGCGGCGAGCGGCGGCGGCATGGCCGTAATCGCATGCCGGACTGCGCTCCAGTCATGCGCGCGCAGCGCGGCGCGCACACGCCAAGCCTGCTGGTCCTCCGAAAGCGCCGTGCCGGCGGCTTTTTCATACCACGCCAGGGCCTCGGGCTGGTGGCGCAGTGCCGCCTGCCAGGCCACCTGGCCCCAGGCATAGGCGCGCTCTTCGGCGCCGAACCGCGCTTCGATGCGCGCCAGGCGCGTCGCCGCATCCTGTGGGTCGTTGCGCGCCGTGCGCTGTATGGCGAACAGTGCCACTTCGCGGCTGCCGCGCTTGGCGGCAAAGCCGGCCGGCAGCTTGTCGAGATGGCGCGTCGGGCTTTGCGCAATGGCTTCCAGGCCGCGTCCGTCGAAGCCCTCGACCGCGGGCAGATAGGCCGCCGCGCTGCGTGCGGCGCCGACCCGCTTGGCCTCGAACAGGCGGCGCACGCGCTGCCAGACTTCCTCCACCGTCAGGCCGCCGGCGTCAACCAACTGATCGACCACGGTCTCGCAGGCTTGCGGCAGATCCTGGCCGCTGTTCCACAGCGGGCGCACCATGTCGGCGTTGCCCGCGGCCTGCGCGGCGTAGCAGCTTACTTCGGCATCGGGCAGGACCAGCGCCGGCAGCTCGCGCCGGAATTTCTCCCAGTCGCCCACCTTGCCCAGCACCCGCAACCAGTCGCCGCGCAGCTTCTCGGCCAGGTAGCTGCCGGCTTGGCGCGTCAGGAAATCCGCCACGCCGTCGGCATCGCCGTCGTCGAGACGCAGGCGCAAGGCCCAGTATTCGGCCCAGGGTTGCAGCGGATGGCCTTGCAGCGCCTCCAACTGGCGCCCGAGGCGGACCCGCTCGCCGTTGCGAAAGGCGTCGCGCGCAAGCAGCAGAGCCTCATCGCCGCGCTCGGCAAGAGCCGGCGCCGACAGCACGGCGGCAGCGAGCGAGAACGCAGCAAGGACGATACGCGACACCGACATGGCAGACTTGGGCTTATAGTTCATTCAGGGGTTCTTTCCTACTACTCACGTTAGCACATGACTGCCCACTCTCCGTCTGGCGAACACATCGCCGATTCCACGGTTTCTCGCGCCGCTCTGCGGCGCGAGAAACTCGCCGCCCGCATGGCCCTCGACGAAAAAACCCGCGCCGAATTCTCGGCACGGATCGAGGCCCACCTCGCCATGCTTCTGGCGCCGCTGCCGCCACAGACGCTGGCCTTCTGCGCGCCGGTGCGCGGCGAATTCGACGCGCGACCGCTGGCATCCCGCCTGATCGACCGCGGCTGGCAGGCCGCCATGCCGATCGTGATCGAAACCGCTGCGCCGATGCGCTTTCGCGGCTGGACCCCGGCTTCGGCGATGGGCGTCGATCGCTACGACATTCCTATCCCGCGGGACGGCCCCGATCTCGTTCCCGATGTCGTCCTGCTGCCGCTGCTGGCCTTCGACGCCCAAGGCTTCCGCCTCGGCTACGGCGGTGGTTACTTCGACCGCACCCTGGCGGCACTGGTTCCCCGCCCGCTGGCAATCGGCATCGGCTACGAACTGGGGCGTGTCGCCGACATCCGGCCGCAGACCCACGACATACCCGTCGCCGCGATCGTCACCGAAGCCGGCATCCTGCGCTTCGCGTAGGAGCGAGCTTGCTCGCGATCTGCCGTGCCATCGCGAGCAAGCTCGCTCCTACGTGAATCTCCAGGCACTCCGCTCAGGCTGAAGCCTGACGCAATCTTGCCAGCGCTTCCTCCAGCAAGGCGCGGCGGGTACCGAAATTCAGGCGGACGAAACCCGGCGCGCCGAAATCCGCGCCGTCGGACAGGCCCAGGCCGTGTTGCTCCAGCCAGCGCGCCGGATTAGCGACGCCGCGGTCGGCGGCGAATTCGCGCGCATCGATCCAGGCCAGGTAGGTCGCCTCCACCGGCCGCATGTCGAGGCCCGGCAGGGCGGCGACGGCGCGCTCGACCAGGCGCAGGTTGCCGCGCAGGTAGTCGAGCAGGGCTGCATGCCAGTCGTCGCAGAGCGTCAGCGCGGCCTCGGTCGCCACCATGCCCAGCGCATTGACGTGGGGCACGATGCCGTGCATGGCCTGGCGAAAATCCTGGCGCAGGCGAGCATCGGAGATAACCGCGAAGGCGCAGCCCAGCCCCGGAATGTTGAAGGTCTTGGACGGCGCCAGGAGCGTGATGGTGCGCGCCGCAAGCTCCGGCGCGAGCGTGGCGAAGAGTTGGTGCTGGCGCTGCGGCGACAGCACCAGGCCGTTGTGGATTTCATCCGAACACACCACCAGATCGTGCTTTTCGGCCAGCGCCGCGATCTGCCACAGCTCGTCCGCATGCCAGGCGCGCCCGGTCGGGTTGTGCGGATGGCACAGCAGGAACAGCCGGGCCCGGCTGCTGCGCAACACCGCATCCACCGCCGGGAAATCCCACAGCCAGCCGGCCGAGTCGCGCACCAGTGGCGCGCTGGCCACGCGCCGGCCGGAATCGATCGGCGCCGAGAGAAAGGGCGGATAGATCGGCGTCGCGGTGAACACCGCATCGCCCGGCGCACCGACAGCGCGGCAGGCGACATTGAGCCCCGACACCAGGCCCGGCAGCCAGACGATCCACTCCGGATCGATGCGCCAATGAAACTTGCGTTCGAGGTAGGCGACCACGGCCTCGACCTGGCTCGCCGTAGGCTGGTTGTAGCCGAACACGCCGCGATCGATGCGACTGTGCAGGGCCGCGATGACCGCCGGCGGCGCGGCGAAATCCATGTCGGCGACCCACAGCGGGATGACGTCGCGCCCGGCGTACTTCGCCCATTTCACCGAATCGCTGCCGGAGCGGTCGACTACGGCGTCGAAGTCGAAGCTCATGTGCGGACGTAGGGCGCGCGGCAATCCGCAGTGCTAGCCGAGGAACAGGCGGTAGGCGGGATTCTTCGATTCGTCCCAGAAGCGATAGCCGAGGTTCTTGAGGAAGAAGCGGAAGTCCTTCATCTCCTTCGGCGGCACTTCCATGCCGACCAGCACGCGGCCGGTGTCGGCGCCATGGTTGCGGTAGTGGAACAGGCTGATGTTCCAGCCGGCGCTCATCTTGTTGAGGAAGTGCATCAGCGCACCGGGGCGCTCGGGAAACTCGAAGCGGTAGATCAACTCGTTCTTCACCTGCGGCGCATGGCCGCCGACCAGGTGGCGGATGTGCAGCTTGGCCATTTCGTCGTCGGTCAGGTCCAGCGCCGGATAGCCGTTCTTCTGCAGTTGCGCGACGAGTTTGGTCGCCTCGTTGCGGTTGGCCACCTGCATGCCGACGAAGACATGGGCCTCGGCCGCGTCGTGGAAGCGGTAATTGAATTCGGTGATGTTGTGCGAGCCGATCAGGGCGACGAATTTCTTGTAGGCGCCGGGCGTTTCCGGCAGCGTCACGGCCAGCACGGCCTCGCGCTGTTCGCCGACCTCGGCGCGCTCGGCGACGAAACGCAGGCGGTCGAAATTCATGTTGGCGCCGGACGCCACCGCCACCAGCGTCTTGCCGCGCATGCCGTGCTTCTTGGCCCAGGCCTTGGCGCCGGCCACGGCCAGCGCGCCGGCCGGTTCGAGGATCGAGCGCGTATCCTCGAACACGTCCTTGATCGCGGCGCAGATGGCGTCGGTATCGACCAGCACCATTTCATCGACATATTCGCGGCAGAGGCGGAAGGTCTCCTGCCCGACATACTTGACCGCCGCGCCGTCGGCGAACAGGCCGACGTTTTCCAGGCGCACGCGCTTGCCCGCGGCCAGCGAGCGCGCCATGGCATCGGCATCGGCCGCCTCGACGCCGATGATCCTGACCTCGGGCCGCAGGCGCTTGATGTAGGCCGCCACGCCGGCGATCAGGCCGCCACCGCCGACGCAACAGAACACCGCGTCGATCGGATCGGGATGCTGGCGCAGGATCTCCATGCCGATCGTGCCCTGGCCGGCGATCACGTCCGGATCGTCGAAGGGATGGACGAAGTTGAGCTTCTGCTTCTTCTCCAGCTGCAGCGCGTGGGCGTAGGCGGCGTCATAGGACTCGCCGGCCAGCACCACCTCGCCGCCGAGCTTCTTCACGGCATCGATCTTGATCTGCGGCGTCGTCGTCGGCATCACGATCACGGCGCGCAGCCCCAGCTTCTGCGCCGACAGCGCCACGCCCTGGGCATGGTTGCCGGCCGAGGCGCAGATCACGCCGCGCTTCCTTTGCGCCGCCGTCAGATGGACGATCTTGTTATAGGCGCCGCGCAGCTTGAAGCTGAACACCGGCTGCATGTCCTCGCGCTTCAGCAGCACGCGGTTGCCGATGCGCGCCGAGAG
Source organism: Sulfuritalea sp. (assembly GCF_031426875.1). Taxonomy (NCBI): domain Bacteria; kingdom Pseudomonadati; phylum Pseudomonadota; class Betaproteobacteria; order Nitrosomonadales; family Sterolibacteriaceae; genus Sulfuritalea; species Sulfuritalea sp. The sequence continues at coordinate 75,616 of NZ_JASJPC010000016.1, forward strand.
GATCGAGGCCGGCTCCAGCGGCGTTTCTATTGCAACATCATAAACACGGGCGTTGAGTATTCTTTCGAGATAATCCATGACAGGAGAGCAGAAGGTTCGGTAATCGCAAAGGGTAACATGCGGCATGGACTTCGCATTCACCGCCGAAGCCGGTTTGGCCGGCCTCTTCCTCGCCAGCTTCCTATCCGCGACCCTGTTGCCCGGCGGCTCGGAAGCCGTGCTGTTCGCCGTGATCAGGCTGCATCCGGACCAAACGCTGGCGGCGCTGTTGCTGGCGACGCTGGGCAATACGCTGGGCGGCATGAGCACCTACGGCATGGCCCGTCTGCTGCCTGCAAGAGTTGGCGCTGACGCCACGGCGCCCCATCGCCTGGACGCCCTGCGCCGGCATGGCGCCCCGCTGCTGATCCTGGCCTGGGCGCCGCTCGTCGGCGATGCCCTGTGCGCCGCCGCCGGCTGGCTGCGCCTGCCGCCGCTGGCCGGCAAGGCCGCGCGCTACGCACTGGTGGCGGCCGGCGCCGGGATGGTCTGAGCGGAGACTTCACGCCCGGCGAATAAAATTCGCCGTGCCGCCAGCGCCAACTCTTGGAATTGCGCTTTGTCGCCCGGCAGCGCCAGCAAAGTCTCCTTCATGCCGGGATTTCAGTCCTCGCGCGGCCGTCGCGAGCGCCTTCACCGACTACTGGGTTTCAATCCTCGCGCTGCGCCAAGAACACGCCGCAATCCTATCTCGATGTTTCAATCCTCGCCCAGCGCGCGAGGGCCGGCCGTCACATCAGCTTCCGGAAACCATCCTCCAGCTCTTAGTTTCAATCCTCGCCCGGTCCTCGCGGGCCGGGCGTCAAAAGATCAACTGCGGCTGCATAGCCATTCCCTGGTTTCAATCCTCGCCCGGCGGGGTGCAGATTGAACCAAAAGGGTTTCAATCCTCGCCCGGCCCTAGCAGGCCGGGCGTCCGGGGATGCGGAACGTCGTCGCGCCGTCGCCGGGGCTGTTTCAATCCTCGCCCGGCCGTCGCGGGCCGGGCGTCGAAATTAATTCACGTATTCGCCCATACCGGGCGCGTTTCAATCCTCGCCCGGCCCTCACGGGCCGGGCGTCGGGCCAGCTCATGATTGCACCTCGAAGGGCTTGAGGTTTCAATCCTCGCCCGGCCCTCACGGGCCGGGCGTCATTTCTGCGACTGCCCGACGTGCGGCGAAGAGGCGGTTTCAATCCTCGCCCGGCCCTCACGGGCCGGGCGTCGTTTGAGAGTGCCGCTTATGTTGCGAGGTATGCTATGTTTCAATCCTCGCCCGGCCCTCACGGGCCGGGCGTCAATACGGCGAGCCGGCAAAGGCTTAGTACACATCAGTTTCAATCCTCGCCCGGCCCTCACGGGCCGGGCGTCTTAAGGAATGTGTCATGACGCTCAATAAGGATGAGTTTCAATCCTCGCCCGGCCCTCACGGGCCGGGCGTCCTTAAGCGCCTCAATAATACGATCCGTATCCGACGGTTTCAATCCTCGCCCGGCCCTCACGGGCCGGGCGTCAGTCTGCGCAATCGCACGGGTCTGAATCGGAACAGTTTCAATCCTCGCCCGGCCCTCACGGGCCGGGCGTCATGCCAACCATCCAACGTACCAGCAGCCGTAGAACGGTTTCAATCCTCGCCCGGCCCTCACGGGCCGGGCGTCCAGCTGTCGCAGTTGA